>CAZIBV010000020.1:2363-14922 GCA_964537345.1 uncultured Flavobacterium sp. | reverse complement strand
GCGGCCAGCATCAGGTAATGAAGGTCGGTATTGCGGACAAACGGTTTGAGCAGTTCACTTCCAGGCCCAAACATCGCCAGTTCGACGTAATCCGCCGAGTGATCCATGCTGATCCAGCCGACAGAGTTTGATTTTTTTTGCATTTCGGCCAGCGCCCGGAACGGAACCTTACGGTAATTGTATAAGCCATCCTCGGCGCGTGTAAGTCCCGAATAATAGCCCAAGATGGTTTTGGCTTCGTCGTCGTCGAGCGCTTTTCCGTTGGTGGCCAAAAGCAATTCCTTCACTTGGGCCGGTGTCCAATCGGCTGCAATGCGGTTCAGGATCCACTCATTGGTTTGGGTGTATTTGGCCAGCGAATCAAAGTTGGTGTTGGCGTTTTTACCGTAAATCACGCCAGGGTTTGCGTTTCCGTGATCGGTGGTGATGATGACCAAGGTGTTTTTGTCTTTTTCGGCAAAGTCGATGGCTACTTTTACGGCATCGTCAAAGGCAATCTGGTCGTGCAAAAGCGCGGCTATGTCGTTGGCGTGGGCGGCCCAGTCAACTTTCCCGGCCTCGACCTGCATGACAAATCCCTTTTTATGGTCCTTCATCCGGCTGATGGCTTTTGCAGTCATCTCGGCCAGCGTCGGGAATGTTTCCTGCAACTCCCGGCTTGCGTTCCTATCAACGGTGTAGGGAAGGGAATCCTCGCCAAAAACGCCCAGCAGCGGCTTGCTTACGGGCGCATCCATCAGTTCGCTGCGGCTTTTGCATACGGTCCAGCCTTTGTCGGCGAACGCCTGATACAAATCAGTCTTGTCTTTGCGTTTGTCGGCTGAAAAATACTGATGGCCACCACCCAGCATAACGTCAAAACCCAGCTCGAGATATTGGCGGGCAATGTCTTCCTGGCTGTTTCGGCTTTTGCTGTTGACGCAGAATCCGGCGGGCGTTGCATGGGTGATGGGAACCGTCGTTACACATCCCACCATTTTGCCGGCTTTTTTAAATTTTTGCAGGATAGGCAAGTATTGCTCTCCGTTGGCGCCTACGTTGAGGGATCCGTTTGGAACCCTGAAGCCGCCGCCCCATGACGAACTCCCGGCCGACGAATCCGTAACGATGGAGTTGGCCGATGCCGTATCCATCAGCGCACGGGTTACGCGATTGTCCTTGTAGAGTTGCATCCATTTGCTCGACCGTCCGTGGATGCGATTGAGGTAAAGGTCGGCCATGTTGAGTGTTCCGGTGCTCATACCGTCGCTCACCAGGAAAACGATGTTTTTAGCCTTTTTGGCCACCGCCGAATCAGCAAAAATAGAGGCACTCGCTCCGATAGGCGTGAGCACCGCTCCGGCCGCAAGTGTTCCGCGTTTAAAAAAGTCCCGTCTGTTCATATCGCAAAAATACGCAAGATGGCATTGCCAAGTGTTAAGCCAGTTTTATTCCGATTGCAGTTTCAATATTTTGTAGGATTTACTGTGCTAAACTTGTTAAAGCGCGAATTTCATCGGTATTTTAACACCGTTCATCACAATATGTGAGATAGATTTGTAGTTTTACGGCTGCCCTTTCATTTCACCCATGAAGAACATCACCCTACTGCTTTGCCTTGTAGCTTTTCAGCTGAAAGCTCAAAGAGGTCCTTTGCATATCGACGAAAAAAGCCACGGAAATGGCGCCGTCATTGGCCTCGACCTGATGGGCGGAAATGCCAGTGGCGTCACCATCCTTCCCAATCCCGCCAATGACCACTTGTTGATTTCGGTGGCCGGATCCCAGCGGGAAAAGCGTCAGATAACCATTGTAAACGCATCAGGTCAGCCAGTTTTGCGCATGCCCAACCGCACCGAAAATACGTTTATGGTAAACGTTTCAGGTTTTCCAAAAGGCTTGTATTTTATCGAGGTAGCTTCCGGCTCGCGTTCGTACCGCAAAAAGTGGATTTGCCAGTAGTTTATCGCTCCAGCGTAATCAAAAATCCACCGTTGGTTTCGCTTCCTATCTTAAGGCGCTGCCCCTGAAGGGCGTAACATCCAAAGTCGACCTCGTCAATAAACATGCTTTCATCACAGGTGAGTGATGGATCAACTGTTGTGCGGATGTCATACGAATAATTCCCCGCCGGCAGCAATTGGTCGCGGCCGTCATCAGTATCGCCCGTTACGACAAAGGTTTTGGTAGCCTTGTCAAAACTCCACCGCACTTCGCCTCCGGAAAAGGTATCGTCAATAGCACCCGATGCGCCCTGAACGCGGGTGAGTTTCCAATTTCCGTCGAGTGTGGTTTGCGGATCATCGCTGCTGCAGGCCATCAACAGAAACACTGAGAAGATTGCTGTAAAGAGGCGTAATTTTTTCATAATGGTGTTTTGAACAAATATAAGCGTTTTGGTTTTTGATGCGTCAAATGTCATGGATGTCGTTAAAAAAATCGGTTTTTACTTTGGTACAAATTCGCTATTTTTGTTGACCTTTTAACAGAAACCATAATCAATCATGGATATACACGAATATCAGGGTAAAGAGATCCTCGCCTCGTACGGGGTTAAAGTTCAACGCGGCTATGTCGCCAACAACGCCCAGGAAGCTGTGGCTGCCGCCAAACAACTCACGGCCGAAACCGGAACCGGCTGGCACGTGATCAAGGCGCAGGTTCATGCCGGCGGACGCGGTAAAGGCGGCGGTGTTAAACTGGCCAAAAACCTGCAGCAGGTAGAGGAACTTGCCGAGCAGATCATCGGGATGCAACTGATTACGCCACAAACCCCGCCTGAAGGAAAAAAGGTGAGCAAGGTTTTGGTGGCAGAGGACGTGTACTATCCGGGCGAAAGCGAGCACAAGGAATTCTATATGTCCGTACTGCTCAACCGCGGAAAAGGCCGCAACATGATCATGTATTCAACCGAGGGCGGAATGGACATTGAGGAAGTGGCCGAGAAAACGCCGCACCTGATTTTTACTGAAGAAATCGATCCGGCAGTAGGGCTTCAGGGTTTCCAGGCGCGCCGCATTGCGTTTAACCTTGGCTTGTCAGGAACGGCATTCAAGGAAATGGTTCAGTTTGTAGACGCACTTTACAAAGCTTATGTTGGATGCGACGCCACCATGTTTGAAATCAACCCGGTTTTCAAAACTTCCGACAACAAAATCATTGCGGTTGACGCCAAGGTGAATCTTGATGACAATGCGCTTTACCGCCACCCTAAATATGCCGAGATGCGCGACATCCGCGAGGAAAATCCCATCGAGGTCGAGGCCAAGGCTGCCGGACTTAACTACGTTGACCTTGACGGAACCGTTGGTTGTATGGTAAACGGCGCCGGACTCGCTATGGCTACAATGGACTTGATCAAGTACGCCGGATTTGAACCGGCCAACTTCCTTGACGTGGGCGGAACCGCCGATGCCAAGCGCGTTGAAACCGCGTTCCGCATCATTTTGCGCGATCCAAACGTAAAGGCGATCCTGATCAACATTTTTGGCGGAATCGTGCGTTGCGACCGCGTGGCCCAAGGTGTTATCGATGCCTATAAAAACATGGGCGATTCCATCAAGGTGCCGATCATCGTGCGCCTTCAGGGAACCAATGCCGAACTGGCCAAGGAAATGATTGACAATTCCGGAATGCCAATCCTGTCGGCTGTGCAGTTCCAGGAAGCCGCCGACCGTGTAAAAGAAGCGCTGGCTTAATCAGCAATATTTAAAATAAAAAGCTCCGGTTAGTTCCGGAGCTTTTTTTTATGGATTTGGTTGTTCGTTAAAGCTGATCATCCAGTTAACGCCAAATGCATCGGTGACCATCCCAAAATAGTCGCCCCAAAATGTCGACTCCATAGGCATGATTACGGCGCCTCCCTCGGACAATTTTACAAAAAGACCGTCGGCTTCGTCCTTTGATTCCGTACTAATGCTGATTGAAAAATTGTTGCCCATGCCAAACGGTGGGCCGTATCCCGGCAAAATATCGCTGCCCATCAGGATGTTGCCGCCAATGTCCAGACTGACATGCATGACGCGATTCAGCTTGTCCTGCGGAATTCCCTGCTGATGTTCCTCCGGCATATCGCCAAAGCGTCCCATAAAGGAAAATTCACGGCCAAAAACCTGCTTGTAAAAGGTAAACGCCTGTTCGCAGTTGCCGTCAAAATTGAGGTACGGATTGAGTTTCATGAGTTTGATTTTTTTGATTTTCCGTTTTTAAAGCGGACATTTTCAACAATTGGCACCGGTTTTTTGGCTCGGGGCTTTGGTTTTGGTTTCGGATTTTTTGCCGGTTTGGAGGCTACTGCTAACGGTTTTGCCTGTTCGCGGTTTTTCTGGATGACATCCATTGGGTTTGCCGGATTTTCACGGGTTCCGCGCAGGTAAATCACCAGTCCGTTTAAAAAGTTTCGCAAAACCTGATCGCCGCATTCCATGAATTTGGGATGGTCGGCATTGCGAAAAAAGTTCCCAATCTCGCCTTTGGAGATCCGGAAGTCCACCAGTTGCAGGATATCAACTATCTGATCGTCGCGCAACATCAGCGCTACGCGCAGTTTCTTTAAAATATCGTTGTTGTTCATAAGTACTTGTAAAGATAGCGATTTGTGTCGCTTGGAATTTAAAATCGAATCTTTTAAATTAGCGTAAACAATCCTATGGACATCCACAACGAAAAGTTAAGCCTTTTATCTGAACTCATCGAATTTGCAAAAGTCGATGGAGAACTCCATGAACGCGAATTGGAATTTCTGCAATTGGTTGCGCAACAGCTTAAGGTGGATTCCAACGAATTCCGCGAACTTTTTCGACGTCCTGCCGATGTACAGGTGATTAAATCTGAAACTCAACGCATTCACCAATTTTATCGCCTGGCGCTTTTGATGCATTGCGACGGACACCTCGATGACCGCGAATACACAGCCCTCAGGCAACTAGGCATCAACATGGGATTGGCACCATTTGCCACCAACAGGATTCTCGAATTGATGAAGTTTGCGCCCAACGGAATGCTTACGTCTGATGAAGTCTTTCGCGCCTTTAAGGAGCAGCACAATTAATTCCCGATCACAATCCAGTCAATCCCGTCGCTTTGAAGCATAAAGCGTTGGTTGGCGTTTATCGTATTTATGAATGATTGCGTCACATCGTCATAAATGATTCCTCCCAAAGTTGTCAAGGATTTTGGCGCGATTCCGTTTGATCCGATAATGATATAGATCCTTCCCGGGTTGGCCGCCGCCGATGGCAACACCACATTCGAAATCCCGTTGAATATCCTGACTGTGTAGTGCGAACTGTCTAAAAAATACGCACCAGTGAGGCTTGCGGTTGTCGTATACGGCTTCACCATTCCGCTGGTCCAGCCCGCCTGTCCTGATCCGTCGGTGGTGAGTTGCGCGCCCGGCATTCCGTCGGCTGTAGGCATGGTGTACGGATTCGATGGGCCTATCGTCAATGCGCCCGACGCTCTTACGTCGCCCATAAAATAACCGGCAAAACTACCGGGTTTTGTTACCATGCTGAATATGCCGTAGTGATCGCCATCCGCGCCCGAATCGATGCTAGAATAAAAACCGTATTTGTTTCCCGTACCCTGAGCCGATCCCGCTATGTCAACCTGATGTCCATAAACGTTAGAAGGGCTTATGGAGTTTTCAATCCGTGTAACCGTTCCTGCCAAAGTCCCGCTTCCCGATATCAAGTTGTACATGCCCACGGTTCCCTGTTCGCCCACCAATTGGTTGTGTAGGCCATAAATCAGAGTTCCGCCATTGATTTGATTGTATACGCCCACAGCCTGATCGGCACCCGAAGTCCACATTTGGTTTTCCAGTCCGTAGTTATTTCCGCTGACGTTTTGAAACAGATTGTACTGTCCCCAGTGGCCGCCGCTACCCAAAAAACTAAAATTGTTGAACAGCCCGTACTGGAGCGGCGTGTTCACATTTCCAAATTGATTGTACGCGCCGTAATTGGCCATGCTGTTCCATCCGGAAAACTGCGAATAAGTTCCAAAGCTGGTTCCCGTATCAGTGGGTTGAAGAATAGAATACATTCCGTAAGCCATTCCCGTATGGTCGATGTTGTTGTAAACGCCCTGAAAAGTATCGCCTGAAACCTGATTGGCCATTCCCCGCAATATTCCGGTGCCATTCATGTAATTGATCATTCCGGTCTTATCGCCCGAGAAGCTCGCCATCGCATTGTGAACGCCAAACTGGTTTCCGTCATTCGGGAAAAAATTGAAAACACCTATGCCATCGCCCGACGTCGACTCAATCTGGTTGTAAAGTCCGTGCAAGGTCGGCCCGCCCATATCCATCATTTGATTGAAAATTCCATACGGCCGGTTTGATGAAAGAATCTGAAGCCGTGCCGAGCCAGACGAACCGGTAAGCCCAATCGAAACATCGGTGGTGGAGCCCGCAGTCGGGTAGAGGAATCCGCCGCCATCCGTCCAATTTGAATCCAGTGCGGTGGATAGCTTTACCCAATCAGAAATTGAATCTTCCCAATAGTAAAATCCGGGTGTCCTGACACCTTGTGTTGTGGTGAGAAACACCAACATCGACCGTTGAAGTGCGCCCGGGTTGGTCGCCGATAGTGAATTGACGCGTGGAATAAGCAAACCGTCATTTGGCTCGGGCGCCGCCGGATTGGACGCCACCACATCCAGCGTTGCGGCAGGAGCCGTCGTATTGACGCCAACCTGGGCAAACGTCCATAGCGGCAATAAGGCCAATGTCAAGCCAATCCAAACCTTCATGGGATGCGTTTTATACTTTAAAAGTACAAAAAATACAGTGGATTGGTAATCAGTAGTTTTACAAATTGTATACTCAATCCTGACACTCCATCAGCAGCAAATCACCTGATTCGTGTATAATGCTCACCACGCCGTCCTTTGCAACGCGGTTGCTGCTTCCGGTGCGATAACCCAATTTTAGCGAGCCATCTTCCAGCGGATACAGCAGGTTTTGGGTAGTGATTCCAGTAACCGTACCCATCGGCATCAATGACAGCGTCGTGCCTTTTGGATACCATTTTTCATAGCGTCGCGGCAACAACATCACCCGCGAATAATCGTCCAGAATCACCACATTGAGTTTATCGCGGTAAGCCGCCAAAATGGTCAGATTGTGAAAAGTGTGATCGGTTCGGCGTCCGGTAGCCCAAATCACATTGGCGGCGCGATGTCCGCGTTCAATCAAATAATCAAAAGCCTTTTCCAGATCAGTTTTATTCTGGTCGGGTGCCACGACAATCTCCAGCGGATGCTGAAATTCAATGTAGTTTTCCGGATCAAATCCGCGGTCAAAATCGCCCAAAAGCACATCAGCCTTAATGCCAAGTTCCACCACGCGGTCCATGGCGCGGTCCAACACAATCACCTTGGGCGACCACTCCAAAAGCTGTCCCAAAAGCTCCGGATGGCATGACTCGCCGTTGGCAATGATAAGCGCCGGTTCCTGGTCGTCGCGGACTATGTGGTGGGAAGACATTACAATTAACAGTTAACGATTAACAATGAACAATTGGTTTTTGGAAATGTGGGGCGTTGCGGTCTGGCTTTTTTTATTTTTTTGGGCGTTGCGCGGGGCGCCGGGCTGTACGCTATACCTTTTGCTGACGCGAAAAGGGTGCCGCTCCCATCCCTAACGCAGTCCTAGGTCCCGTCGGAGATGGCCTGCAGCGATTTGATCTCGTCCCGGTATTTGGCCGCCTGTATAAAATCGAGGTCTTTGGCCGCTTTTTCCATGGCTTTCCGCGCCTCGCGAATGCGTTTGTCAACATCTTGCGGGCTCAGGTATTCCATGCTTGGTTCGGCTGCCGCCTTGGGCTCGACATAATTCGCCGACGCCACATTGGTCCGCGAAAGCGCACTTTCAATTTTCTTGTTTAGAGCCTGCGGCGTAATGTTGTGTTCCCGGTTATAAGCCAGCTGCTTTTCGCGTCGGTAATTGGTTTCGTCAATGGTTTGCTGCATGCTTCGCGTAATCGTGTCGGCATACATGATCGCCTTGCCGTTAACGTTACGGGCGGCTCGCCCTACTGTCTGCGTCAGCGATCGGTTGCTCCGCAAAAAGCCTTCTTTGTCAGCGTCGATAATCGCAACCAACGAAACTTCCGGCAAATCCAATCCTTCGCGCAAAAGGTTGACACCAATCAAAACGTCAAAAAGACCCTTGCGCAAATCCTGCATGATTTCAACCCTTTCCAGCGTATCAACTTCCGAGTGGATGTATCGGCACCTGATGGAAACCTTGGTCAGGTATTTGGCCAGTTCTTCAGCCATCCGCTTGGTGAGCGTCGTGACCAAAACCCTTTCGTCCCGCTCGGCGCGCTCCTGTATTTCGTCAATCAAATCGTCAATCTGATTTTTGCTCGGGCGGATTTCAATGATCGGATCCAAGAGTCCCGTCGGCCTGATTACTTGCTCGACATAAACACCTTCCGTCTTTTGCAGTTCGTAGTCGGCCGGAGTTGCCGAAACGTAAACCACCTGGTTCTGAAGCGCTTCAAACTCCTCAAACTTAAGCGGGCGGTTGTCCATGGCCGCAGGAAGTCTGAAGCCGTATTCCACGAGATTTTCCTTTCGCGAGCGGTCGCCGCCGTACATGGCGTGAACCTGCGAAATCGTCACGTGGCTCTCGTCTACAATCATCAGGTAATCCTTTGGAAAATAGTCCAAAAGGCAAAACGGCCGCGTCCCCGGAAGGCGTCCGTCCAGATACCGCGAATAATTTTCAATCCCGGAACAATAGCCCAATTCGCGAATCATTTCCAGGTCAAAATTCGTGCGCTCCTCCAGGCGTTTGGCCTCGAGGTGTTTGCCCTGCGAATTGAAAAAGTCAACCTGTTTTACCAAATCCTGCTGAATCTCCCAAATGGCCTTGTGCAGCACCTCGGGCGAAGTCACAAACATATTGGCGGGATAAATGTTCAGGCGCGTATACTTTTCAATCACCTGCGCGGTTTTGGCGTCAAAGGCCTCGATTTCCTCGATCTCATCCCCAAAAAAATGAATCCGGAACGGCTCGTCGCCATAACTTGGAAACACTTCTACCGTATCGCCTTTTATGCGGAAGGTGCCCGGCGTAAAATCAGCTTCAGTGCGCGCGTACAGGCTTTGAACCAAGCGATGCAACAACTTGGTTCTCGAAATCACCTGACCCGTGTGCAAATCGATGACGTTTTTCCGGAATTCGACAGGATTCCCGATGCCGTACAAACACGAAACCGATGCCACGACAATCACATCGCGCCTGCCCGACAAAAGCGCCGAAGTGGTGCTCAGTCGAAGTTTTTCCAGTTCGTCATTGATCGAAAGGTCTTTTTCAATATACAGTCCGGTGACGGGAATGTAGGCTTCCGGCTGGTAGTAATCGTAATACGAAACAAAGTATTCGACGGCGTTGTCCGGAAAAAATTGCTTGAACTCCGAGTAGAGCTGCGCGGCCAGCGTTTTGTTGTGCGCCAGGACCAGCGTGGGTTTTTCAACCCGCTCGATGACGTTGGCCATCGTAAAGGTCTTTCCCGATCCGGTAACGCCCAAAAGCGTCTGGTACTTTTCGCCCTGGTTGAGGCCGTTTACAAGCTTTTCAATGGCTTGCGGCTGATCGCCTGTGGGTTTGTATTCTGATACGACTTTAAATTTCATAGCGACACAAAGATAAAGAATTCCGTGTGCCGCACCGTCGCTTTGTCAACCCTTTAACGCGGGCTACTGAACAGTGTAGGTCAGCGTCTCGGCCTGCGTCACCCTAAAGAATCCAAGGGCAAATTTATCCGGGTCGGTCAGGTTCCGCACGTTGCCGCGAACGGTAGCAGGTGGCGTAGTAAACGGTCCTCCGCCCGGTCCCGATCCCGCAATGGTGAGCAGTTTCAAAAGATATTCGTGGTACGTCCTGGAAATGCCGTAAAGCGAGATGTCAACCGTATCGCCGGCGTCAAGGTCCGGATCAGAAAAAATATCAAAGTTGAGGTTTCCATTGGTGAATTCGTCAGAACTGGTCGACAGCGACGGGAACGGCAAAACCGGCGTAACGTAGCGCGTCAGGTAGTAGTTTCCGGGCGCGGGATCGTCCTGGTAGAAAATCCTGATTTCCTTTTCATCGCCCAAAAATCCGCCCGAGTCGTCCTGAATGACCGATGTGATTTCCGGAACCGGAAGCAGTGTTTCACGAGCGGTATATTCCTGGCCTTCGTAGGTGATGAAAAGTTCGTATTCCATCCCGATTTCCGGCAAAAAATCATTGCAGACGTAGCGTCCGGTGCCGGGCGTTTCGACAAATTCAAAAACCTGACCCGATGCATTTTCAACGCGCACCAAAGCACCCGTTGCCGGTAGTACCGACGATGCGTAATAAGCGGCGGTTTGCGTCAGGCGAATGGTTTGCTGGGTTCCGTCGGTTCCGTTTACCCAGTCGAGTGATGCATCAACTACCAGGCGAGGCGGTGCGGTGTCCAGATCGACGGTGATGACTTCTTCACATGAAAACAGCGTTGCCAGCACTAAAAGGGAAAGTATTTTTCGCATGGCCTTAAAATTTAAAGTTGTAGGTGACGCTCGGGATGATCCCAAAAATCGAAAGTCGGACGGCCTCGTTTGCGCCGCTGTCGGCATTTTGCCTAAAGGTGATCGAGGCGGCATTCATGCGGTTGTACACGTTGTAAACGCTGAACACCCATTCACTTTGCCAGCCCTTGGTCTTTTCAGGCTTGGGCACCCACGTAGCCGACAAATCCAGGCGGTGATATGACGGCAGTCGGCTCTCATTGCGCAGTCCGTAGCTCGGGATGACGATGCCCTGATATTCATATCGGCCGTTGGGAAAGGTCACGGGTTGTCCGGTTTGCAAGGCGAAGTTTCCGCCAAACGACCATTTTTTGGAAAGCTGATACGACGCGGTTACCGCCAGGTTGTGCGTTTTGTCAAAGCCGGTGCTGTACCATTCGCCGTTGTTGATGCCGGGCTCGTCAGCGTTGCGTCCGGGCGTTTGCTGTTCAGATTTTGACAGCGTGTAGGAAATCCAACCCGTCAGCGAGCCGGTATTTTTGCGGATCAGCGTCTCCAGTCCAAAAGCTCTGGCGCGTCCGGGTAGAATCACCTGTTCGATGGCTTCGTTGGCGATCAGGTCGGCGCCGTCGATGTAATCAATCCGGTTTTTGATTTTTTTGTAAAACACCTCGGTCTCCAGCGAATAGGCATCGTCCTTGAAATTCCGGAAATAACCCATCGCCACTTGATCCAGAATCTGCGGTTTTAACCAATGATCGCTGGGCGCCCAAACATCCAAAGGCGTTGGCGATTGCGTGTTCGAAATCAAATGAAGGTATTGCGCCATGCGGTTGTAGCTGGCCTTTATCGAGTGCGATTCAGACAGTTTATACGCCACCGACGCGCGCGGTTCAAGGTTGTTGAAATCAGCAATGACTTCGCCGCCCGAATAATGGCGTTGGCCGACCGGATCGGCTTTTTCGTAGATTCCCAGGTCGCTGTTGTACACTACTGGACGGCCGTTGTATACGTTGATGCGTTCGCTTCCCATCCGGTAAAACAGGCTGTATCGCACGCCGTAATTTATCGATAGGCGGCTGCCCAAATCCTGTTCGGCTTCCAGATAAAGCGCAGGTTCGAGGGCGTGTTTCTTTTCCAGCTGGAACGGGTTGATGGCCGAGTCGCTTCCGTATGGCCTTACGGTTCCCGGATTAAAGTCGTAGTAGATGGTATTCACGCCGTAAAACAACTTGAACGAATCGGTCAAATAGTGTTTAAAGTCGTATTTCAGGTTGTAATTCTTGATGCCCGAATCCCAGTCAAGCCCGACGAATTTGAGTGTAAGTCCGTAGTAATAATCAGAGTAGATAAACGAAAGGTTGGTGAACAATCGGTCAGAGAACAAATGGTTCCAGCGCATGTTGAGCATGCCATTGCCGTAAATGTTGCGGAAGTTGTTGCCCAGATCGAACACGTCGCGGCCAAAATACGTCGAGAACAACAGCGTATTCTTGTCGTCAACCCGATAGCTCAGCTTGGCGTTGAGGTCGTAAAAATAGGCCGAGTTCTCGTTATCGGTCAGCTTTAGAAACAAATGCGCATACGACGCGCGCCCGGCAATCAGGTATGATCCGCGTTCTTTTTCCAGCGGACCCTCGGCCATCAATCGGCTGGAAAGCGCCCCGATTCCACCCGTTGCCTTGAATTCATTGGAGTTTCCTTCCTTTTGATAAATGTCCAGTACCGATGAGACCCGTCCGCCAAAACGCGCCGGAATTCCGCCTTTGTAAAGTTTTAAATCCTTGATGGCATCGGCATTGAAAACCGAGAAAAATCCAAACAAATGCGACGAGTTGTAAATCAGTGCCTCGTCGAGCAAGATCAGGTTTTGGTCGGCTGCACCACCGCGCACGTTAAAGCCCGATGCACCTTCGCCGGCATTGGTCACGCCCGGAAGCTGCAGGATGGATTTCAGGATATCGGGTTCGCCCAAAACCACCGGCATGCGTTTTACCTCGGCAATGGTCAACTTGCTAACCGACATTTCCGGCCTTCCGATGTTGGCCCGCGGGTTGTACTGGTTTAC
>CAZIBV010000020.1:0-2263 GCA_964537345.1 uncultured Flavobacterium sp. | reverse complement strand
GTGTAGGATTGGGCGTGCAATTGCACAACAAAAACCAGCATGGCTAAAATCAGGCGCATAAAAAGTCAGTTCATTAAAAATAGGGTAGGCTGGCGGCCCGGGCCTGGCAGGCGGTGCGAAGTTATAAAAAAAGCTGCCCGAAGACAGCTAATTATCAATGCACAAGTGCCAAAATATCGTTAAAGGTTTTACTCGGTCGCATGGCTGCCAAGGTGAGCTCGCGGTCCGGTTTGTAATATCCTCCAATGTTTTGAGGTTTGCCTTGGGCGGCGATGAGTTCGGCATCAATTTTTTGCTCGTTCTCGGTAAGCGCCTTGGCAACGGGTGTAAAGATAGCCTTCAGGTCGGCATCCTGATTTTGTTCGGCCAACGCCTGAGCCCAGTAAAGCGCCAGGTAAAAATGCGATCCGCGGTTGTCCAGTTGCCCCACTTTGCGGGCCGGCGATTTGTCGTTTTCCAGGAATTTCTCGTTGGCCTGATCCAGTGTTTCCGACAGTACCATCGCTTTGGGGTTGTCCTGCGTCTGGCCCAGATGTTCCAGCGAAACGCCCAATGCCAGGAATTCACCCAGCGAGTCCCAACGCAGGTAGCCTTCTTCCAGAAATTGTTCAACGTGTTTGGGCGCCGAACCTCCCGCACCGGTTTCAAAAAGGCCGCCGCCGTTCATCAGCGGAACAATCGACAGCATTTTGGCCGATGTGCCCAGTTCCAGAATAGGGAAGAGGTCAGTCAGGTAATCGCGCAAAACGTTGCCGGTAACCGATATGGTGTCGAGGCCTTTGCGGATGCGATCTAACGTAAACCTGGTTGCTGCCACCGGATCGAGGATTTGGATGTCAAGTCCGTTGGTATCGTAATCTTTTAAATAGGTATTTACTTTTTTGATCAATTCTCGATCGTGCGCCCGTTGGTCATCCAGCCAGAAAACAGCCGGAGTTTGTGAAAGCCTTGCGCGGTTTACGGCCAGTTTTACCCAGTCGCGGATAGGAGCGTCCTTAGTTTGACACATCCTGAAAATGTCGCCTTTTTCAACTTTTTGCTCCATTAAAACCGCACCCTGTCCGGAAATGACTTTGATCGTTCCGTCGGCATCGGCCTGGAAAGTCTTGTCATGCGATCCGTATTCTTCGGCTTTTTGCGCCATGAGCCCTACGTTTGGAACGCTGCCCATCGTGGCCGGGTCAAAGGCTCCGTTCTTTTTGCAGTCGTCGATGGTCGCCACGTAAATTCCTGCGTAGCATCGGTCTGGAATAACCGCCTTGGTGTCCTGAAGGTTTCCGTCCTTGTTCCACATTTTTCCCGAGGTACGGATCATGGCCGGCATCGAAGCATCCACAATAACATCCGATGGCACGTGCAAATTGGTAATTCCTTTTTCAGAGTTTACCATGGCTACTGCCGGTCCGTTGGCGATGGCATCAGCCAAAGCGGCTTCAACCTCGGCCTGTTGCGCATGTCCGGCAATTTTGGCATAAACGTCGCCCAGCCCGTTTTTGGTATCGATACCCAGCGAGGCAAAAAGGCTGGCGTATTTTTCAAATACATTTTTAAAGTAAACGTCCACGATGGCGCCAAAAATAATTGGGTCGGACACTTTCATCATCGTCGCTTTCAGGTGAACCGACAGCAGCAGTCCCCTGGCTTTTGCATCGGCTATTTCGCGGGCGGCAAATTGCTTGAGGGCGTTGAGGCTCAAAACCGATGAATCGATGATTTCACCTGCCAGCAGCTTGGTGTCGTCTTTTAAGACTTTTACCGATCCGTCGGCTGCGTGAAACTCGATCCTGAATGTATCGGCACTTTCAGCCGTTACCGATTTTTCGCTGCCGTAAAAATCGCCGCTTTCCATACTGGCGACTTCAGTTTTTGAATCAGCCGACCAGGCACCCATCGAATGCGGATTTTTCTTGGCGAAATTCTTCACGGCCTTGGGTGCGCGCCTGTCGGAGTTCCCTTCGCGCAACACCGGGTTTACGGCCGATCCGAGCACTTTGGCATAACGGGATTTGATGGATTTTTCCTCGTCATTTTCAGGACTCTCAGGATAATCCGGCAGATTGTAGCCTTTTTGCTGGAGTTCGGCAATGGCTTCCTTGAGCTGCGGAACCGATGCCGATACGTTGGGAAGTTTGATGATGTTGGCTTCCGGCTTCAGGGCCATCGCACCAAGTTCGGATAAGTCGTCGTTTATTTTTTGTCCGTCGGATGCACACTCGGGAAAGTTGGCTATGATGCGTCCGGCAAGAGATATGTCGCGGGTTTC
>CAZIBV010000019.1:31578-33971 GCA_964537345.1 uncultured Flavobacterium sp. | reverse complement strand
CTCCCGCCCTGCCATGCATTTTTTCAGTTTTACGTGGCCGATGGCAAACTCTCGTGTCAGTTGTATCAACGCAGCGCCGACATTTTCCTTGGCGTGCCTTTCAATATTGCGTCATATGCATTACTCACCATGATGATTGCGCAAGTTGTAGGCCTTGAACCGGGTGAATTTATACACACTTTTGGCGACGCCCACATCTACAACAACCACATCCAGCAACTCGAACTTCAGCTTTCGCGAGACCCACGTCCGCTGCCCAAAATGACGCTGAATCCCAACGTAAAAGACATTTTCAGCTTTACGTTTGACGATTTCACCCTCACCGATTACGATCCGCATCCACACATTAAAGGAGCCGTTGCGGTTTAAAAATAATACCATGATTGTCATCATTGCCGCTGCGGCCACCAACAACGCGCTGGGAAAGGACAACAAAATGTTGTGGCATCTTCCCGACGATTTTAAACACTTTAAAGCGCTCACCACCGGCCACCACATCATCATGGGCCGCAAGACCTTTGAAAGTCTTCCCGGTGTTTTGCCCAACCGGACGCACATTGTCATCACCCGCCAAAAAGATTTCAATCCAAGCGGATGCCTCACGGCGCAAAGTCTGGAGCAAGCGTTGCAAATGGCGCCAAAAGGCAAAGATGTTTTTGTCATTGGCGGAGCCGAAATTTACCGTCTGGCGCTACCCATCGCCGACAAAATCGAACTCACCCGCGTACACACTACCGCGCAGGCCGACGCCTGGTTTCCCGAAATCGACCCGGAGCAGTGGGAATGCATCAGTCAGACGCACCGCGATGCCGACGAGCGCCATGCCCATGCGTTTACATTTGAAACCTATCTGCGCAAACGCCCGATTGGCGGATAACCCGTATATTTGTGGCAAAAAGCATCAATGCGCAAGGTAACTCCGTATAAAGATTCTGAACTGGGTAAAAAAGAACAGGTTGCCCAAATGTTCGACACGATTTCCGGCGGATATGACGGAATGAACCGCGTCATCTCTTTTGGAATCGACGTCAAATGGCGCAAAAAAGTGCTCAAGCTGGTTTCAGATACCAAACCCGAAACCATTCTGGACATTGCCACCGGAACCGGCGATCTGGCAATTCTAATGGCGCAATCGGGTGCCAAAAAAATTGTGGGCGTCGACATCTCGAAAGGCATGTTGGAAGTGGGTCGCAAAAAAGTTGCCGAGAAAAACCTCGATGACCGCATCACCCTCGAGTTTGGCGACTCTGAGGCGCTTCCGTTTGAAGACAACAGCTTTGACGCCATCACCGTAAGTTTTGGCATACGCAATTTCGAGTCGCTTGAACAGGGACTTTCGCAAATCCTGCGCGTGCTCAAACCCGGCGGAATCTTTGTCATCCTCGAAACATCGGTTCCGGAAAAAACACCTTTCCGTCAAGGTTATAATTTTTACAGCAAACGCATCTTGCCGCTGCTGGGACGGCTGTTTTCACGCGATGACAGCGCCTATGCCTATTTGTCCGAATCGGCATCAGTATTTCCGTACGGTGAAAAACTAAACAATATTTTGCGTAAAATTGGGTTTATAGACGTAGTTTCGAGGCCGCAAACGTTTGGCGTCGCCACGATTTACACCGCCACAAAAGCATGAAGAAGTATGCCCTGACCCTGGTTTTGCTCATCCCGTTTTGCGCGCTGGCGCAGTTTGGGAAAGACCCCATTATCAACCTCGAAAATTTTGATAAGCAGCGGGTGCACTGGGGCTATTTTTTGGGTTTTAACTTTTATGACTTCAAGTTTGATTACAAAACCCCGCAGACCGACGTCGTCGTAGAGGGAA
Source organism: uncultured Flavobacterium sp. (assembly GCA_964537345.1). Classification (GTDB taxonomy): domain Bacteria; phylum Bacteroidota; class Bacteroidia; order Flavobacteriales; family Flavobacteriaceae; genus Flavobacterium. The sequence goes on along the minus strand of CAZIBV010000019.1, from coordinate 32,149 downwards.
CCACCGGCTTCAACGTAGGATTGGTGGGCAATTTGCGCATCAGCGAATACATCGACCTCCGGTTTGAACCCGGTCTTTACTACACCCAGCGCAACCTCAGGTTTCCGGGCTTCGACAACGATCTGGACGCTCTTCGCGAAGTGCGGGCCACCAACATCCACTTTCCGCTTTTGGTAAAATTCTCATCGCACCGAATAGGAAATTTCAGGCCTTATCTGGTGGGCGGCGTGTCGCAAACCCTTAACCTTTCGAGCAATTCCAAAAGCAAGGACGACAACCTGCAGCAGCGATTCCGCGTCAATCCGTGGTCCAGCAACTGGGAAGCGGGCTTTGGCATCGACCTCTACTTTGAATACTTTAAATTCTCACCTTCCATCCGCGGTGTCTTTAGCTTTAGCGACGAACTCAAGCGCGACGAAGACCCAAACAGCCCCTGGACCTCAAATATTGGCGGTATGTATGGAAGAGCAATTTTTATCAATTTCACTTTCCATTAAGGGGATTTTAGATTTTAGATTTTAGATTGAAAGTTCCATCTTAACATTCAGATTCTAACTTTCTTTGGTAGGGT
>CAZIBV010000019.1:30184-31478 GCA_964537345.1 uncultured Flavobacterium sp. | reverse complement strand
AAGAACGCCAACTTTCATCGGCAAGCAAATCCGAAATCTAAAATCTGAAATCTAAGTACGCTAACCTCCATCGATAAGCAAATTCTAAATCTAAAATCTGAAATCTAAAATCTAAAATCCTTTAGGACGTGCCGGCGCACTTTCAATTGACAATTGATAATTGATAATTGACAATTACCCTTAATATGGAGATTGCGATTGTTGAGGAGCGCCGTCGGGCTATCGGCAGTCGCTTTAAAGCCCAGCTGACGCCCGGTCTTTAAGAGCTCCGACAATGCCTCTATCCCTCACGCAGGGGAATTTCAGATTTCAAAATTCAGAATTCAGATTTAAAGCTCAATCTTAAGAATTAACATTTAACATCCTTCAGCAGGATAAATTTGAAATTCCAAAATCCAAAATCCAAATTCCAAATTCCAAATCTAACACTTAAGAACGCCAACTTCCTTCGGTAAGCAAATCCTAAATCTAAAATCTAAAATCTCCTAAACTCACTCAACACCACCGCCGCAGCCGTAGCCACATTCAGACTCTCGGTTTGCTGAAGTTTTCCAAACCGCGGAATGGTTATTCGATGCGTGATGAGGCGTTCTACTTCGGCTGAAATGCCGTTGGCTTCATTGCCCATAACGATGATTCCACGCGATGGAAGTTGGCTGGCGTAAATCGACTCGCCGTCCATAAACGTCCCAAAAACTTCCATCTTTTGACGCGCCAACCAATCTTCAAGTTGGGTATAATGAACTTTGACGCGTGCCAGCGATCCCATGGCAGCCTGCACTACTTTTGGATTGTAACAATCGGCGGTTTCGTTGGAGCAAACCAGGTGTTCGACGCCAAACCAATCGCAAAGCCTGATGATGGTACCCAGGTTCCCCGGATCGCGAACATCGTCGAGCGCCATGATCAGACCGTCGCCGGGAAGTGCGCTTTCACTTGGAAACCTAAAAACCGCCAGGCAGTTGTTGGGCGTAGTCAGTGCGCTCATTTTTTTGAGTTCGTCGGGCGTGGCAACCTGGGTAGCGGCATGGTCAGCAAAAAGCCCTTCCGTACTGTAAATGGCCAGCGGTTCAAAACCGGCATTCAGGAACTCTCCTATCACCTTATGACCTTCGGCTAAAAACGCGCCGGCGGCAAGCCTTCCTTTTTTGTGGTGAAGTGCGGTGATTCCTTTGATTTGGTTTTTGCTAACCATATAAAAAATGTAATTTTGGACAAATATCCCGATGAGAAACCTGCCAGCAAAAATATCACTATTTATCCTAATCGGGATAATGCTGACGGGGTGCAACGC
>CAZIBV010000019.1:18648-30084 GCA_964537345.1 uncultured Flavobacterium sp. | reverse complement strand
CAGCAAAAATATCACTATTTATCCTAATCGGGATAATGCTGACGGGGTGCAACGCTGTCAAACGGGTTCCGAACAACAGGCATCTGCTTACCAAAAACACTGTCATGGTAAACGGCAAGCGCGAAAAATCAGAGGTTTTACAGGAACAACTGCTGCAAAAACCCAACAGCCGCCTTTTGGGATATCCGCTTCGGCTCAATATCTACAACCTCGCCAAGGTAAACCCCGATTCGTCCTACCAGGCCAAATTCATCAAAAATCCCGCGCGCTACCGCAGGCTGTCAAAAATCCTCTCAAAAAAGCAGGTTGACCGGATGGGCAAGTCATTTTACTATTTTGGCGTCCACAATTTTCTTAAAAAACTTGGCGAACCACCGGTAGTCATCGACGAAAAATCAACCAAGAAATCAGCCAACCGCCTCAGGGGATACTATATCAACAACGGATATTTCAACACTGGCGTCCGGTATGTAATCGACACCACCGGAAAAAAACGAGCTGCCATCACCTACGAGTTGGAAACCGGCCCGGCTTTTACCATCGACTCTATTTCCCGCAGCATCACATCAGCTCCGCTGGATTCACTTTACACCGAAATTCTGGGTGAAACGCTGTTAAAAAAAGGCGATCGGTTCAGGACTTCAAACTTTGATGCCGAAAAGAGTCGCATCACCACTTACTTTCGCAACCACGGCGCCTATGAGTTTGAACAGAGTTACGTCAAGTACAACATCGATACCATTGGCAAGAAAAATCAGGCCGATGTCAAGTTGCTGATTGGCGATTACAACTTCCGCAAAGGCGACACCACGCTGCTTCGACCGTTCAGGCTTTACAAAATAAGTCAGGTCAACATTTATTCGGCCGGGCCAAATGACAAGACTTTTACGACTATTACCGACAGCACCACCTACAAGGACTTCAACCTTTACAGCAGTGGCAAATTGCGTTACAGGCCCAAGGCGTTAACCAATGCGGTATTTATCACCAAGGGCAGTGATTATGCCGACTTTCGAACCACGCTTACCTCGCGTTACCTCAACAACCTCAGGGTTTTTAATTATCCTTCGATTCAGTACAAAGTCGATTCAACCGGCAACGGGCTGATTGCCGATATTTACCTGGTGTCGCGACCCAAGTTCAGCTTTGGCTACGGGATTGACTTTACTCACTCCAACATTCAGGATTTTGGCATCTCCGGAAATACGTCGGTGGCGATACGCAACATTTTTAACGGCGCCGAAACCCTGGAACTCGCCCTTCGGGGAAACATCGGCTCGTCGCAGGATTTTGCCAACCCCGACAATACATTTTTCAACGTTTTTGAATACGGGGCTGATTTGCGCCTCTCGTTCCCGCGCATTCTGTTTCCGCTAAAAACCGAACGGATCATTCCAAAATCCATGATTCCATCGACGTTTCTCAGTTTTGGTATCGCCAAGCAAACCAACATCGGCCTGGACAAGGAAAACTTTACGGGAGCGCTCACCTACAACTGGACACCCAAGCGGTATCACACGGCGCGTCTGGATTTGTTTAACATCCAATATGTAAACAACGTCAACATCGGGAATTATTTTAACGTCTATCGCTCGTCGTATCAGGCACTCAACCGACTGGCCGAGGAATACAACACGCCTGCCGAATACCTCAACAACAACGGCGACTTAAGGATTCCGGGCGGTGCCGATGCGTTTATCAACGATGTGCTGAGCAATCCGCCGGCCATCCCAATGTCGCAGAATGATTTCCGGCAAGTGGTCACCATCAATGAAAGAAAGGGCCGTCTTACCGAGAACAACCTCATTTTTGCCAGCTCCTTCATCTACACCAAAACCACGCGGACTGATCTTTTTGACGACGATTTTTACATTATTCGAGGCAAGTTTGAATCGGCAGGAAATACGCTGGGACTATTGGCCAATCTGTCTAAAGAACTCAAAAGCCAGGAAGAGAACCGCACGATTTTGGGCGTGGTCTATTCGCAGTATTTTAAAGCCGAACTTGAATACATCAAGCACTTTGACCTGGGCCGAAAAAAGGTTTTTGCCTTGCGCACTTTTGCCGGTGTGGCGATTCCGTACGGCAACTCCAACAGCGTTCCGTTTTCAAGGTCGTACTTTGCGGGCGGTTCCAACGACATCCGCGCCTGGCAGTCATACGGACTCGGGCCAGGTCGTTCCAGGACGTTCAATGACTTTAACGAGGCCAACATGAAGTTGACTTTTAGTGCCGAATACCGATTTAACCTTTTTGGGAATTTTAATGCCGCGTTATTTGCCGACGTGGGCAACATCTGGAACGTACTGGACAATGTAACCGACGAGCGCGCGGTTTTTGAAGGATTCAAGTCGCTTAACGATCTGGCCGTGGGGTCGGGAGTAGGTTTGCGTTATGACTTTGGACTTTTTGTGCTGCGGGTTGACACCGGCTTTAAAACTTTTAATCCGGCCAGCGACAGCCGAAAGTGGTTCAGCGAGTACAATTTTGCTAATTCAACCTTAAACGTAGGTATCAATTATCCTTTCTGACGCCTTGATAAACATTATTTTCTAAATTTGTATCCTTAATCAACACTCTAAAATATGGCCCATTCGATTAAGCCCGGAGTCGCAACCGGCGATGAAGTACAGGAAATATTCCGCTATGCCAAACAAAAGGGATTTGCCCTGCCCGCCGTCAACGTGACCGGGTCGAGTACTATTAACGGAACCCTGGAAACAGCGGCCAAATTGAAGGCGCCGGTCATCATTCAGTTCTCCAACGGGGGCGCTGCTTTCAACGCCGGTAAAGGCTTGTCAAACGACGGCCAAAAAGCAGCTATTCTTGGAGCGGTTGCCGGAGCCAAACACATTCACACGCTGGCCGAAGCCTACGGAGCGACTGTAATCCTTCACACCGATCACTGCGCTAAAAACCTTTTGCCATGGCTTGACGGCATGCTCGAGGCCAGCGAAAAGCACTTTGCCCAAACCGGAAAGCCGCTTTACAGCTCGCACATGATTGACTTGTCGGAAGAGCCAATTGAAGAAAACATCGAGATCTGCAAGGAATACCTTAAACGCATGTCGCGCATGGGCATGACCCTCGAAATCGAGCTTGGCATTACCGGCGGCGAGGAAGATGGCGTCGACAACACCGACGTTGACAACTCCAAACTGTACACCCAGCCGGAAGAAGTGGCTTACGCCTATGAAGAGCTGATGAAAGTTAGCAACCGTTTTACCATTGCTGCGGCCTTTGGAAACGTTCACGGAGTATACAAACCGGGCAACGTCAAACTGACGCCGGTTATCCTGAAGAATTCGCAGGAATTTGTCAAGCACCGTTTCCAGACAGGCGAAAATCCGGTTGATTTTGTTTTTCACGGCGGATCAGGTTCAACCGTCGAGGAAATCCGCGAGGCGATCAGCTACGGCGTCATCAAGATGAACATCGACACTGATCTGCAGTTTGCCTTTACCGAGGGCATCCGCGATTACATGACGGGGAAAATCGATTACCTGCGCACGCAAATCGGAAGTCCGGACGGAGAGGATTCTCCTAACAAAAAACACTACGATCCGCGCAAATGGATCCGCGAAGGCGAAATGACATTCTGTAAGCGTTTGGAGCAGGCATTCGCCGATTTGAACAACGTAAATACATTATAAAAATTGACAATTGATGGTTGACGGCTAATTGTCAATTATCAGTGTCCATTATCAATTGAAAATATGGCTTGGTTTAAAAGAACACAAAAAGGCATTACCACTGCAACCCAGGATAAAATGGACGTGCCAAAAGGGCTATGGTACAAATCGCCGACGGGCAAAATTGTTGACGCCGACGAACTGGCCAAAAACCTGTACGTAAGCCCGGAAGACGATTTTCACGTTCGCATTGGCAGCAAGGAATATTTTGCGATTTTGTTTGACAACAATGAATTCAAGGAACTCGATGCCAAAATGACGGCCAAGGATCCGTTGAACTTTGTCGATACCAAAAAATATTCAGAGCGTTTAAAAGAAGCGCAGGAAAAAACCAAACTCAAGGACGCAGTTCGCACGGCCGTGGGCAAGTCAAAAGGAAAAGACCTCGTGGTGTGCTGTATGGATTTTGCGTTTATCGGCGGATCGATGGGTGCGGTTGTGGGCGAAAAGATTGCGCGCGGAATCGACTATTCCATCAAAAACCGAATTCCGTTTATGATGATTTCAAAATCGGGCGGCGCGCGTATGATGGAAGCTGCTTATTCACTGATGCAATTGGCCAAGACGTCGGCAAAACTGGCGCAACTGGCCGATGCCAAAATCCCGTACATTTCGCTTTGTACCGATCCTACAACTGGCGGAACCACGGCCTCATACGCCATGTTGGGCGACGTCAACATCTCTGAACCCGGAGCGCTGATCGGATTTGCCGGACCACGCGTTGTAAAGGACACCACCGGAAAAGACCTTCCGGAAGGCTTCCAGACCGCCGAATTTGTTTTGGAACACGGCTTTCTGGACTTTATCGTCCACCGCAAAGAACTCAAAAACAAAGTCAATTTGTTTCTCGACCTGATTCAGAACGAACCCGTCAGATAAGGAAAATATTGATTGTGGAGTTGACTATCCAACATCCCGAATCAATTTATTAAAATAATTAGTTTAAAGTCGGTTGGGATTCCTGACCGACTTTTTTTTGGAATCAATTTGAGATGAGAATCTCTCACCAACCACAATCCCAACTGTTCATTGTTAACTGTTAACTGTTAATTATCAATTGAACTACATTCCCGTCCTGATCGCCTCCACCGGATCCAATTTTGACGCGGTGACGGCGGGAACGATACCGGAAATCAGGCCGATGACAGCCGCCAGCGACGTTCCCAAAAGGATGTTGAAGAAACTGAGGATAAATTCAAAGTCAAGCAAATTGGTCATCAAAACCGTGAGGCCCCAAACCAACAGGATGCCGACAAGGCCGCCGATAACTGAAAGAATTACGGCCTCAAACAAAAACTGGAACAGGATAAAGCGGTTCTTGGCGCCAAGCGATTTTTGAATGCCGATCAGGTTGGTCCTTTCACGCACCGAAACAAACATGATGTTGGCGATTCCAAAACCGCCCACCAAAAGGGAGAAGCCTGCAATGATCCATCCTACCATGTTCATCTGGGCTACGATACCATCGATAAGATTGGTAAAACCAGAGAGCTCGTTGATAAAAAAATTGTCAATTTCATCAGCCTTGAGCCCGCGCATGTTTCGGAGTTTGTAGGTAATTTCGCCCCGGAGTTCGGCCGGATCGACACCCTTTGAAGGCTTGACGATGATAACCGGAAGCATAAAGCCGCTGTTGTCGCCGTACAATCGCCGTAAAAAATTTGACGGGAAAAAGACAGAGGTATCGTTGCTCTCGCCAAACATTCCCGCGCCTTGTTTGGCCACGACCCCGATTACCGTAAATTTTTGGCCGTAAGCCCTGACTACTTTTCCAATCGGATCAGAGTCGCCAAAGAGATTTTTGGCCACCTCATAGCCGATGACCATGACGGGCGTACCGGAATTTGATTCGGCTTCGTTGTAAAAACGTCCTGACTCGAATTCAAGTGTTTGGATATCGGTAAATTCACTGGTGGCCGGCACTACGCTGACGTTGTTGACCGTTTCTGACTCAAATTTCACGGTTTGCGTCCCGGCAAAATACTGGAATGCCATGTTGTCGGCACCGTTTACGCTCTTCTTCAGGTTTTGGTACTCCTCGTAGGTTACCTCGGGAAATTGCTCGGTCTTCCAGCGCGGCAAATTGGACGGGCCAAACGAGCGGTGGGTAACATACATGGTATTTTTGTCAAGGCTGCTCAGGTCCTTCTTGATTTTCTTGTCGAGCGAGTCGACGGCAGCCAGTACGGCAATGATTGAAAAAATCCCGATAGTGACGCCCAGCAGCGAGAGCAAAGTCCGCAGCTTGTTGTTGCGGAGGGCATTCATGGCAAACGTGAAACTTTCAGATAAAAGCCTGAGGTATAGCATAATCAGAATAACTTTGGGATGCTTTTGGACAGACCATCCCCAAAGTGTAAAGTTGCTGATTTTCGATGCAAAATCCTAATCCAATCAGCCGGCTGCAAAAAATTGAATTCCGACGGTTTTTAGCTGTTTAATTTCTGCCTGATAATTTGGGATATCCAACCGCTAAAAAGTACTTTTGCGCCTTACAACACAACTCATTAAAATGAACACTACAAAAACCATCAAATCGGCGTTGGTTTCAGTCTTTTCAAAGGACGGACTGGAGCCGTTGGCGTTAAAACTGCACGAGCAGGGCGTAACTTTTTACTCAACCGGAGGAACAGAGGAATTCCTTAAAAACCTGGGCATTCCGGTGATCGCGGTTGAGGACGTGACCAGTTATCCATCCATTTTGGGCGGACGTGTCAAAACGCTTCACCCAAAAATTTTTGGAGGAATCCTCAACCGTCAGGATCATCCGGGCGATGTGGCGCAAATGGCCGAGTTTGACATCCCGCAAATTGATTTGGTGATCGTCGATCTTTATCCGTTTGAAAAAACCGTAGCATCAGGCGCCGGTGAGGATGACATTATTGAAAAAATAGACATTGGCGGAATTTCGCTTATCCGCGCAGCCGCCAAAAACTTTAGGGATACGGTTATCGTGGCATCGGTTGACCAATATGCACCTCTTTTGGAGATTGTCAGCCAATCGGCACAAACCACTTTGGACCAGCGCCGCAAGTTTGCCACGCACGCTTTTCACGTATCGTCGCATTACGATTCGGCCATCTTTAATTATTTCAATACTGAAAGCGATATTTACAAAGTCAGTCTTTCCGGCGGAACCACCTTGCGCTACGGCGAGAACCCGCACCAGAACGGCGCTTTTTTTGGCGATTTTGACGCCATGTTCACCAAGCTCAACGGCAAGGAACTTTCCTACAACAACTTGCTGGACGTGGACGCCGCGGTCAATTTGATTCTGGAATTTGAAGATGCCGATCCGACTTTTGCCATCCTGAAACACAACAACGCCTGCGGACTGGCCACGCGCAAAACCGTGAAGGAAGCCTATCTGGACGCGCTTGCTGCCGATCCCACGTCAGCTTTTGGAGGTGTGCTGATTTCAAATTCGATGATTGATGCAGAGGCCGCAGCCGAAATCAACTCTCTGTTTTGTGAAGTGGTCATCGCGCCCGCCTTTGACGACGAAGCGCTGCGCATCCTTTGCGAGAAGAAAAACCGGATTATTTTGCAGCAACACAGCGTGCAACTGCCTCAAAAACAAGTGCGCACCTGCCTCAACGGAATTCTGGTTCAGGATCGCAACAACGTCACTGACAATAAAGAAGGCCTGACCACCGTTACCCTAAAAGCCCCAACCGAACAGGAAATCGACGACCTGCTTTTTGCATCAAAAATCTGCAAGAACACCAAATCGAATACTATCGTGCTCGCTAAAAACGGGCAACTGATTGCGTCGGGAACCGGCCAGACCTCGCGTGTGGACGCGCTTTGTCAGGCGATTGAAAAGGCCCGCTCGTTTGGCTTTGACCTGACTGGTTGCGTCATGGCGAGCGATGCGTTTTTTCCGTTTCCGGACTGTGTCGAAATTGCAAACAACGCCGGAATTACGGCCGTTATCCAGCCAGGCGGTTCCATCAAGGATCAGCTGAGCATTGATTATTGCAATGAGAATGGGATGGCGATGGTATTCACCGGAACGCGACATTTTAAACATTAAAAAAACCTGCCGCGGGGCTGCCTGAAAAAGTTTAAAGGAGTTCAGTAAATTGATTACTTTTGTACGTTCGTTTAACCCATTTAAAACCCTGACTTTCACCTATGGGATTCTTTGATTTCATGACCGAGGACATCGCGATTGACCTTGGTACCGCCAATACGCTCATCATCCATAATGATAAAGTCGTGATCGACAGCCCGTCGATTGTGGCGCGCGACCGAATATCAGGGAAAATCACCGCCGTAGGGAAAGAGGCGAACATGATGCAGGGTAAAACGCACGAGAACATCAAAACCATCCGTCCGCTTAAAGATGGCGTAATTGCCGACTTTGACGCGTCGGAGAAGATGATTTCAATGTTTATCAAAAGCATCCCCGCGCTTAAAAAACGCATGTTCACGCCCGCCCTTCGCATGGTGGTTTGCATTCCGTCAGGGATTACCGAGGTGGAAATGCGGGCGGTTAAGGAATCGTGTGAACGCGTTAACGGCAAAGAAGTTTACCTGATCCACGAACCTATGGCAGCGGCTATCGGTATCGGCATCGACATCATGCAGCCCAAGGGAAACATGATTGTTGACATTGGCGGTGGAACTACTGAAATTGCAGTAATTGCACTGGGTGGAATTGTTTGCGACAAATCGGTGAAAATTGCGGGCGACGTATTTACCAATGACATTGTGTATTACATGCGTACCCAACACAACCTTTTTGTCGGTGAAAGCACAGCCGAGAAAATCAAGATTACAATAGGTGCGGCCATCGAGGACCTTGACACACCGCCGGATGAAATGTCGGTTCAGGGTCGTGACCTGCTCACCGGAAAACCCAAGCAGGTTGAAGTGTCATACCGCGAAATTGCAAAGGCTCTGGACAAATCTATCCAGCGTATAGAAGATGCGATTATGGAAACGCTGTCGCAGACGCCGCCCGAACTTGCAGCCGACATCTACAACACCGGTATTTATCTGGCCGGTGGCGGATCGATGCTTCGCGGATTGGACAAACGCATCTCGCAAAAAACTGATCTTCCGGTTTACATTGCCGAAGATCCGCTGCGCGCTGTAGTTCGCGGTACCGGAATGGCGCTTAAAAACATCCCTAAGTTTAGAAGCATTCTTATAAAATAAATCCAACATATTCCAACGCCAGATTCCAAATCCCAAAGCCACAAATAATGTCTTGGAGTTTGGAATTTGGATTTTGAGATTTTAACCTTAGGTTCGATGCAGCAGATTTTTAATTTCATTTTTAGGAATAGTACCAGGTTGCTGTTCTTGCTGCTGCTTTTTGTCTCGCTTTTTCTTACCATTCAATCGCATTCGTACCACAAGAGCCGGGTGATCAGTTCGGCCAACTTTTTAACCGGTAACGTATACGAACAGGTTAATTCCATAAGCGAATACTTTCACCTTCGCGATGAAAACGATATTCTGGCGGCCGAAAATGCACGTCTTAAGGAGCTTTTGTTCAACGCCAAGGACACATCGGCCAAAATCCCTAATGATTCAATCCGCGGCGTCGACAAAAACCAGATTATCGTCTCCAAGGTCATCAACAATTCGTACAACGCCTACGAGAACTACCTGACCATCAACAGCGGTGCGGCCCAAGGCGTTCGTCCCGACATGGGCGTGGTCAACAGTTCCGGACTGGTAGGCATTGTCGATAAAGTCTCAAAGAATTACGCTACGGTTATCAGCATCCTCAACATCAAGTCGCAAATCAACGCCAAGATCAAAAAGTCAAACCACTTTGGATCCCTGGTATGGAACGGAAAAAATACGGGCTATGTTCAGCTGATCGACGTTCCGCGTCTGGCGGCCGTAAGACGTGGCGATACGATCGTGACCGGAGGCCAGTCGGTGATTTTCCCGCCTGACATCGCCATCGGCACCATCGACAAAATCTACACCGATAACATCACGAATTACTATACCATCAACGTGAAGTTGTTCAACGACATGACCAGCCTTGGGCACGTTTATGTGATCCGCAACAAGGACCGTGAGGAAATTATCAATCTGGAAAAAGCGACCAAAGGTGAGTAGTACGTTAATCATCAACATTTTCAGGTTTATCCTTTTGCTGATGGCGCAAGTGGTGCTGTTCAACAACATGGCGCTTTTTGGGTTTATCACGCCTTACCCGTACATCCTGTTTATTTTGCTTTATCCGGTTGACGGCAACAAGCTCGGATTGATCGCGTCGGCGTTTTTGCTGGGCATCATTCTGGACATGTTTGGGAATTCGGGAGGCGTGCATGCGGCTTCCTGCTTGGTGCTGGCGTATTTCCGGCCGGCGATTTTCAAGTTTTCGTTTGGGCTTAGTTATGAATACCAGACCATCAGGATCAACGATGTCCTGACGCCGGAGCGCTTTTCCTTTATCCTGATTGCAGTTGTCATGCACCACCTGACGCTGTTTGTGCTGGAAGTTTTCCGCCTGAGCAGTCTTTGGGACATTTTGCTCCGCACCGTGTTCAGCACCGTTTTTACCATTGTGGTGAGCATCATTCTCATTTACCTGTTTAAGCCGGCACGCCGATGAGAAAAGCACTCCTTCCCACACTGGTCATTCTGGCAACCGTAGCCCTTGTGCTCAGGTTGTTTTACTTGCAGATTATTGACGATTCGCTCAAACTCAAGTCAGAAAACAACGCCATCAAAATCAAATACGATTATCCTGAGCGCGGCTATATTTATGACCGCAAGGGAAAACTGCTGGTGGCCAATCAGCCGTCGTATGACATCATGGTGACACCGCGCGAAATCAAAAACATTGACACCGCCGAATTTTGTCAGCTTTTGGACATCACCAAGGAAGAATTCATTGAAAAGGTTGAAAAGGCCCGCGTTTACAGCCCGCGTCTGAGATCGGTGTTTTTGCCGCAACTCAACAAGCGGGAATACGCTGCCTTTCAGGAAAAAATCCGAAAGTTCCCGGGCTTTGAAATTCAAAAGCGTTCACTCCGGGATTATCAGGTGAGCTGCGCGGCCAACGTGTTTGGCTTTATCACGCAGGTCAACGACAACATCATCAAGAAAAATCCGTATTACATCAGCGGCGACCTTATCGGCAAACAAGGCGTCGAGGAGAGTTATGAGGAGATTTTACGCGGAATCAAAGGCGTCAAATACATTCAGAAAGACAAGTATAACCGCGAGATCGGATCGTACAAGGACGGGAAATTTGACACTATCGCCGTTCAGGGAAAAGATATTACGCTGACACTGGATATCGAACTGCAAAAGTACGGCGAGGAACTCATGACCAACAAGCGGGGCGGTATTGTGGCCATTGAACCGTCAACGGGCGAAATCCTGGCGTTGGTAACGGCTCCGTCATATGATCCGGCGCTTTTGGTGGGCCGCGAACGGTCAAGGAATTATACCAAACTTTACAATGACTCGATTGCAAAACCGCTGTATGACCGTCCGCTTTTGGCGCAATACCCGCCCGGATCCCCGTTTAAGATCATTACGGGACTGATTGGATTGCAGGAAGGCGTGATTGATACGCAAACGGGTTTTATGTGCAACCACGGATTCAGTTATGCGCGCGGCCGATTCATGAAATGCCACGACTCGGGATTCATCCAACTGCACAACGGAATTTTCCAATCGTGCAACACGTATTTTGCCAGCGTGTACATGAAGACGATCAACAAATACACAAAAGTTCCGGCTGCTGTTGATGTCTGGGCGC
>CAZIBV010000019.1:14400-18548 GCA_964537345.1 uncultured Flavobacterium sp. | reverse complement strand
ATGAAGACGATCAACAAATACACAAAAGTTCCGGCTGCTGTTGATGTCTGGGCGCGTCATGTGCGCAGTTTTGGTCTTGGCGATTTTATGGGATACGACTTGCCTACCGGAAAAAAAGGCCGCGTGCCCAACAGTAAACTCTACAAAAAGATTTATCCCAACTGGCAATACCGCGCCACGACGATCGTATCGAATGCTATCGGACAGGGTGAGGTTGAAACCACTCCCATCCAACTGGCCAACATGATGGCGGCAGTGGCCAACCGCGGACATTACTACACGCCTCACATCATCAAAAAAATCAAGGGCGACAAGATTGACAAGAAATTCGTCACCCGTCACAACACCACGATCGATCCCAAGCACTTTGAACCGGTTATTGAAGGCCTGGCCGACGTGTACAAAGTAGGAACAGCATCGGGTTTGGGGATAGAGGGTATCGAGATTTGCGGAAAGACGGGAACGGCCGAGAACTTTACCAAGATTAACGGCAAGCGAGTGAAACTTCAGGATCACTCCATTTTTGTGGCTTTTGCGCCAAAGGACAACCCTAAGATTGCCATTGCGGTGTTTGTAGAAAACGGTTACTGGGGCCGTCGCTGGGCAGGACCGATCACCACGCTGATGATTGAAAAGTATCTGCGCGGAAAAATCTCTCGGACTGATCTGGAGAAACGCATGCTCGAGGGTAGCCTACAGTCAGAATACGACAAATATTTCCGTCAGAGATTTGACACCATCGAGCGTCCAAACATTACTTTGCCCGTCGACACGATTAAATCCGCCAACTGATGAAAAACCAAAGCGTCCGCAACCACATTGACTGGATCAGCGTTTTCATCTACATTACGCTGGTGGTGATGGGTTGGCTCAACATTTATTCGTCGTCGCTTTCCCTAACCGACGACAATATGATTTTTGACTTTGGCCAGGTTTACGGCAAGCAATTGCTGTTTGTTATCCTGTCAGTCCCGCTCACCTTTATCATACTCTCGCTCGACGGAAAGTTCTACGAGCGATTCGCTGGCATCATTTATCTGGTTGCGCTGCTCTCCCTTGCGGGTCTTTACGTCTTTGGAAGTACGGTAAAAGGCCAGACCAACTGGTATTCGTTTGGTTCGTTTGGTTTGCAGCCGTCAGAATTTGCAAAAGCCGCCACCGCGCTGGCACTGGCCAAATACCTGAGTGACGTGCAGGTAAACCTGAAGGAGTTTTCCCGACAGGTTCAGGCGCTCGGCATTGTTTTCCTTCCCATCCTATTGATTGCACCCAACGACCCGGGAAGTGCGTTGATTTTCTCAGTTTTCGTGCTCGTTCTATACCGCGAGGGACTTCCGGCCTGGTACGTCTGGACCGGATTTTCGGCAGCCGTGCTATTTGTCTTGGCGCTCTTGCTCAAGCCTTGGGTCATTGTGCTCATTTGTACGGTGATTCTGGCCATTGTGTACATCCGCAGCCGCATTGCCGACCGCAACATCATCATGAGTGCCGTAATTTTAATTGCAGCTGCCGGTTTTGTCTTTTCAGTTGATTATGTTTTTGAAAACGTCTTTAAGCAACACCACCGCGACCGTTTTAATATTTTGCTGGGAAAGGAAGTGGACTTAAAAGGCGTTGGATATAACACCAACCAGTCGGAGATTGCCGTTGGATCGGGCGGATGGTTTGGCAAGGGATATCTTGAAGGCACGCAAACCAAGGGCGGATTTGTGCCGGAACAACACACCGACTATATTTTTACCACGGTAGGTGAAGAATGGGGGTTTGTAGGATCGCTGTTTGTCATTGCCCTTTTTGTTGGGCTGATCATACGCATCATCTGGCTGGCCGAGCGACAAAAAACCAAGTTCAGCCGCGTGTACGGATACTGTGTGGCAGGCATTCTGTTTATTCACTTTTTTGTAAATGTGGCGATGGTTGTAGGTATATTTCCTACAATCGGCGTACCTTTACCTTTGTTCTCCTACGGCGGATCCGGATTATGGGCATTCACAATACTTTTGTTTATCTTCCTTAAAATGGACGCCAACAAAGTGAACGAGTGGTAACTTAACACTTTTAATCATGAAAAAATATTTGATTGTACTGTTATTGGTGGGCTTTGTAGGTTTTGCCCAGGACGCGCCCACCGCAGCCGAAAAAGCCAAAGCTGAATTAGTCAAAAAACAGCGAAAGGAGGAGCTCAAAAAACAAGAGCAAATCAAGCGCAGTGAGCAAAAAGCTTTAAAAGCCCGCAAAAAGGCCGAAAAGGCGCAGCGCAAGGCCGAAAAACAACTGGCCGCCATCCAAAAAAGAAATGAAAGAATCGCGAAAAGCGAAAAAGCCATCCGCAAATACGAGTCAAAAATTTCCAAGACTCAAGCCAAACTGGAAAAGGAATCGGATAGGCTTACCAAAAACCTCACACCCGACGAAATGGCTAAACAGCAACGAAGGGTAGATAAAATCAAAGGTAATCTTGAGGACCTGAAAGATGATCTGAAAGATGAAAATGAAAGATTGCGCAAATTGAAAAAATAAAAAATCCCCGGTTGTTTCCGGGGATTTTTTTGTTACGGCTTCACCGCTTTTTCTTCAGGTTTCATGCTGAGCGGGTTTCCTTTTACGGGAATGCCACGCAAGTCGTCCAGAACGTTGACTGCTTCCTCGACGTAAATGTCCTTGGCCAGCATTTCATGCCATCTCTGACGCTTCTCCTTAAGGATTTCATCTTTCGCTATTGCCTCGGTTTCATACGGCAGCGAAGTAAAATTCAGGTGGTTGTTGTACTTGGTAATGGCCTTGTACTTTTTGGCTTTTTCTTCCAAAGCCTTTTGTTCGGCGCGAAACGCATCAAGTTTGAGATTATAGGTCGTTTCCTCGCTGCGGGCATTGAGCCACTTGGCGTTCTCGTCAATCAAACGGAACTCATCCTTTAGCTGAATACGCGCACGACTGTTGGCAATGGCCTTGTCAAAGTTGGGCTGCTTTTTCCACGGCGTGAAATCAGCGGCGTCAATTTTGTCCCAAGGCATGGCATTTTCAATGTCGCGCTCGCCCATTTTTACGTAAGCATAACGGTCCGGCATTGGAATGTCACTGCTCACACCATCTAGTTGGGTCGATCCGCCGGTAATACGATAGAATTTCTGGGTTGTAGTTTTAAGTGCTCCCAAATCGCCCATATCGCTGCTGCGGACAAATTGGTTCAGGTCGATCAGGTTTTGAACAGTTCCCTTGCCATAAGTCTGCTTGCTGCCTACAACTACACCGCGGTTGTAATCTTGAATGGCAGCAGCCAAAATCTCTGATGCCGATGCCGAAAAACTATTGACCATCACTACCAACGGACCATCCCATTGGATTTTGCGATCGCGGTCATACAGCACTTCTTTTTTGCGTCCGGCTGACTTAATTTGCACAATCGGGCCTTGTTCAATAAACAATCCGGCGATGTCTACAACGGTTTTCAGCGATCCGCCGCCATTGTCGCGAACGTCCATAATGATGCCCTGAACGCCCTCTTTCTTAAGTCGTTCCACTTCCAGCGCCACGTCTTTACCCGCGTCGCGTCCGCTGTTATCTTCAAAATCGATATAAAATTTCGGCAAGTAAATGATACCGTACTTGCTGCCGTTTTTATTGATGATGCTCGATTTTACATAGGTTTCCTCAATTTCGACCTCGTCGCGAATCATCGAAATCACCTTCATCGTACCGTCAGTTTTACGCACGTGCAACCTGACTTCGGTACCTTTCGGGCCTTTGATTTTTTTCACTACATCGTCCAGTCGCATACCCACGACGTCAACAGGTTCACTTTTGCCCTGTCCAACCTTGAGGATGACATCGCCCGCCTCAAGTTCCTTACCGCGCCAAGCCGGTCCGCCTGAAATAAGTTCGGTAATCTCAGTGTAATCGTTCTTTTTTTGCAGGCGCGCGCCAATTCCTTCCAGCTTTCCGCTCATGGTGACGTCAAACCGGTCTTTTTCTTCGGCAGCAAAATAAGAGGTGTGCGGATCAAAACGCGTGGCGATTGCATTGATGTAAACTGAAAACCAATCGTCGCGGTTAAGATCGTCTACAAACTCAAAGTATTCATTGAGGGACTTGAGCGAGTTTTCGCGCGTTTCCTTTTCCAGTTCGGCGTATGACTTTTTGGCGATTTT
>CAZIBV010000019.1:12726-14300 GCA_964537345.1 uncultured Flavobacterium sp. | reverse complement strand
TCGACGCTGTAATCAATCGGCTTGTCCAGTACTTTTTTATAGTATGACTTGCTTTCCTTGATTCGCTGCATCAATCGGTTGTAGGTGAGGTCAAAGAACGACAGGTCGCGGTTGCGGATGTAATCATCAATCATCAACCTGTGCTTTTCAAACTCGTCAATGTCTGATTGCAGGAAAAATCGTTTGGACGGATCCAACGCTTCAATATAATCCTTGTAAATCCCTTCCGATAACTTGTCGTCGATAGCCGCCGGATCGTAATGGCCGCGCTCAATGACAAATGTCAAAAGTTCAAGGAGGAGTTTGTCCTTTTCAGGATCAACAGGCTTTTGCTTGGGCATGAAACCCCAAAAGGCGAGTGACAATCCCAAAATGACCAATAAAATTCTATAATTCCTTTTCATAAAATCGATAGTGGTTTTCATAGTAATCAATCGGCTGCGCGCCCGTCAAAAAGCGTGCGCCATTTTCACTTTCCGGAACAATAATTTGTTAAAAGTAAAAAACAATACGGTGGCAAATTGCTTATTTTTGTTTTTCAAATGTAACCATAAATTCATGAGCGGTTGTTAATTTTTTTGCAATACTCAACTAAATTTATGGCAGGCCGATTGGTCTTGTAACCAGCAAGTTTGTTACACTTTATGCAAAAATCCCCTTTAATATTGGTTACGAATGACGACGGCATCACCGCTCCGGGCTTACGGGCGTTAATCGAGGTGATGTCGACGCTGGGCCGCGTAGTTGTTGTAGCGCCAGACAAGCCGCAAAGCGCAATGGGTCACGCCATTACCATCAACAACACGCTTTACCTCAACCAGATTTCAAAACCCGATGCCGAAATTTTGGAGTACGCCTGCTCCGGAACGCCTGTTGATTGCGTCAAAATGGCCGTCAGTGAATTGCTCGACCAAAAACCTGACCTGTGTGTTTCCGGAATCAACCACGGATCAAATTCCTCCATCAACATCATTTACTCCGGTACGATGAGTGCTGCGGTCGAGGCTGCGATTGAGGGTATTCCGGCCATAGGATTTTCATTGCAGGACTTTGACTGGCATGCAAACTTTGAGGCCGTCAAACCTTTTGTACACAGGATTTCGTCGCAGGTGCTGGAAAAAAAATTACCGGAAGGCGTTTTGCTCAACGTTAACTTTCCGAAGCTTCCCTTCGAGGAGATCAAAGGCGTCAAGGTTTGCCGGCAGGCCAAGGCGCAATGGATTGAAAAATTTGATCGCCGCCGCAACCCGAGCGGGCGTGAATACTATTGGCTGACAGGCGAATTCGTCAATCAGGATCAAGGTCAGGATACGGATGAATGGGCACTTGACAACGGCTATGTATCGGTAGTTCCGGTTCATTATGACATGACGGCGCACCATGCCATCGGACAAATAAACACCTGGAATCTCAATGGATAAAAAGTCAGTTTTACGCGGAATCATATTGGGCGTTGCGGCACCCCTGCTGGTGGCGCTGCTTTTTACGGCCATCGTCATCAACCCCGATGTGGGCAAGGGAATTCACGCCCTGGAGGAAACCAAACAACTGGGAACGGTAATTCGCCTTGGGCT
>CAZIBV010000019.1:0-12626 GCA_964537345.1 uncultured Flavobacterium sp. | reverse complement strand
TACCGCGATCTGGCGTTTATGGGCTTTGCCGAAGTGCTGATGAACCTCCGGACGATTCTGGACAACATCGCCTTTTGTAAAAAAGACATTGCCGCATTTGCACCGGACGCACTCATCCTGATTGACTATCCCGGATTCAACATGAGGATCGCCAAATGGGCCAAGGAGCGCCGGCTGCCTGTACATTACTACATTTCTCCGCAGATCTGGGCCTGGAAGGAAAACCGCATTAAATCCATCAGGCGCGACGTCGATCATATGTACGTGATTCTCCCTTTTGAAAAGGACTTTTACGAGAAAAAACACCAATTCCCGGTTCACTTTGTCGGACATCCCCTGCTGGATGTCATCGCCGGAAGGCCAAAACCCAATCCCGACTCCTTTAGGACAGAAAACGCACTTGACGCCCGTCCCATCGTGGCGCTTTTGCCGGGAAGCCGAAAGCAGGAAATCCGCAAAATGCTTGGAATTATGCTCTTGACGGTTTCAAAATTTCCCGACCATCAATTTGTGATTGCAGGCGCGCCCGGCCAAGACAGAGCTTTTTACGATCAGTTCCTTACACCCGACGTCCGGTTGGTGATGAACAAAACTTACGACTTGCTTTCACTGTCGGACGCCGCCTTGGTTACTTCAGGTACGGCCACGCTGGAAACCGCGCTTTTTGATGTTCCGGAAGTGGTTTGCTACAAAGGAAACTGGATTTCCTACCAGATTGCGCGGCGCATCATCACTCTTAAATACATTTCGCTGGTCAATCTGATCATGGACGCGCCGGTGATTACCGAGTTGATTCAGAATGATTTGAATCCGATAAGACTGCAGCAAGAGTTGGAAAAATTGTTCGAACCTGAAAACCGCGCCCGCATGCTGGCTGATTTTGCACAACTCCGAACCGTTTTGGGTCAATCGGGAGCAGCCGCCAAGACTGCCCGACTGATTTTTGAAGCGACTGGAAAACAGGCTTAAATTGAAGTTTTCAAAAAAATTTTATTCCGAAAATATTTATGGTTTGGCGTAATTATGCTAAATTAGCGCCGAATGATGTAATAAATTTTAAGTAGAATTCGTTACCAAACTAATCCCCGCTTTAAATTTTACGTTCAAGCCATGAAGAAATTTTTAATCCTACTGATGCTCGCCGCTTTCTCGTTCAGCCATGCCCAGGTTGTGACGAGTAAAAAAGAGGCTATTAAAAAAGGACTTTATCAAAAGCCTTCCGATAATCAGGCAAAATCAAAATCGGCCAAAAACATTAAGTCCAGCCGAAAAAATCTCAAATCCATCATCAACGATCAAAATGACGAAGACCTGATTTTTGAAGATCAGGAGAACTATGTCGCTTTGCAGATGATCAACAACGCCATGGATTTTCTGGGTGTCAGATATCGCGGCGGCGGCACGACCATGGCCGGAATGGATTGCTCGGGAATGGTGACGGCCGTGTTCAATATTTTTGGTCTGAAACTTCCGCGCAGCTCACATGAAATGGCGCGCATCGGCGAAAAAATCGACAAAAGCCAGGTTAAAAAAGGCGATTTGGTGTTTTTCCGCACCAACGGACGCAGCACCATCAACCACGTTGGGATGGTGGTCGAGGTAAATGGTGATGAAATCAAATTCATCCACTCGTCTACCCAAAAAGGCGTAATCATCTCGTCTACAAAAGAGCCGTACTATCAGCGTACTTTTGCTCAGGCCAATCGGGTACTTCTCTAACATTTTCGGCAGATTTTCTGTATCCAACCTCGCGGTGAGTTCTTTTAGCTTTGTCTAAAAGACCATGCAACACCTAAAGTTTGCCCTCATCAAAATTGCGCTATGCCTGATTATTGGCGTAGTTGCGGCCCATTTCAGCTCACTTTCGCTATGGATTTGGGCGAGCGCTTCAGTATTGGTTTTAAGCGTCAACGCCCTACTCTATTTTAAATTACCGCGACGACGCTGGGCAATTCCCGCGGCAACCTTTTGCCTGCAGGGATTTTTGGCTGGTGGATTCGCAGCGTGTTACTACCAACAAATTCCGGCAGATCATTACATCCGCAAAACTGATTTTGATTCGGCCACGATACGCGTTTCCCTCACTGAACGGCTGCGACCGGGAAAAAAGGGCCCGCGGTTTCTGGCCGAGGTTATCGAACTCAATCAACGACAATGTTTGGGTGAGATACTGATACATCTTCCGGATTCTACATTCTATCCCATCGGTACGGTTCTGCAACTCAAAGGAAGTCTTGTGCCGCATCCTGCAAAGGCTAATCCCGGACAGTTTGATTACGGCGAATACCTGGTGGGGAAAAAGATTTTTGCTCAGTTCTATCCCAAATCGGTTGCCGTAACAGGTTTTAAACGATCGTACCTGAGCCGCGCTGACGCCTTGCGAACCGACTGGCTCCAAACTATCGCATCCGCAGGTCTATCCAGAGAGGCGCTTCCGGTTTTTGCCGCGCTGCTCCTGGGCCAGCAAACCGATATCAACAAGGAAATACTTAAGGATTATCAACTGGCTGGCGCTGTACACATCCTGTCGGTATCGGGGCTTCACATAGGCTTTATCGTTATGTTCCTGAACGCGCTGCTCAAGCCATTGCCCAATCACCAATGGGGACGTGCGCTCAGGCTTGTAATCATCCTGGGCTCACTGTGGAGCTTTGCCATCCTGGCGGGGCTGTCGCCGTCGGTAGTGCGATCAGCAGCGATGTTTTCATTCCTGGCTTGGGGCGCGCAGCTCCGGCGTCCGGCCAACGCCTTTCACACCCTGGCGGTATCGGCCATGATACTTTTGCTGATTCATCCGGCATATCTTTTTGACGTCGGATTCCAGTTAAGCTACGCAGCCGTGGCGTTCATTTTATGGCTTCAGCCGATTCTAAACAACCTTTGGCAGCCGAGAACCAAAATTGCAGGATACGCGCGGGACATCTGCACGGTTTCGGTTGCCGCGCAAATAGGGACCCTGCCATTGTCCTTATACTACTTTCATCAATTCCCGGGGCTTTTCTTGATTACGAATTTGCTGATTATTCCGCTTGTGGGTGTGATTATGGGAGCGGGATTGCTGCTCCTGATGCTGGCGGCGGTAAATTGGGTTCCAGGTTGGATCGTTTGGGTCAACGAGATGCTGATTGGAATACTAAATTTCCTTATCTCAAAAGTGGCTTCGGTAGATGCGTTGGCCTTTCAGAACCTGCCGTTTCACCTGATGATGGTTCCGGTTGCGTACTTGCTGATACCGGTATTTGTACGGGCAGCCTCAAAGCCAACGTTTCCCCGACTTACAGCCTTGTTTGTGATGTTGATTTCAATGCAGATCGGATGGTTGCTTTGGCGTGACAATACAGTTGATCAAAGCGAGTTTATCGTTTTTCAGGGCAAGGAACCTGTTGCGACCATGCGACGCGGGGTGCAGATTGACTGGTTGACAAACGGCGAGGTATCGGCGGATGCTTATGCTACGCAATTTTATGGCGCATCGGTACTTAAAAAAGCCCTGCCCAATACCATCAGCTACAGACGGGAACGCATTTTCCGGACTGATTCGACAGGTGTTCTGCCCAACGAAAAACCCGATATTTTGTGGATATCCGGCAATCCCAAAATCAATCCCGAGCGGGTTTTGTCAACCTTAAACCCCAAAAAGATCATCGTTGACGGAAGCAATACACGCTGGACAACCCATTTGTGGAAACGGATTTGCCGCCAAAAGAAAATCCCTTTCCACAGCACGTATGAAAAGGGATATTTTAAGTTGTAAACAGATTATTTTTTAAGGATTTGATTGGCTCCTGTCAGCCAGGCCGATGGTCCGCCGGCAACATATCCGGTGCGGCCGAGTTGTTCAAAATTGACTTTGCCGTCCTTCTTGGTGCCCTTGGCAAACCAAACTGTCGGGTATCCTTGAACGCCAAAAGTCTGTTGGAGCTGCATGTTTTGAGTGCGGATTTCCGGAGCCAATTGCTTGCGACGCGGGAAATCAAGCTCAACCAAGACTACATTGTCCTTGGCCCAGGCGGTAAATTCGGGAGTTTTAAACACCTCTTTTTGCAGGCGGATACACCATCCGCACCAATCACTTCCGGTAAAGAAAAGCATCATGGGCTTTTTGGTTTTATTTGAAACTTCCATCGCTTTGTCGAGGTTGTCATACCAAACCTGATCCTGCGCAGTGGCCTTATAAGAGCCGATCATCAACAATACAACAAGGGCTAATTTTTTCATGTTTTTAAATTTTGTGCGCCGCCTTTCAAAAACGGTGCCTAAAGTTAATTATTTATCTCACGCCTTGCATCAGCTTTTTGACCAGCGGAGATATGGCAATCAATACGATTCCCGCAATCAACGCGTAAAGGGCAAGTTGTTGATATCCGTCGGCGTAAATGTTGAGTTTTTCAAGATTGGATGCATTCTCGGATGCCGATGCGATGTTGGCACCCAAAAGACCCGCAAAGTACTGTCCGTATGCCGACGCCAGAAACCACATGCCCATCATGACAGCCTGAAGTTTTTGCGGCGACAGCTTGGTCATGGCCGACATCCCGATGGGCGACAGGCACAATTCCCCAAAAGTAATCACCAGCCATCCCAGCGTAAAAATACCCAGCGAGGTAATTCCCTCCTGGTTGGCAAAAAACTTAGTGTAGTAGAACACATAGAATCCGCCGGCCAAAAACAAAAAGCCAAGACCGAATTTCACTACGGTATTGGGTTCCATCTTCCGTTTGGCCATCCACAGCCAAACCAGTCCGACCAGCGCGGCAAAAATTATGACGAACAAGGAGTTGGCCGAGTTGTTGACGCCATTTGGACTAAGCGTTACGCCCATGATTTCGTTGCTCAGGTTGTTGGCCGCAAAAAGACTGAGGGATCCGCCGCTTTGCTCGAAAAACGCCCAGAAAAATATGGAGAATACAATAAAGATTAGCGCAGCCAAAAGGCGCTTGTTTTCCGTCAGGCTGAAATTGCGCATTTCAAACAACAGGTACAAAACCGACGCAGGACCAATGACCATCATAAAATAGTCGGTGTACTCGGTGTTGGCTACCATGATGATGATAATTGGAATGACCACCAACGATCCGCCATAGGTAACGAACTCCAACAAACGTCTGCGCGATGGCGCCATGTTTATCAGTGGAGTAAGTCCTATCGGCCCCAGAGACTTTTGTGTCTGGGTAAACGTGAGCAAGCTGATGACCATGACTACGGCGGCAAACCCAAAGCCTACGTTCCAGCGCAGGTGTTCCGGAACCAATGACTGCCAGAGCGAACCCTCGGCCACGGCAATGCAGATATAGCCGCCAATAAGCGCTCCAAGGTTGACACCCATGTAGAAAAACGAGAATCCGGCATCGCGGCGCGGGTCATTTTCATGGTACAACTGGCCTACCATCGACGAGATATTGGGTTTGAAAAATCCGGTGCCGACAATCGTAAAACCAAGTCCGGTAAAAAAGAACGTCTTGGGATCGATGGCCAGAATGATGCTGCCTGCAATCATCAGGATTCCGCCCCAAAACAGTGAACGACGGAGTCCGAGAATTTTATCGGCAAACAATCCTCCGACAAAAGTGAAGGCGTAAACCCAGGCTTGTGTGGCGCCGTACTGAAGGTTGGCCACCGTGCTGTTCATCGACATCTGCGTAACCATAAAAACCACAAGCATGCCGCGCATTCCGTAAAAACAGAAACGCTCCCACATTTCGCTAAAGAACAGATACCAAAGTTGTTTTGGGTACTTGCCTTTAAATCCGCGGATTATCTCCAGTTGCTCGTTAGCCAGTTCCATTATCGGATGCCTTTTTCAGCCATTACTTTGTTGAGTTTTTTAAGCACCAGGAACATCAGTCCGGTGGCAAACATCAGCAGTGCGAAATTCACCCAGAAAAAGTGCGATTTATCTTCATAAGTATCCCACATGCTGGCCAAAACGCCGCTGAGTTTGTTTCCGATAGAGGTTGACAGGAACCAGCCACCCATCATCAATGACGTTATACTGGCCGGGCTGAGTTTGGATACGACGGATAATCCCATCGGACTCAGGAAGAGCTCGCCAATAGTGATGACGCCGTAATTGGCCACCAGCCACCAGACGCTTACCTTTTCCGTTCCATTGGCTCCTGCTTTTACCGCGGCTACCATCACCAGGACGGACAAGGCCGAAATCAGCAGTCCGAAGGCAATTTTGGTTGGCGTTGATGGCTCTTTTTCACGCAGACGCAAAAACGAGAAGAAAGCAATGACGGCCGGCGTTAAAAGAATAACCCAAAACGGATTGATTGATTGGCTCAGGTTGGGCGACCAAAGTGAGATTTCTTCACCTTCGGCCGGGAGTTTTTCAGGCTCGACGTTGCGGAAATACGTAGGATAGTTAACTTCCTTGAGAACTTTTCCGTCTTCCTTTTGCAATCGGAACTGTTCGTCGTAAACCCCAACCGAATCTTTGGTATAGGCGAGTTTGTCCGACAGTTTCAAGGCGTTAAAAACTTTCTCGGTTGTGCCGGTCACCTCGCGGTCAGTATAGCGATCGCCCCAGGTGTTGAGCGCCGATCCGTTGAGTTTGAATACCGCCCAAAAGAGAATGACCACCGCAAAAATCGTTAGCAGCGCTCCGATAGGCCGTTTCTCGTCGGGCCTGGCCTTGAAATACAACATGGCGTAAAACGCGATAACCGGGATACAGGCAAAAATAAAGGCATCGGTACTGTCGGAACCAAAAATATAGCTGTTTGGATTGGACGGTGAAGCAGTTCCCTTGAGCAACCAGCCAATAATTCCAAAAATCACTGATGGAAGCAAGATGAACAGCACGATTTTGTAGAACGGCATGTCGCCTGGCTGAACTCCTTTTTTCTTGGTCTGATCGCCGTAGTGCTTGGTTCCCAGCATAAAGACAATAACGCCGATAAACATTCCTACGCCAGCAGCCATAAAGGCGTACTGCCAGCCAAAAAGGTTGTAGAGCGCGGCGCCAAAAAAGTTGCAGACAAAGGCACCGACGTTGATCCCCATGTAAAAGATGTTGTAACCCTCGTCCTTTTTGTCCTTGTACTTGTCATTGGTGTAAAAGTTTCCGAGTAGCGTCGAGATGTTGGGTTTAAAGAATCCGTTGCCGACAATTACCAGCGTCATCGCCAGGTAGAGCATCGGGAGCGAATGTACACCCATCAAAAAGTATCCGGTTCCCATGAGCAAACCGCCCAAAATGATGGACGATCTGTAACCCATGTAGCGGTCGGCCACCAATCCGCCAATAAACGGCGTGAGGAAAACCAGTGCGATAAACGTTCCGTACAAATCAGACGCTTCTTTCTCGGTCATGGCAAAACCGGCTTCGACGTCTTTGAGATATAGCGTGAAGATGCCGATCATCAGGTAATACCCGAAGCGTTCCCACATCTCTGACAGGAACAAATACGGCAGTGCTTTAGGATGCTTGGCCCACATAACTTACTTGACGCCGTGCATCATTTTTTTAATTTTTGGCGTTAGGGCAAACAGGATCACGGCAGCGATTCCGCAAAGCACCACAAACACCATAAAGAATTCATACAAGTTGGTGATTTCAAACCCTGCGAATGATTTGTAAGCCGTCATGATCTGATTGTCCTCAAGGAGCTTAATCTGCTCAGGAGTAGCCGTGACGGTCTTGTCGAGAATGGGTTGAAGGTCGACGCCAAGTTCTTTAGCCTTGATGAATTTGTCGCCAGTGGCCGGAAGGATTGAACCCAAAGTTCCCGACAGTGCGTAACCCGCAGCCGATGAAATAAAGAATACGCCATAAGCCAGCGATGCAAAACGCTTTGGCGCCAGTTTTCCTACCAGCGAAAGTCCGATCGGTGACAAACAAAGCTCGGCCCAGGTTTGGATCAGATACAACAGGATAAGCCATTTGATAGCCAAAAGTCCGGTGTTTCCAAGATCTTTCACCGCGTGGGCAATGATAAAATAACTCAAAGCGATCATCAAAAGTCCGATAGATTGCTTGACGGTTGATAGGGGTTCCATCTGACGGGCGCGGAGTTTGTCCCACAGAATACTGAACGGGAAAGCAAACATCACCACGAAGATTCCGTTGAAAATCTGAACCATCGACGGCGGCATGTTCCATCCAAAAATGTTTCGGTCAGTCTGGTTGTCGGCGATGAACGTCAGAGATGAACCGGCCTGTTCAAACGCCGCCCAGAAGAAAATGATAAAGAACGACATGATGTAGATGACCCAAATCCTGTCGGTTTCAACTTTTGTAAGGGTTTTGTCGAGCAAAATCAGCGCTGCCAGCGACACACCACTTGCGTAAATGATAGGATAGATGATGGTTTTTACAACATTTTCACCATCGGTAAAATAATGGAATACAAAGAAAACGGCAGCAAAAATGGCGATAGCCGTCATGATTGATTTGGTGCTGAATTCAGCTTTTTGCGATTCGCCTTCCTCGTAATCTGAAGCGTCGTGACCAGATGGCTTTCCGCCGATAGGACGGCCTTCCGGCGTTACAACATACTTGTTTTTAAGCACCATAAACAATAATGTTCCCAGCACCATGGCGATACCGGCTGCCAAAAAGCCCCATTTGAACGCGTGAACGTCGCGGATTCCACCTGCGTCTTTCACGTCGCCGATGAGCGGACAAATCAACTGACCCAAAAACGCCCCGATGTTGATGCCCATGTAGAAAATGGTGAAGGCCGTATCGAGTTTTGACTTTTCCTGCTTGGGATAAAGGCTGCCCACCATCGAGGAGATGTTTGGCTTAAAGAAACCGTTTCCAAAAACGATAATGCCCAGAGCCACCCACATCAACGTATTGGCCATGGAGAGATTGGTGTCAAAAACGCTGGCGCTGGCAAAAAGCATCAACTGACCAACGGCCATCATGGCCCCGCCCAGCAAAATACAGTTGCGGTTGCCAAAAAATCGGTCGGCAATAAAACCGCCCAACATTGGCGTGAGGTAGCAAAGCCCCAGGAATCCACCGTAAATGATCGAGGCTTCTGACTCGTTCATCAACAAGGCGTTTACCATGAACAAGGTGAGAATGGCCCGCATTCCGTAAAAGTTGAAGCGTTCCCACATTTCGGTTCCGAACAGAACCCAAAGTCCTTTTGGATGTGCTGATTTTTTCGTTTCCAGGTCGCCCTGCAAAGATTCCTGAGATACTGCCATAGAGTTGGTTTTTATTGATTGGTTATAAATTCTCTCGAATAAAGTTGGTCATTTTGTTGTAAAGCTGGATGCGTGTCTTGCCGCCAAAGATTCCGTGGTTTTTGTCGGGGTAGATTTGCGACTCGAACTGCTTGTTGGCCTGGATGAGCGCTTCCATCATCTGCATCGTATTCTGAACGTGAACGTTGTCATCGGCCGATCCGTGAATGATCAGGTATTTGCCTTTGAGTTTGTCAACGTGGTTGATGGGCGAATTGTCGTCATATCCCGACGGATTTTCCTGTGGCGTCTGCATGTAGCGCTCGGTGTAGATCGTATCGTAAAAACGCCAGTTGGTCACCGGTGCAACAGCAATCGCCATTTTGAACACATCGGCACCTTTCAGGATACAGTTTGACGACATGAATCCGCCGTAGCTCCAGCCCCAGATGCCAATGCGCGATGCATCGACATACGAATAGGCACCAATGACTTTTGCGGCGTCAATCTGATCTTCAACCTCATACTTGCCCAATTCCTTTTGCGTCACTTTCTTGAACGCAGCGCCTTTGTAGCCAGTTCCACGTCCGTCGACACACGCCACGATATAACCTTCGTCGGCCAGCATCATGTACCAGTAATCGTCGGCCGAATGCCAGGCGTTGTCAACCTGCTGCGAACCCGGACCAGAATACTGGAACATCAGCACCGGATATTTCTTGGCGGGATCAAAATTGGCCGGCTTGATCATCCAGGCGTTGAGCACGTGTCCCTTGGGCGTAGTCAGTTCAAAAAACTCCTTTTTGGCGGTGCGATATCCCTTGAGTTTTGTCAAAAGGGCGGCGTTGTCTTCAATGCTCTGGATCATTTTCCCGTCGGCAGCGCTGTTCAAGCTGTAAGTTGGCGGGGTATCGGCACTTGAGAAAGACAGGATAAAGCTGCTGAAATCAGGACTGAAGGTTGCGCGACTGGTTCCCGTTTTTTGGGTCAGGCGCTTTTTGTTTTTGCCGTCAAGACCAATGCGGTACACATCGCGGTTGATCGATCCGTTCTCGACCGACTGGTAAAAAATAGTCCGCGATTTTTCGTCAAGACCATAGTAAGCCGTCACTTCCCACGGGCCTTTGGTCACCTGGCGCACCAGCTTTCCGTTGCGGTCATACAAGTAGATGTGGTTGAATCCGTCCTTTTCACTGGTCCAGATAAAGCTGTTGTCCTTTAAAAATGTAAGGTTGTCGGTGATGTCGACGTAGGCAGCGTCTTTTTCAATGAGGATGATTTTGTGCGACGCATCGTTCCCATTGATAAACAACAAATCGAGGTTGTTTTGATGTCTGTTGAGGATTTGCGCGCTCAGGATGTTGGCGTCAGAAGTCCACTGAATGCGCGGAATGTAAAAGTCATTGTATCTGGAAAGATCGACTTGCTTGACTGATTTCGAGGCTACATCATATACGTGGAGTGAAACCTCAGAATTCTTTTCGCCCGCCTTTGGATATTTGAACACTTGCTGTGACGGATACAAATCCTTTTGAAAAATGTCCATCGAAAACTCCGGAACCTGGCGCTCGTCAAAGCGGATGTAAGCTATTTTACGGCTGTCGGCGCTCCAGTCAAACGCGCGGACAAAAGCAAATTCTTCTTCGTAAACCCAATCGGTAATACCGTTGATGATGGCGTTTTTCTGGCCGTCGGTGGTGATTTGCGTCGTGGTGTTGGATGCAATGTCCAGAACAAAAAGATTGTTTTCCTTGGCGTAGGCGATTTTGGTGCCATCCGGCGAAAAAACCGGCTCCTGGGCCTGATCGAGCACGCGCGTCAACTTTTTGGTCGCCATGTCATACAAAAAGTAATCAGCCGTTGACGAGTGTCGGTAGATGGGTTGCGAGTTGTTCGAAATCAGGAGTTTGTCCTCGGCCTTGTTAAACAAATAGCCTTCAATCGACGCCAAATCGCTGTGGTCTTTGGTGCTGATGATCGTTGACACTTTTTTAAGCGTCGCAAAATCATACAGATCAATCGACGTTGAGCGCGTGGCCCTGTCGAAATTTAAAACCGTATACCTGTTGGAGTTTTTCAGCGAA
Organism: uncultured Flavobacterium sp.; assembly: GCA_964537345.1. GTDB lineage: Bacteria > Bacteroidota > Bacteroidia > Flavobacteriales > Flavobacteriaceae > Flavobacterium. Next base: position 1,398 of record CAZIBV010000019.1, on the reverse strand, counting down.
CTGAGGGCATCCATCCCTTTGGCGCGAAACGCACCTGTGTAAATGTCTTCAACAGTAATTTTCTGCTGTGCAGTAACTTGGCAGACCAACAAAAGCGCCAGCGCCAAACGGGCAATTTTCATCATCGTGTATTGGATAAAAACCGTCAATTTTACTAAAAAAAATACAAACTTCCTTGTTTTTTCTCAGATAATATGCGGTATGGTTACAAGCCCGTTAGACGCTGAGTCGACAAATTGTTACGCTAGCCAAATAAATCGAGTTGCCCTGGTTTGAAATTGCGGTATTGATTGCGATCCAATTCTGGAAAAACGCGCCCTTCAAAGAACTTCTTGCGAGCCAGTTCAATCTGCGATCGCATCATTTGTGCAAACTCTCCTTCCCCTCTCATACGGGCACCAAACCGGCTGTCGTTTAGTTTGCCGTCATGGCAAAGCCGGATTTGATTCAACACTTTTTCCGCGCGGTCGGGCATCGCCTTGCGGATCCAATCCGAGAAAATCTCCCCGATCGCTCCATTTAACCTTACAACTGTATAACCAACCGACAAGGCTCCTGCATCGGCGGCGGCTTTGGCCAGCGGAAGAACCTCATGGCTGTTGATTCCGGGAATGAGCGGCGCTATCATGACGTTGACCGGAATTCCCGCAGCCGACAGTTCCTTTACTGTCCGAAGCCGTTTCGCGATTGATGCCGTGCGGGGTTCAAGCGCCTGGCGGGTTTTCTCGCTCATCGAAGTGATGGAAACACTTACCCCCACCAGATTTTTTGCGGCAAGCTTTTCAAGCAAATCGAGGTCGCGGGTGACAAGCGCATTCTTGGTGATGATGCCCACCGGATGCCGATACCTGTAAAAGATTTCCAGACATTGGCGCGTCAATCCATAAATTCTTTCGGCCGGTTGATAACAATCCGTATTGCCCGACATGACGATGGGATACGCCTGCCAATTCTTGCTTTTGAGTTTTTCTTCCAGCAATTGCGGAGCGTTTTTCTTGACCAGGATTTTACGCTCAAAATCGAGCCCCGGACTGTAACCCCAATATTCATGGCTATTTCGCGCATAACAATAAACGCAGCCGTGCTCACAACCTTGATAAAGGTTCATTGAATAGCCCATGCTCACATCAGGACTCTCGACCTTGTTGACAATGGTTTTAGGAAAAACCTCCAAAAACCGCGTTTTGTTGTCTTCCGGGTTGTCGCCCTCCTTATGGCAATATTCAAGAAATTCATCCAGTCGTTCCTCCGACTGCGCAAAAAATCGATTATGCACATTTTTCTGCGCCCCTCTTCCCCAAATGTATCCGCTGTCACCATTCATAGAATACAAAGATACCCCCGACAATTTTTGGCTTGAAATCCGTTGCGTTAAATTGCTGTGGTGAGATACAACAA
>CAZIBV010000018.1:17287-34944 GCA_964537345.1 uncultured Flavobacterium sp. | reverse complement strand
TAACCGAAGCGCTGTCAAAAGCTCTGCTTTTGTAAAGCGAAGAGGTTAAAAAATTGGTGAAGGTTCTCCTTCACGGATCATCGAAGCGCAAGCATCGGGTTTCCGGGGGAACTTCACGAAAAAATCTTCTGAAAGTGGCTGCTTGCAGAAGAGGCTGAAAGGCTAAAAAAGACATACGCTCGCTGTTGCGAAGCAACCCCAAAACATCACCGGAGCGGAGCGAAGGTGATTTTATGTGTTAATTATCAATTGTCAATTATCCATTGTCAATTAACTAATAAGCCGGTGTAGCTCAGGGGTAGAGTGCTTCCTTGGTAAGGAAGAGGTCACGGGTTCAAATCCCGTCATTGGCTCAACTGAATATTGAACACTAATAAATAACTAAGTTAAATTAACTAAAATGGCAAAAGAGAATTTTAACCGGACCAAGCCGCACTTGAATATCGGTACGATTGGTCACGTTGACCACGGAAAAACCACTTTGACCGCTGCTATCACTAAAGTTTTGGCTGAAGCTGGTTTCTCTAAGACTGCTGCTAGATCATTCGACCAGATCGACAACGCTCCGGAAGAAAAAGAGCGCGGTATTACCATTAACACTTCGCACGTTGAGTACGAAACTGCTAACCGTCACTACGCTCACGTTGACTGTCCTGGTCACGCGGATTACGTAAAGAACATGGTTACAGGTGCTGCTCAGATGGACGGCGCGATCCTGGTAGTAGCGGCTACTGACGGACCAATGCCACAAACTCGCGAGCACATCCTTTTGGGTCGCCAGGTAGGTATTCCTCGTATTGTTGTGTTCATGAACAAAGTTGACATGGTTGACGACGCCGAGCTTCTTGAGCTGGTTGAGATGGAAATCCGTGACCTGTTGTCTTTCTACGAGTATGACGGAGATAACAGCCCGGTAATCCAAGGTTCAGCTTTGGGCGGATTGAATGCTGACCCTAAGTGGGTTCCTAAAATCCTTGAACTGATGGAAGCTGTTGACAACTGGATCGAAGAGCCTGTGCGTGACAACGCCAAGCCATTCCTGATGCCTGTTGAAGACGTGTTTACTATCACAGGTCGTGGTACTGTAGCTACAGGCCGTATCGAAACTGGTATCGCCAACACTGGTGACGCTGTTGAGATCATCGGTATGGGTGCTGAAAAACTGACTTCAACCATCACTGGTGTTGAGATGTTCCGTAAAATCCTTGACCGTGGAGAAGCTGGTGACAACGTAGGTCTGTTGTTGCGCGGTATCGACAAGGCTGACATCAAACGTGGTATGGTTATCATCAAGCCAGGTTCAGTTAAGCCACACGCTAAATTTAAAGCGGAAGTTTATATCCTGAAAAAAGAAGAAGGTGGACGTCACACTCCATTCCACAACAACTACCGTCCTCAGTTCTACGTACGTACAACTGACGTAACAGGAACTATTTCTCTTCCTGCCGGTGTTGAGATGGTTATGCCAGGTGACAACTTGACTATTGAAGTACAACTGTTGAGCCCTATCGCTCTTAGCGTAGGTCTTCGTTTCGCTATCCGTGAGGGTGGTCGTACAGTAGGTGCTGGTCAGGTAACTGAAATCCTAGACTAATTATCAGTTGAATAAGATAAAGCCAGTAGTTCGCAAAGGATTACTGGCTTTTAACAAACGGGCATAGTTCAAGGGTAGAATAGTGGTCTCCAAAACCATTGATGGGAGTTCGAATCTCTCTGCCCGTGCAAACCTTGAATAAGAATGAAAATTATCAATTATATCAGCGAGGCCTTTGAAGAGCTCAAGACCAATGTAACTTGGCCGGAGTGGGCCGAGGTACAACGGCTGACCATTGTGGTGGCTGTTTTTTCAATCGTGTTCGCGCTGGCAACCTGGGGAGTCGACGAGGCGTTCTCAAAATCTCTGGCCGGTTTCTTTAATTGGATGAAAGCTTCTTAATTCTAATCCATGGCAGACAATAATTTGAAAAAGTGGTATGTTGTCAGGGCGGTAAGCGGACAGGAAAACAAAATCAAGTCCTATATCGAAACTGAGATCAACCGACTGGGTATGTCCGATTACATCTCGCAGGTGCTAGTGCCTACTGAAAAAGTAGTGCAGGTACGCGACGGAAAAAAGGTCACTAAAGACCGTGTTTATTTTCCGGGTTATGTGATGATCGAGGCAAATCTGGTGGGGGAGATTCCTCATACCATCAAGTCGATTACCGGCGTCATAGGATTTTTGGGCGAAACCAAGAACGGCGATCCCGTTCCGTTGCGCACGGCCGAAGTCAATCGCATGCTCGGCAAAGTGGATGAGCTTGCCGTGACAACCGACAGCCACGCCATTCCGTTTAACGTTGGCGAAACCATCAAGGTAATTGACGGTCCGTTTAACGGATTTAACGGTACGGTTGAGAAGATCAATGAAGAAAAGCGCAAGCTGGAAGTCATGGTTAAGATCTTTGGACGCAAAACCCCGCTGGAGCTCAGCTTCATGCAGGTTGAAAAAGTATAATTTGTTACACTATTATAAACACGTGGCGGTTTGCTTCCGATAACCGTCGCACATTTTACAAACAATGGCTAAAGAGATTAGTAAAGTAGTTAAACTACAAGTAAAGGGAGGTGCTGCGAACCCATCGCCACCGGTTGGACCTGCTCTGGGCGCTGCGGGCGTAAATATCATGGAGTTCTGTAAGCAGTTTAATGCCAGAACCCAGGATAAGCCCGGAAAAGTTTTACCGGTACAAATTACCGTTTACAAGGACAAATCATTTGACTTTGTTGTTAAAACGCCTCCTGCTGCAGTTCAATTGATGGAAGCCGCTAAACTTAAATCAGGTTCAGGTCAGCCTAACCGTAAAAAAGTAGCAAGCGTAAGCTGGGATCAGATCCGCACCATCGCCGACGACAAAATGGCAGATTTGAACGCGTTCACCATTGAATCAGCCATGAGCATGATCGCTGGTACCGCCAGATCTATGGGTATAACTGTAACTGGCACTGCGCCGTTTTAATTAAGAGGACATGGCAAAGTTGACTAAGAAACAAAAAGAAGCCGCCGCAAAGATTGAGAAGAATAAACTGTATTCGCTTAAAGAAGCTTCGGCTTTGCTGAAAACAGTTGCTTCGGCAAAATTTGACGAGTCGGTTGACATCGCTGTACGTCTGGGCGTTGACCCACGTAAAGCAAACCAAATGGTTCGTGGCGTAGTAACCCTACCTCACGGAACAGGAAAAGACGTTCGCGTTCTGGCTCTGGTAACTCCTGACAAGGAAGCCGAAGCCAAGGCAGCCGGTGCCGACCACGTAGGTCTGGACGACTACCTTCAGAAAATCAAAGACGGTTGGACTGATATCGACGTGATCATCACTGTTCCTGCCGTAATGGGTAAATTGGGTCCTTTGGGCCGTGTGCTGGGTCCTCGCGGGCTTATGCCAAACCCTAAAACCGGTACTGTAACCATGGAAGTCGGCAAAGCCGTACAAGAGGTTAAGGCAGGTAAGATTGATTTCAAGGTAGACAAAACCGGAATCGTCCACGCAGGTATCGGACGCGTTTCATTTGACGCCGACAAAATCAGCGAGAACGCTCACGAGATCATTCAAACATTAATTAAACTCAAACCAACTGCTGCTAAAGGGCAATACATCAAAAGTATCCACCTTTCTAGCACCATGAGTCCGGCCATTTCCCTGGATACTAAAGCAGTTTAAGGTAAATCATTTAGATCATGACCAGAGAAGAAAAAGCGCAGGTTATTGAAGAATTAACTGCACAGTTGGCCGGAACTAATGTTGTATACCTAGCCGATATTTCAGGATTGGACGCCGATGCGACCTCAAACCTGAGAAGGATTTGCTTTAAAGCAGGTATCAAACTGGAAGTTGTAAAAAATACGCTTCTGGAAAAGGCCATGGAAGCTTCTGACAACGACTATGGCGACTTGCCATCGGTCCTGGCAGGAAACACGTCAATCATGATTGCAGAGAATTCAAACGCTCCTGCAAAAGTGATCAAGGAATTCCGCAAAAAATCAGATAAGCCAATCCTGAAGGGTGCTTTCATCCACCAGGCGGTGTTTATCGGCGACAGCCAACTCGATGCACTGGTAGCCCTCAAATCACGCGAGGAGCTTATCGGCGAGGTTATCGGATTGTTGCAATCGCCTGCTAAAAATGTTGTTTCAGCTCTTAAATCGGGCGGAAGCACCATCGCGGGACTCGTTAAAACCCTGTCTGAAAGGTAATTTAAAAGATTCTAAGATTGAAAGATTCAACGATTCGTTCCGACATCTTTTGACTTTCGTCTTTTGACTTTAGACTTTCGACAAAACTGCATAGCGCACAATTAATAAACTATATTTTTTTAAACTTTTAAATCGATAGAAAAAATGGCAGATTTGAAACAATTCGCAGAGCAACTGGTTAACTTGACAGTTAAAGAAGTTAACGAGCTTGCTACAATCTTGAAAGAGGAGTATGGCATTGAGCCTGCAGCTGCTGCCGTAGCTGTAGCCGGTCCTGCTGCTGGTGGTGGTGACGCTGGTGCTGCCGCTGCCGAGCAAACTGAGTTCACTGTAGTCTTGAAAGACGCCGGAGCTTCTAAACTGGCTGTTGTTAAAGCCGTTAAAGAACTTACTGGTCTTGGACTGAAAGAAGCTAAAGACTTGGTTGACGCCGCTCCTGCCAACGTAAAAGAAGGTGTTTCTAAAGACGAGGCTGAAGGCCTGAAAAAATCTTTGGAAGAAGCTGGAGCTGTAGTTGAGCTTAAATAAGCTTACTGGTTCTGAAATATCAGGTTTAGGCCTTGGACAAAGCGTCCAACGGCCTAAACCATTTTTCGTATAATGAATTTATCAAGTTTTTGCTTGATGGGACTATGCGGAAATTCCTTTTGATCGGCACGAAGAAAAAAGATGAACGGGTACTTGGTTCGTTTTTAAAGATGTGCGGGTCGTAAAAAGAAAAAGTATCAAAAATTTAGTGTTTTACACAGCGTATTACTTTTTTTTAAAACAAAATTTTATCCATTGATGATAACAAATCAGACTGAAAGATTAAATTTTGCCTCGACCAAGAACATTCCGGACTATCCGGATTTTCTGGATGTACAGGTAAAATCTTTCAAGGATTTCTTCCAGCTGGAAACCAAGTCCGACGAAAGAGGCAACGAAGGGTTGTACAACACCTTCATGGAGAACTTTCCGATTACGGATACCCGCAATCAATTTGTACTGGAATTCCTAGACTACTTTGTCGATCCGCCGCGTTACACCATCCAAGAGTGTATCGAGCGTGGACTTACTTACAGTGTGCCGCTTAAAGCGCGCCTCAAATTGTACTGTACTGATCCGGAGCACGAGGATTTTGAAACCATCGTGCAGGATGTGTACCTGGGGACAATCCCGTACATGACTCCCAGCGGAACGTTTGTTATCAACGGTGCCGAGCGCGTTGTAGTTTCGCAATTGCACCGTTCACCGGGCGTTTTCTTTGGACAATCATTCCACGCCAATGGAACCAAGCTTTATTCAGCACGCGTTATCCCGTTCAAGGGTTCGTGGATTGAATTTGCAACCGATATCAACAATGTGATGTACGCATACATCGACCGTAAGAAAAAGCTTCCGGTTACCACGTTGTTCCGCGCTATCGGCTTTGAAAGAGATAAGGACATCCTGGAAATTTTTGACCTTGCCGAAGAAATCAAGGTATCAAAAACAGGACTTAAAAAATACATCGGACGCAAACTTGCTGCCCGTGTGCTCAACACATGGCACGAGGATTTTGTTGACGAGGATACAGGCGAGGTGGTATCGATCGAGCGTAACGAAATCATTCTGGACCGCGACACCATCCTGGACAAGGACAACGTAGATGAAATTGTCGAGGCCAATGTCAAGTCGATCCTTTTGCACAAGGAAGACAACAACCAGGCTGATTACGCCATCATCCACAACACGCTTCAAAAAGACCCTACGAACTCTGAAAAAGAGGCCGTAGAACACATTTACCGCCAGTTGAGAAATGCCGAGCCGCCTGATGAAGAAACGGCCCGCGGCATCATCGAGAAACTGTTCTTCTCTGACCAGCGCTACAACCTGGGCGAGGTAGGACGTTACCGGATGAACAAAAAACTCAACCTGGACATTCCAATTGAGAAGCAAGTTCTTACCAAGGAGGATATCATCACGATCGTGAAATACCTGATCGAACTGATCAACTCCAAGGCTGAGATTGACGATATCGACCACTTGTCAAACCGCCGTGTTCGTACGGTAGGCGAGCAGTTGTCGCAGCAGTTTGGAGTAGGTCTGGCCCGTATGGCGCGCACCATCCGCGAGCGTATGAACGTCCGCGACAACGAGGTGTTTACGCCAATCGACCTGATCAACGCCAAGACGCTTTCGTCGGTGATCAACTCGTTCTTTGGAACCAACCAGCTTTCGCAGTTCATGGACCAGACCAACCCTCTGGCCGAGATCACCCACAAGCGCCGTCTGTCGGCTCTTGGACCAGGCGGTCTGTCACGCGAGCGCGCCGGATTCGAGGTTCGTGACGTTCACTATACGCACTACGGACGTCTGTGTCCTATTGAAACGCCGGAAGGACCAAACATCGGTTTGATTTCGTCGCTTTCAGTGTACGCCAAAGTAAACTCGATGGGCTTTATCGAGACGCCTTACCGCCCGGTCAAAAACGGCAAGGTCGATCTTACCTCGACACCGGTTTACCTGAGTGCCGAAGAGGAAGAAGGCAAGATGATCGCTCAGGCCAACATCGAGATGAATGACGACGGATCGATCACTGCCGAACGCGTAATTGCACGTGAAGAGGGTGATTTCCCGGTTGTCGAGCCATCAGTGGTTCATTACACCGACGTTGCACCAAACCAGATTGCTTCAATTTCAGCATCGCTTATTCCGTTCCTGGAGCACGATGACGCCAACCGTGCGTTGATGGGCTCGAACATGATGCGTCAGGCCGTACCGTTGTTGCGCCCTGAATCGCCAATTGTAGGAACCGGTCTCGAGCGTCAGGTAGCATCAGATTCGCGCGTTTTGATCAATGCCGAAGGCGATGGAACCGTTGAATATGTCGACGCCAACATCATCACCATCAAATATGACCGCACCGATGCCGAGCGCATGGTGTCATTTGATTCAGATGAAAAAACATACAACCTGATCAAGTTCCGCAAGACCAACCAGAGCACCTGTATCAACCTTAAACCGATTGTCCGCAAAGGCGATCGTGTCAAGGCAGGTCAGGTTCTGTGTGAAGGATACGCCACCCAGGACGGGGAACTCGCTTTGGGCCGTAACCTGCAGGTTGCGTTTATGCCTTGGAAAGGTTACAACTTTGAGGATGCTATCGTAATCTCGGAAAAAGTGGTTCGCGACGATATCTTTACGTCTATCCACATTGACGATTACGCACTCGAGGTTCGCGACACCAAGCTGGGTAACGAGGAACTGACCAACGATATTCCAAACGTATCTGAAGAAGCTACCAAGGATCTGGATGAAAACGGTATGATCCGCATTGGAGCCGAGGTTAAACCTGGCGACATCCTGATTGGTAAGATTACGCCAAAAGGCGAGTCTGATCCGACGCCGGAAGAGAAACTCCTTCGCGCCATCTTTGGTGACAAGGCCGGCGACGTAAAAGACGCATCGCTCAAGGCATCGCCATCGCTTCACGGTGTCGTGTTGGATAAGAAACTGTTTGCGCGCGCCATCAAGGACAAGCGCAAGCGTACAAAAGACAAAGATGATCTGGGATCACTCGAAATGGAATTCGAGGTTAAATTCCAGGAATTGAAAGACAAGCTTGTTGACAAGTTGTTTGCCATCGTAAACGGTAAAACGTCACAAGGCGTAATGAACGATCTGGGCGAGGAAGTCCTGCCAAAAGGCAAGAAATACACGCAAAAGATGCTCAACGCCGTCGAGGATTTCGCTCACCTTTCAAAAGGTCAGTGGGTTGCCGATGACGAAACCAACAAAATGGTCAATGACCTGATCCACAACTACAAGATCAAGCTTAACGACTTGCAGGGAGCGCTGCGCCGCGAAAAGTTCACCATCACCGTTGGTGACGAACTTCCGGCCGGAATCCTCAAGCTGGCCAAGGTTTACATCGCCAAGAAGCGCAAGCTTAAGGTGGGTGACAAGATGGCCGGACGTCACGGTAACAAGGGTATTGTGGCGCGTATCGTTCGTCAGGAAGACATGCCGTTCCTCGAGGACGGAACTCCTGTAGACATCGTGCTCAACCCGCTGGGTGTACCGTCGCGTATGAACATTGGGCAGATCTACGAAACTGTTTTGGGCTGGGCCGGTAAAAAACTCAACAAGAAGTTTGCTACGCCAATTTTTGACGGGGCTACCCTTGATGAGATCAACGCCCTGACTGACGAAGCTGGAATTCCTCGTTTTGGCCACACGTACCTGTACGATGGCGGAACCGGAGAGCGTTTCCACCAGCCGGCTACAGTAGGAGTGATTTACATGCTCAAACTGGGTCACATGGTCGACGACAAAATGCACGCCCGTTCTATCGGACCATACTCGCTCATCACACAGCAACCGTTGGGTGGTAAGGCACAGTTTGGTGGACAGCGTTTTGGTGAGATGGAGGTTTGGGCACTTGAAGCCTACGGTGCGTCGAGCACGCTTCGCGAAATCCTTACGGTTAAATCAGACGACGTTATCGGCCGTGCCAAGACCTATGAGGCCATCGTGAAGGGCGAGACCATGCCGGAGCCGGGCTTGCCTGAATCGTTCAACGTATTGATGCACGAACTTAAAGGTTTGGGTCTCGATATTCGCTTGGAGGAATAATAGTCAAATGTCGAAAGTCGAAAGTTGAAAGACCTTTTGACGTTTGACTTTGGACGTTCGACTCCAATCAGCTTTCAATTTAAAATATCTTAGAAAAACAGATATGAATCCAAAAAATAAAGAAAAAAACCCCATCAAAAGATTCGATAAAATCTCTATCGGTCTTGCCTCGCCTGAGTCAATCCTGGCCGAGTCGAGAGGGGAGGTCCTCAAGCCGGAGACCATCAACTACCGTACGCACAAACCAGAGCGCGACGGGTTGTTCTGCGAGCGCATCTTTGGACCTGTAAAAGATTTTGAATGCGCCTGCGGCAAGTATAAGCGCATCCGTTACAAAGGCATCGTCTGCGACCGCTGTGGTGTCGAGGTAACTGAGAAAAAAGTACGTCGCGACCGCGTAGGTCACATCAACCTTGTGGTGCCTATTGCCCACATTTGGTATTTCCGTTCGCTTCCTAACAAAATCGGCTACCTTTTGGGCCTTCCGTCCAAGAAACTGGACATGATCATCTACTACGAGCGTTATGTGGTGATCCAGCCGGGTATTGCCAAGAATGCCGATGGCGAACCTATTGAAAAACTGGACTTCCTGACAGAAGAGGAGTACCTGAACATTCTGGACTCACTCCCGCAGGACAACCAATATCTGGACGACAACGATCCTAACAAGTTCATCGCCAAAATGGGCGCCGAATGTATCATGGATCTTTTGGCCCGCATTGACCTTGACGCCCTGTCGTATGAGTTGCGCCATTCGGCCAACAACGAAACGTCAAAGCAGCGTAAAACCGAGGCGCTCAAGCGTCTGCAGGTTGTGGAGTCATTCCGCGAAGCCAATGAAAACCGCGAGAACAAGCCGGAGTGGATGATCATGAAGGTTATTCCGGTGATCCCGCCTGAATTGCGTCCGCTGGTGCCGCTGGATGGTGGCCGTTTTGCGACATCGGATTTGAACGACCTTTACCGTCGCGTTATCATCCGCAACAACCGTCTCAAGCGTTTGATGGAAATCAAGGCGCCAGAGGTGATCTTGCGAAATGAAAAGCGTATGCTTCAGGAGTCGGTTGATTCACTGTTTGACAACACCCGCAAAGCATCGGCTGTCAAGACAGAATCAAACCGTCCGCTCAAGTCGCTTTCTGATTCACTCAAGGGAAAACAAGGACGTTTCCGTCAAAACCTGCTCGGAAAACGCGTCGATTACTCGGCCCGTTCGGTAATCGTCGTTGGTCCTGAACTCAAGTTGTACGAGTGCGGTTTGCCTAAAGACATGGCTGCCGAGCTCTACAAGCCGTTTGTTATCCGCAAGCTCATTGAGCGTGGAATTGTCAAGACGGTTAAATCAGCCAAGAAAATCATTGATAAAAAAGAGCCTGTTGTATGGGATATTCTGGAGAATGTGATCAAAGGTCACCCAGTACTCCTCAACCGGGCCCCTACGCTTCACCGTTTGGGTATCCAGGCATTCCAGCCAAAACTGATCGAAGGAAAAGCTATCCAACTTCACCCGTTGGTGTGTACGGCGTTCAACGCTGACTTTGACGGTGACCAGATGGCGGTTCACCTTCCGCTTGGCCCTGAGGCTATTCTGGAAGCGCAACTTTTGATGCTGGCCTCGCACAACATCCTTAACCCTGCCAACGGCGCGCCTATCACGGTTCCGTCACAGGACATGGTTTTGGGATTGTACTACATGACCAAGGAGCGTTTGTCAACGCCTGAATTAGCTGTAAAAGGTGAAGGCCTGACATTCTATTCAGCCGAGGAAGTCAACATCGCCCTTAACGAAGGACGTCTTGACCTCAATGCCCGTGTAAAAATCCGCGCCAAGGACTTTAACGAAAACGGCGAACTGGTTTGGAAAATCATCCAAACTACTGCCGGACGCGTACTCTTTAACGAGGTTGTTCCTGAGGCTGCAGGTTATATCAACGAGGTTTTGACCAAAAAGTCACTTCGCGATATCATCGGCAGGATTCTTTCAGTAACCGACGTTCCGACAACTGCAGCGTTCCTTGACAACATGAAGGACATGGGTTACAAATTTGCCTTCAAGGGTGGATTGTCGTTCTCTCTGGGCGATATCATCATCCCTGAGCGCAAGGAAGACCTTATTGCCGATGCCAACGAACAGGTTGAAGGAATCACCATGAACTACAACATGGGCTTGATTACCAACAACGAACGCTACAATCAAGTGATTGACGTCTGGACATCGACCAACGCCCTGCTTACCGAACTCGCGATGAAAAACATCCGCGAAGATCAGCAAGGATTCAACTCGGTGTACATGATGCTCGACTCGGGAGCGCGTGGTTCAAAAGAACAGATCCGCCAGCTAACCGGTATGCGCGGACTGATGGCCAAGCCTAAGAAATCGACAGCCGGAGGTGGCGAGATTATCGAAAACCCGATCCTCTCGAACTTTAAAGAAGGTCTGTCGATCCTTGAATACTTTATCTCGACGCACGGTGCCCGTAAGGGTCTTGCGGATACGGCGCTTAAAACGGCTGACGCAGGTTACCTGACCCGCCGTCTGCACGACGTATCACAGGACGTTATCGTTAACATGGAAGACTGCGGAACCCTTCGCGGTGTTGAAGTGTCGGCGCTTAAAAAGAACGAAGAAGTGGTTGAAACCCTTGGCGAGCGTATCCTTGGACGCGTGGCGCTTCAGGATGTGATCAACCCGCTGACCAACGATGTATTGGTGAGCGCCGGTGAGGAAATTACCGAGTCAATCGTTCGCGCCATCGAGGAATCTCCGGTAGAGCGTGTCGAAGTTCGTTCGCCGCTTACCTGTGAGGCACTCAAGGGAATCTGCGCCAAGTGTTACGGACGCAACCTGGCAACAGGCCGCATGACACAAAAAGGCGAGGCTGTAGGTGTAATTGCCGCACAGTCGATTGGTGAACCTGGAACACAGCTTACACTTCGTACCTTCCACGTGGGTGGTACTGCGGGTAACATCTCAGAAGAGTCAAGCATCGTGGCCAAATTTGGCGGTCGCATCGAGATTGAAGATCTTAAAACCGTTAAAGGCGAAGATACTGAAGGCAACTCGGTAGACATCGTGATTTCGCGTTCGACTGAACTGAAACTCGTCGACCTGAAAACAGGCATCGTCCTCAATACGCACAACATTCCTTACGGTTCAAGCATTTTTGTAAAAGACGGAGACGTTGTTGAAAAAGGTGCCGTGATTTGTAAGTGGGATCCGTACAACGGCGTTATCATCTCAGAATTCACCGGAAAAGTGGCTTACGAGGATCTGGAGCAAGGACAATCGTTCCAGGTTGAGATTGACGAACAAACCGGATTCCAGGAGAAAGTTATCTCAGAAGCGCGTAACAAGAAACTCATCCCGACGCTTCTTATCTACGGTAAGGACGGCGAGCTGATCCGCTCATACAACCTTCCGGTAGGTGCTCACCTTATGGTAGAGAACGGCGAGAAAATCAAGGCGGGGAAAATCCTTGTCAAGATTCCGCGCCGCTCGTCAAAAGCTGGTGACATCACCGGTGGTCTTCCGCGTATTACCGAGCTTCTCGAGGCCCGTAACCCGTCAAACCCGGCGGTTGTTTCAGAAATCGACGGCGTAGTATCGTTTGGAAAAATCAAGCGTGGAAACCGCGAAATCATCATCGAATCCAAGTTTGGCGAGATCAAGAAATATCTGGTTAAACTGTCAAACCAAATCCTTGTTCAGGAAAATGACTTTGTCCGCGCCGGTTCGCCGCTGTCTGACGGAGCCATCACACCCGAGGATATCCTTCGCATCCAAGGCCCTTCAGCCGTTCAGCAGTACCTGGTAAATGAAATCCAGGAAGTGTATCGTCTGCAAGGTGTAAAAATCAACGACAAGCACTTTGAAGTGGTTATCCGTCAGATGATGCGCAAGGTAATGGTTCAGGATCCGGGAGATACGCTGTTCCTGGAAGAGCAACTCATCCACACCAAAGACTTTATCCTTGAAAATGACCGTCTGTACGGTATGAAAGTGGTGGAAGATGCAGGTGATTCAGAGAACCTCAAGGCAGGACAGATCGTGTCGCCGCGTCAACTGCGCGATGAGAACTCGCTCCTGAAGCGCTCCGACAAAAACCTGGTGGTGGCCCGCGACGTCATTCCGGCTACGGCTACTCCGGTGCTGCAAGGTATCACCCGTGCTTCACTACAGACCAAGTCGTTTATCTCGGCTGCGTCGTTCCAGGAAACAACCAAGGTACTCAACGAGGCTGCGGTTGCCGGAAAAGTGGACACGCTGGAAGGTCTCAAGGAGAACGTTATCGTTGGACACCGCATTCCTGCAGGAACCGGTATGCGCGATTACGACAATATCATTGTGGGGTCAAAAGACGATTACAATGAGATGATGGCTAACAAAGAAGAATACAATTATTAATATGGCAGATCAAAAACCGCAACAGCAGCCCGGTCAGATCAATATCGAACTGGATGAGGCTATCGCCGAAGGGATTTATTCAAACCTGGCGATCATCAACCACTCACCGTCTGAGTTTGTGATGGATTTTGTGTGTATCATGCCGGGAACGCCCAAGGCCAAAGTGAAGTCGCGCATTGTGCTGACTCCACAACACGCCAAGCGTCTGCTCAAGGCCATGGCTGAAAACATCAGCCGCTACGAGCATGCCCACGGAGAGATCAAAGACTCCGAGCACCCGCCGGTTCCGCTTAATTTTGGTCCTGCCGGACAGGCATAATTGCACTTTGTAAACAATAAAAGAAGGCTTCCTCAACAGGGAGCCTTTTTTAATTCCACGAGGTTCGGTTTAACTGATTTTATCGGCGAAATGCGGATTTTGCCTGCCAATCCGATGTATTTCATCGACAAAGTGCATACTTATTTCATGAAAAATGATGTAGCGATGTTAAATCTTATTACTTTAGCAAGGAATTTAACTTTAGGTAATATGACTAGACAACTACTCATACGTTTGATGTCTTTGCTGTTGTTCTCGATAGTGGCACTTTTGCCGGGCTCGGCCTTAGCGCAGAACGCCGTTGTCGGAACTGGTTTCTCAACAGGTTGGGGCGGTGGCAGCTGTGAACCCGGAAATGGAGGTTTTAAGTTTATGACCGAGGTGGTCAGCGGAACCTTTGGTGTTACCACTACTGCCAACGGCACCGGAAACCAGTATTGGCGATTTGGAATCGAATGGAGCGGCACTACGGCGCAAAGAGCCATCAACATTGGCGGCGATGTAGCAGTCACTCCCGGAACCACCTATTCACTCAATTCCAACTGTACAACATCGGGTGCAATGTATTACAATGTGCCCAATGCCTCGTACACCTACGTGTTTAAAACCTTGAACGCCGGAACTAATCCAACCGGCCAATTCGTGTTTTTTGAGGTTCAGGGTCCGGTCCGCAGCGCGACCAACGTGACACGCAGTCCGTCGGGCAATGTTCCCGGCAATTCATCAGTGCAGGTAACAGCCACGCTTGACGGTGCATTTTCAGCAGGACAAGCCGTTTACTTAAGGTATTCCAATAATGGTTTCGCTTCATCGGCCGTTGTGCAGATGACCGGATCGGGCACAACCTATTCAGCGACAATTCCGGCTGCTGCCAATGTGATCGGAACGCCAGTATCCTATTATGTTTTTACTTCAGGAACCACAAACGTAGCTGCTGACGGGTCGAACGCCGACCTTTACACCATCAATTTTAAACGCAACGGCGCCCAGAATTATACCTATACGCCTGTTCAGGGACCAACGTTTGGTACCATTGCCGCTGCAGGGACTTACTGTGAAGGCACCGACGCTTTCTTTACCGTCACCGGCTTGCGTCCATCGGCCAACAGTACCCTTACCTATAACATTAACGGCGGGGCATCTGCCGACGTAGTCGTTGCGGCCAATGGTTCAGGAAACGGGCTGTTTTCAGTTCCGGCTGTTTTTGCCAACGATGGCTTGCCGCTTACCGTCACCCAAGTTGCTTGGAACAGCATGTCGGTACCCGTAACAACCAACAACTCGGCTGTTTTTGACATCACGGCCAATACTGCAGTGGGCGGAACCACGCAAGGCGCAGCTGGTGTTTGTGCCGGGAACAATTCCGGAACCATCACCCTTACCGGATATTCCGGAACCATTGTCCGCTGGGAATTCTCGGATGATAACTTTGCTACTTCGCCCATATTTGTTTCCAACACCACACCATCAATTTCTTATACCAACCTGACCGCCACACGTTCTTATCGCGCGGTTTTGGTTAGCGGAAGTTGTCCACCTGTCAATTCGTCGGTTACCACCATCAGTGTGAGTTCGGCGCCAAACGCAGGGTCGGTGACTGGCGGCACAACGGTTTGCGGTGGATCAAACAGCGGCATGCTTATCTTGTCCGGACATTCGGGCGGTTCTATTGTGAGATGGGAATCGTCAACTGATAATTTTGCCACAGCACCAACGGTTATTGCCAATACCCAGAACTTTTACGCCTACAACAACGTAGCTGTCACCACTAACTACCGCGCTGTTGTTGCCAACGGATCGTGCGAAGCTAATTCCGGCATCGCCACCATATCGATTGGGCCATCTACAACATGGACTACATCAGGATGGAGCAACGGCGCGCCCGATTCAAGCAAGGCAGCTTACTTTACCCATGATTATAACGAGAACGCCGACATCGCAGCCTGCAGTATCAATGTGTCCAATGGCGCAGATGTGGTTATCCCATCAGGATATTCTGTTGACCTGGGAGGTGCTTTGAACGTGGAGGCTGGCAGCACCTTTACGCTTTCAAACAACGCCAACCTTTTCCAACCGGATGGTGTAACCAATACCAGTCCGATTACGGTTAAACGCAACAGTTCGGCGCTTAAGCGTCTTGATTATACACTTTGGTCGTCACCGGTAGCCGGAATGGGAATGTTGGCATTTTCGCCACTTACCGCCATTTCGCCAACGGTTCGCTTTTACAATTATAACACCGGGACCAATCTTTATAACTCGGTTTCGGGTATTTCGACAGCAGAGTTTGAGACGGGTCGCGGTTATCTGATCCGCATGCCAAACAACCATCCGGAGACGGCAACTGTTTGGGAAGGAAGCTTTACCGGAATTCCAAACAACGGCGAGTACAACATCACGATGGAAAACCTCGGATTTGGAAACTCATTCAATCTGGTAGGTAACCCATATCCGTCGCCCATTGACATGTATACGTTTGTAGGCGACAACTTTTTGGCCATTACCGGAACGCTTTACTTTTGGCGCAAGACCAATGCCGACAGCAACCCGGCGTATTGTACCTGGAATTTTGGGACATTTGTTGACAACGGCGCGGCCGAAGTTTACGATCCGCTCGATATCATCCGCACCGGACAAGGCTTTTTTGTCGAAGCCAACTTTGGCGAAACCAATCTGTGGTTTAACAACTATCAACGTATCAACAATAGCGACGATCAGTTTTTCCGACCTGCACAGGCGCTAAAGCATCGCATCTGGCTTAACCTGACTGGCAACAATGCGTTTTCACAAAGTGCGATTGTCTATTCAACCGACGGAACGCCGCAACTCGACCGAATGGACGGACGCTACATCAACGACGGCGCCATCCGCCTGACAATGAAAATTGCAGGTAGCGAATATGCCATTCAAAGCCGCGGCGGATTTGAACCTACTGACGTTGTGCCGATGAGTTACACCGTTCCGGCTTCAGGAAGCTATTCGATAGCCATCGACCGAATGGACGGCCTTTTCCTGGAAGACCAGCAAGTGTTTTTGAGGGACAATGTTTTGGGGATCGTACATGATATTAAAACTTCAGCCTATTCATTTACTACTGAATCAGGATCGTTTGACGGACGCTTTGACATCTTGTTCCAGAGTTCACTCGCCATTGCGCAGCCTGAATTTTCATCAAGTGCCGTAGTGGTTTACCGCTCTGGCGATGAGTTTGTGGTAGACGCTGGAAACATCACACTTCAGGAAGTTTTGGCTTACGATATGCAAGGTCGATTGGTTGCCGCGAAAAAGGCGGTGAACGCAACATCAACAAGCCTGTCTTTGGCCGATGCAAAACAAGTGATTTTACTGGCGATCAAGTCAGTTGAAGGTCGCGTGGTTCACAAAAAAGTCATTAACTAAACCGTACATTACTAGTCAAATAGGCCCTCCGAGTGAGGGCTTTTTTTGTTAAAATGCATATTGTCGGATTTCTTGGCAACTTGTCGACTTATTTAGTGGGTGAGAGGTGCGGTAGATAATTTTGCGCGCCAAATAATCACCCTATGAACCAATCTTTACTTTTACGTACTATCGTATCAGTCTTTTTTCTCCTAACCTTTAGTCAGGGAATCGGCCAAACCGCAGCATCGGCTACGTGGGCGCTCACCGCTAACGGAAATGCTACGGTATCCGGAAGTGTTTCGGCCTCGGCTATCACCAAAGGATCAAGTAACGGAAATTTAAGTTACTCCAGCGCCGGTGTGTCGTGCAACGGATGGCCAAACGGAGGGTCACTGTCGGCTACTGCTTATTATGAATATGCGGTTACGCCAACAGCCGGACAGGACTTTAGGTTTACCTCACTGTCTTTTACCCACAGTTCAAGCAGTTCGACCCTGACCGGTGCCATTTATTATTCGCTGGATAACTTTTCGAGCGCCACCCAGTTGGGCGGTACTTTTTCGAGCAGCACCAGCAGTGCAAATGCAAGCCGCACTACCGATGTGACGGTGCCGTCTGGGGCAACGCTTCGCGTAAGGATCTACGCCTGGCACGGTGGACTTTTCGCAACCCGCAATCTCAGGAATCGAAATGTGGTGATTACAGGCCAGACCTGTGCGCC
>CAZIBV010000018.1:0-17187 GCA_964537345.1 uncultured Flavobacterium sp. | reverse complement strand
CAACCCGCAATCTCAGGAATCGAAATGTGGTGATTACAGGCCAGACCTGTGCGCCCGCAGCGGTTGTCACGTCGCCGGCCTCGGCTGATCTTTGTCAGGGCGAGACCTTGAATCTTACCGGAGCCATTACCGGCGTAAGCGGTTACCAATGGTATCGGGACGGCGTGGCCATTTCAGGCGCAACCGGAACAACTTATACCAAGAACAACGTGACTGCAGCCGACAGCGGTTGGTATGTCCTTTTAGGAACTTATGCCTGCGGAACCGTGTCTACACAAGGCGCGTCAGTTTCCGTAAGTCCGTCGCCTGTGGTTACCGCCAGTGCATCGTTGACCAGTGTGTGCGAGGGCCAGCCTACAACATTGTCGGCCGTTGCCACGATGCCATCGGGTGTGGCCAGCGGAACCAACCAGACGGATTTTGCCATTCCTGATAACGATCTGGTAAACGGGATCCAATCGACCATCAGTATTCCTGAAACGTGTGCATCGGCTGCTGATATCGCACAGGTGCAGATTGCCATCACCCATACGTACAATGCCGACCTTCAGATCTTTTTGATGGGTCCTAATTCTGATTACATCCTGTTGATGCAAAACAAGGGCGGATCGGCCAATGGTGTCAACATGACGCTGGTGCCATCGGGTACTGCCATACCATCTACTAACACAGTCCTTAACGGAACTTACACGCCGGACGAGCCGTTTACTAATTTGAGCGGAAATGCCTCAGGTAATTGGACGCTTTACGTTTTTGACGGCGGTGCTGCCGACACCGGATCACTCACCGGCTGGAGCATGAGTCTTAACAACGCCAATTGCGGAACGGTAACTTACAGCTGGACGCCGGCTGATTCGTTAAGCAATGCATCAGCAGCCAATCCGGTTGCCAATCCAACCGAGCCAACAACCTATACCGTTACTGCCACGGCCAACGGATGCCAGTCAACGGCTCAGGTTTTTGTCGACATCACACCAGCGCCACAGGCCGGTTACATTGACGGGTCACTTGATTCTTGCGGGGCCAACAGCGGCACCTTGAACCTTTTGGATTACGTTGGGACCATCGTTCGTTGGGAATCCTCAACCGATGATTTTGTTACGCCGGTTAACATTGTCAATACGACATCAACTTATGCCGTAACTGGTCTTACACAAACAACTGCCTACCGCGCACTGGTTCAAAGCGGAAGTTGTACAGCTTACTCGCAAGTTTTCTATCTGGAGCCGGGCAGTACGACAACCTGGACCGAAAGTGGCTGGAGCAACGGCGTGCCATCTTCAACCACGGCTGTTATCTTTAGCGCCGATTATGCCGAGGAAGACAACCTGCGTGCTTGCAGTGTCACGGTGACTAATGATGCCAATGTGATCATCCGCTCAGGATACAGCATGGAGATTGGAAGCTCACTCGACATCGAGTCGGGAAGTTTTACGGTTGAAAACAACGCCAACCTGATTCAGCTTGACGAAACCGTCAATCAAGATCCGATTACCGTTTACAGAAACAGTTCGGCGTTGATGCGTCAGGACTACACACTTTGGTCATCACCGGTTGAAGGGCAGGGGATGCTTGCATTTTCACCACTGACGGTAATTTCGCCAACTGTTCGTTTTTACAATTACAATACGACAACCAACCTGTACAACTCGGTTCCATCAATCAGTACCGCACAATTTAACAAGGGAGCCGGGTACCTGATTCGCATGCCAAACAACCATCCGTCGACGCCAACCGTTTGGGAAGGTGTATTTAATGGTGTTCCGCACAATGGAGATGTTCCACTTGTGATGAATAATGTAGGTGTTGGACAAGCCTTTAACCTGGTAGGAAACCCTTATCCGTCGCCAATAGACATGTACGCCTTTATTGAGGACAACACCGATGCCATTACCGGAACACTTTACTTTTGGCGCAAAACCAACAACATCGCTTCACCGTCATACTGTCAGTGGACGCTGGGAACTTTTGTAAGCAATGGCGAGGACCAGGTTTTTGATCCGGAAGGTGTCATCCGCACAGGACAAGGCTTTTTTGTCGAGGCCAAGCCTGGGCAAACCAACCTGATCTTTAAGAATTCACAGCGATTTGACGACAACGCCAATCAGTTTTTCCGCGCGCCACAACCGCAAAAGGATCGCTTGTGGCTAAACCTGACGGGTTCAACTGCCGGAAGCTTTTCGCAGGCGGCCATTGTGTACACAGCCGATGCAACGCTGGAAGCCGACAAGTTTGACGGACGCTATATCAACGATGGTCCCATCCGCTTGACGACAAAAATAGCCCAGACTGAATACAGCATCAACGGACGTCCTGCTTTTGACGCTACCGACGTAGTGCCGATGAGTTACACCGTGGCCAATGCCGGAACGTATACCTTGGCCATCAGCCAGACCGACGGTATTTTTGCCCAGGATCAGATGGTGTTTTTGCGCGACAACCTTTTGGGTGTGGTGCATCCGATAAAAACCAGCGCTTATACGTTTGCCACCGAGGCCGGATCATTTGACGGACGCTTTGACATCATCTATCAAAATGCACTGTCGGCGCCTGATAACGGATTGGAGGCGCAGGCTGTGGTGTACAAGTCCGGGCAGGATTTTGTGATTGACGCCGGAAACCTGACGCTTGCCGAGGTGCAGGCATTTGACCTTCAGGGCAGGCTGATTGCACAGGCCAAGCGGGTAAACAACGCCCGCGTTACGCTTAACTGCGGCGCGACCCGTCAGGTTATTGTGTTTAAAATCAGTACGGTAGACGGCAAAACCGCCGTGCGCAAAGCCGCCAATTAAGAACTTTTCATGTAAAACAAAGCCTTTCGCCCTGCGGAGGGCTTTTTTGTTTGTTTGTGTTGATGGATTATCGGTATAAATGTTAAATCACCTTATAAAATGTATCGGGTATCGATGAACGACACTTTTTTTCGTCAAAACCCATAAAAAATGTTAAAACGGTGCTTTTAACGAGTTTTTAGGCTGTTGACCAAATTTTTTATGCGGGCCCTGGCAGCGGCAGTATGTTTGTCCTGTAAATCAAACCAACCAAACCACCAACCATGAAAACAACCACCCTTGCCCTGATGATCCTGATGATGGCTTTTGCTTTTAACACCAAAGCAACTGCCCAGGTACAGGCCAACGCATTGGTTGAAAATGCAGTTGCCAATACCGATTCTAAAATGGAACTGGTATCTTGGCTGATGGCTACCAAGCAAGCCGGAAGCACCAATTCATACGAGGTGACCGCTACCAAGCAAACTTCAAAAAAACAATTCATCAACAGCGGCATGCAAACCAACCGTCTTTTAAACAAGACCCTGCTAAAAAAAGCCGTTACCCGCGATGTAGCCGTAGCATAATTTTGATATCATAGGTTAAGTTAAGTTAGTCAGGAAGAGGCCTCTCAAATCATTTTTTGGGAGGCTTTTTTATGTCTTACGGCCGTGCTGAACAATTGCTAAACATACTCCTAAAAAGTTGCATCGCATTAAAAAATCGTTATATTTGAATGGTTTTTTAGCTTATAATTGGCTGAAAATCAACAGTTAATTTAAAAATATTACAATGGTTTTACGCTTTGCCGACATTATTTGCATTTCGTCGATAAAACACGCCATTACACCCAACCAATGGCAAATTTCCAAACGGGAGGATGCCACTTTGCAACCCAATCTAATTTCAACCCATAAGGAATTATGACTACAATTTTACGTTCAGTTTTTAGTGCAAAATCATGGGCCCTTGCCGCGCTTGTGATTTTACTGTTTGGCTCGCCGGCAAAAGCGCAGGTGAGTGCTTACACCGTTGACCAGCTTCCGTTGGCCAGTACCGCGCCCACATTTTTGGCCTCTCCTTACACCACCATTACGTCGGGAGCGCAGAACAGCGGTGTTTATGCCACGCCACTGCCATTTGACTTTACGTTTGGCGGAACCGCTTATACGGCGGGGACAAATGTGCACGTTTCGGTAAAGGGATTTATGGCCTTTGGCGCCGCACCTTCGGCAACCAACACTACGCCCATCTCGACCAACGGCAGTTCAGGGATCATCTCTATATTTGGTTCAGAGCTTAGGATGACTGCCGGGCACTGGATCCGGGCCAAAACCGAGGGTACCGCACCCAACCGCATTTTTAAAGTTGAATGGCTTGCCCATCCATATAATGCGACTGATCCCAATGTTACGGCTTTGGTAATGCAGGCCTGGCTTTATGAAACCTCGCACATTGTCGAAATGCATTACCGGGCCTGGAATTCGTCACAAGCTGGTTCTTTGGCGACATTCCCCGCCGAAATCGGGCTTCGCGGTGCGACCAATGCCGATTTTAAAAACCTGGTGCACCCGGTCAACTCTGACTGGCCTACAGCTCCCGCCACCATGGCGTTAGGGACCAATAATAATGATGTGGTGACACTTCGCCGCAACAATACGCGGATTCTTGCTGCGTCCAACCGCCTGTTCCGCTTTACGCCGGTTACCTGTTTTGCGCCTACGGTAAATGCGGTATCGGCCATTACGGCCACCACGGCTACCCTTACCTGGAATCCGGCCACACCGGCTCCGGCCAACAACTACAACTGGGAAATACGCACCGGCGGCACCCCCGGAACTCCCGGCGCGGTGCAATCAGGCACCAATGCGGTGAGCCCGGTAAACCTTACGGGCCTTGCGGGCAACACTACCTATTATGTGTACGTGCAGTCGCAGTGTTCGGGCAGCGATACCAGCTCGTGGAGTGTGGCCCAGGTGTTTACCACGCCTTGTACGCCGGTTTTCCCGTACTTTGAATATTTTGAAGCCGATGAAGGCGGAGAGCCCATCCCGGGCGGGATCCCTTTTTGTACGTCGGTACAAAACCTGGGCGCCGGCAACAGCTGGGAAACTACAGCCGCCATCGAGGAAGGTTTCTTTGACGAGCACCTTGCCTATCAGGGCCTTGGGGGTACGGCGGCCAATGTGTGGTTCTTTACCCGCGGCGTATCGCTTACCTCGGGTGTTACCTATCGATTGTCATATGACTACGGCGGGTCGACCACATTTGCTACCATCGTAAACCGCATGGAAGTGCGTCTTGGGACAGCCAACACAAACGCGGCCATGGTGGCGGGAACGCTGCTTGTTGATCACAATGAAATCAAGGACTCGCCCGTAAGCAACGTCATTAATTTTACACCTACGGCTACCGGTACCTATTATATTGGTTTCCGCGCTTATTCGGCACAAAACAATGGTAGGTTGTTTCTGGATACTATCGAGCTTACCGAGGCTACCTGTTTCCCGCCAACGGCTTTGAGCTCGGGAACGGTTACACCAACATCGGCTACTATTTCATGGACACCGCCGTCAACTGTTCCGGGAGCGGGCTATCAGTATTATTTGAGCACAGTCAATACTGCGCCATCTGCATCGACTCTTCCTACAGCTAACGCGCCAACAAATATCGTCAACCTGACCGGGCTGACGCAGGGAACTACTTATTATTTCTGGGTACGCTCCAATTGCGGCTCGGGTGATTTGAGTGGATGGTCACTGACGGCGGGAACGTTTACTACGCCAACCCTTCCGGCTGTTACTTATTGTATTCCCAGCGGGGCAGGATTTGCCCAGGATCCAAACGGTATTACCAACGTTACGGTGGGCACCATCAACAATACGACCGGTATTGAGTTACCAGACTACTACGGGAACTATTCAAACCTGATTACATCGGTTGCTCAGGGTGCAAACGTGCCAATCTCGGTTACGCTGGCCACCGGGTGGACTTATGATGTTACGGTTTGGGTTGACTGGAACAACGACGGCGATTTTGCCGACACGGGTGAATTGGTGGTTCAAGGAAATTCTTCAAGCGCGGTACCTACTACAGTAGCCATGAGTTTCACGGTCCCGTTAACGGCCACATTGGGTGCGCACCGCATGCGTGTGGGCGGTATAGATTTTGGTCCGCTCACCAATCCTTGCCGTACGGGAACCTGGCAGGCATTTGAGGACTATACACTTTTTGTGACGCCTGCGCCTGCACCTATGACGCTTAGTGCACTTTCCGTCACTACATGTCCAAACATTCCATCGACTCCGGTGGTAACCCTAACCTCTGCATTGGCAAACTATACAAGTTACTCGTGGTCGCCGGTTGCGGGTGTAACGGGTAATGCTACCACGGGCTGGCAGTTTGCACCAAACGCCACCACGGTTTATACGCTAACCGGATTTAACAGCACCAACTTTGAATCAAACACAACAACACTTACCGTTAATGTCAACCAGCCGCCAACGCCAATTGTCATATCGCCTGCAGCACCAACCGTTTGCCAGGCAGGTCCGGCTGTTGCGCTGGTAGCAAGTGGTGGTATCGTTACGGGTCAGTTGATTCACTATGAAGGATTCAACAGCGGATTCCCTGCCGGTTGGGATCGCGACGTTGTGATCAATGCCGCCGGAGGAACGCCTGCCGCCGCCAACTGGGCCATTGGGGCCAATGGTTCGGCGCCTTGGCTGGGAGCTATTTTTAGCAATGACAACTCTTCTTATGTTTACTCTGATTCAGATGCCGCCGGATTTGGCAGCAACGTTACCACAAGGCTTACCTCATTGCCTATTGCGGTGACCAACCCTAACTTTCCGGCCACCGAGCCTCAATACACGTCGGCATCACTTAGTTTTTGGCATTTCTTTGATTATTTGGGAGGAGAACAGGCCAGGGTTCTGGTGGCAACCGGACCCACTTATGCCACCTGGACTAACTTGGCGACGTATACTTCTGAACAGGGTGCGGCCAACAATTTCCAGAATGTGGTGCTTAACCTGACACCGTATATCGGGCAGAACATCCGCATCCGATTTGAATACGCAAACGCCACCTGGGATTGGGGTTGGGCCATCGACAACTTCCTGGTTACCGGAAGCGGAACATCGGCCATTACCTGGTCACCGGTCACCGGACTTTATACTGATGCGGCTGCCACCATTCCTTATACCGGAACCGGAGCGGCTACGGTTTACGCCATGCCTTCAACTACTACCCAATACACGGCATCCGCCACTTTGGGTAGCTGTACCACACAAACTTTGGTTGACGTTACTGTTTCGCCAATCGTAGCCGGGGGTGTTTTGCCACTTACCCAAAATGCGTGTAGCTCAGCGTCCGATCTAACCCTTACAGGAACTACGGGTACCGTTACCGGATGGGAGTATGCAACCAATGCCGCGTTTACGGTTGGCGTCACACCAATTCCGGCCAGTGCCTCGGCTACGCTGACTTCGGCACAGATTGGAACGTTTGCAGGAACCCGTTACTTCCGCGCCGTGGTAACCAATGGCTCATGTACGGCTTATTCAAACATTGTCAGCATTACGTTCAACACCAAAATCTGGAATGGATCAGCCTGGATTCCGGCAGGTGCGCCTACTTTAAGCAATGCTGTTATCTTCCAGGGCAACTATACCCAAGTTTCGGGTACCCTAAACGCGTGCTCGGTGCGGGTTGAAAGCGGCAACGTAGTGTTTAATTCAGGCACAAACCTGGTGGTCCAAAATGAGGTGGTGCGCGTTGGTGGAACCCTGACTTTTGAAAACAACGCAAGCCTTGTGCAAATTGACGACGATGCGGTCAACTCGGGTTACATCGTTTACAAGCGCAATTCACAGCCGATGGTTCAGTTTGACTTTACTTACTGGTCATCGCCACTTTATCCGCAAACACTGGTAGGCCTGTCGCCGCTTACATTGTCGGATAAATATTTTACCTATGATCCTGTTATTGACAACTACGTTCAGGTAAATGCCAATACGATTATGGATCGCGGTCGTGGATACATCATCCGCGCACCTCAAGGTTTCACTTCATCGGCACAGCCCTTTTTTGGGGAATTTAACGGCGGCAGTAACGACGGTGTGCCCAATAACGGTGTGATTACTATCGACATTATCTCGCCAACTACCGAGAGTTACAACCTGATCGGAAACCCTTATCCGTCGGCTATCGATGCCAATGATTTCTATGCGGAAAACTCCTCACTGATTGACGGTAACTTTTATTTCTGGACGCACAACACGCCAATCGATCCGCTTAATTATACACAAAGTGATTACGCGGTTTGGAATAGCTCCGGAGGTATCGGAACTGCCGGTGGTGGAGTAGGGAATTCCAACGTTCCTGACGGCTCGATTGCTGCGGGACAAGGTTTCTTTGTGGTGGGCAATGTAGTTACTCCCGGCTCGCCACTTACCTTTAACAACAACATGCGCATCACAGGAAGCAACGGGATGTTCTTCCGTCCGGATGGAACCAAGCGTCAGGTTGATCAAACTGAGAAACACCGAGTATGGCTGGAGTTGACCAATGCCCAAGGCGCTTATAAGCAAACTTTGGTTGGATATATTGCCGGTGCCACCCATGAAAAGGAGCCTGCGTTTGACGCTGTCATGATTGATGGTGGAAATTCAGTGTCGCTCTATTCGGTGGTGGGAAGCCACAATCTGGCTATCCAGGGACGCGCACTTCCTTTTGATACTGCCGACGTTGTTCCTTTGGGCTTCTCGGTAAGTACAGGTGGAACGTATACCATTTCGCTGTCAAATTTTGATGGGTTGTTCGACAACCAGGATGTATATCTGGAAGACTTGTATCTGGGAACCATCCAAAACCTGAAAACAGCAAATTATTCCTTTACCGCTCCCGCCGGAACATTTAATGACCGTTTCCAACTCCGTTACAATGAAAACGCACTGGGAGTCCAGGATAACCAATTTGATGACAACTCGGTTGTAATCTACAAAAACGATTCGGGCATACAGATCAACTCCGGAACCGTCGACATCAAGGACGTAAAAGTGTTCGACATGCGCGGTCGTTTGGTGACTTCAAAAGAGGAAGTTGCTTCTACGAGCTTAACGGTATCGCTGGATGTTCCGCAACAGGTATTGATTGTTCAGGTGACCTCACAGGATAATCGCGTGGTTACCAAAAAAGTAGTATATTAAAAATCAGCCGGGGCGATTTTAGGCTTCGGCTTTTTTCATTCAAAAAATAAAATTGTAAAAGCTCCCTGTCGGCTAATTGGCTCTCAGGGGTTTTTTATCGATTTTTTTGAACGTTTTAACGATATTGTAACATTAGCTCTTAATGCTTAGTTAATGTTTCTCTATATTTATTAACCTTTTTATTAACCCAATTTTTTAATTTATGATGTTAAACTACAATCCTTTGGACCCCGGTAGGGATACCTGGTCCAAAAATGATGTGGGTGACACGACGGGATCACCGCCGTTAACCCGAACGGCGCCTTCATGGTGGCGGGGTTTGAGTTTGGTTTTTGCGCTTTTCATCGGCCTGCATGCGTTTGCATTGGGCGGTGACAAGAGTAAGGCCACCTTGGCCGATGCTGCCACGACGTGCGCCGGTGCGATTGTTCTTTCCCCCACAAGCCTGCCGATCAATGGGCAGAACCTTGTGTGCGGGTCAACGAACGATTTGAATTCCACAACCGCTCCGGGCCTTTGCGCAACAGGGGCGAGCAACAGCTACAAGGGCGGAAACGAGGCCTTGTATTCCTTTACGCCAACGGTGACCGGGGATTATCAAGTCTCGATTTCAGGCCAAACCTGGACCGGGATTTTTGTGTTCCAGGGATGTCCTACCTCAGGTGGGACCTGTGTGGGCAGTATCGGAAGTTCGGCCAGCAGTAAAAGTATTAACGTTTCGCTCACTGCGGGGCTGGAGTACTTCATCTGGTTTGATACCTTTCCCTCACCGGTTAGTCCTTGTGCGGGTACGTTTTCATTGATCTCGCTGTCGGCTCCGCCAGCGTGCGTTACCGCTACGGTTCCAACGGATGCGGCCACGAATGTTGCGCGTAATGCTACCCTGTCGTGGACGGCTCCTGCCGGAAACGCTACCAGTTATGATGTCTATTTTGGGACTGATGCAAGCCCTGCATTCATAGGAAACCAAACCGGTTTGACTTATGCACCCGGGATGTTGGCAGCCAATACAACCTATTACTGGAGCGTTGTAGCCAAAAATTCATTTGGCGACGCAACAGGTTGCTTGACCCGCTCATTTACCACGGGTACGCAGCTGGTTTATTGTGCGGCAACGCCATCTTCGGTTGACGGTAGCGGTATTACCAATACTCAAGTTGGAACCGCAAACTTCCCTACAGGAAGTGCCACTTATGTCAACCACACCGGTACACCCGTAAATGTTGTTCGCGGCGAGAACCTGGATTTGTTTGTTACTTATGCCACTGGGTGGGCATACTCAACATATGTCTGGATTGACCTTAACAACGATGGGGATTTTACCGACAGTGGTGAGATGGTTATTTCAGGCGTTTCGGCCGCCGACAACCCTACTACTCTTGATTTGTCGTTTACGCCGTCGGCCAGCATTCCGCTGGGGAGCTACCGCATGCGTATCATAGGAGGAGATGGAATTGCTGAAAATCCTTGCTACTCAGGAAGCTATGCGGTGGCGCGTGATTTTGTCATCACGGTTGTAGATCCGCTTACAGGTGCACCTGGTTGCGCGACTAGCCTTTCGCCGGCTGATCTGGCTACCAATGTCATCCGTCTCGCGACACTTTCCTGGAATTCAGTTTTTGGTGCCGACGCCTATGATTTGTATTTTGGAACCACACCAACGCTTACCAGCACCGAGTTACTGTCAGCCGATATGACGGCCACGACTTACACCTTTGCTACTGCGCTGGATGCCAATACTACTTACTACTGGTCGGTAGTGCCTAAGAACGAATCCGGAAGTGCGTCCGATTGTGTGGTTCAGTCATTTACTACAGGATCGTTGTCGGCGCCTTATTGCGTGCCGCAATATTCGTCCGGTAAAACTGATGGTGACCTTATTTCGAACATTGAAATTGTAGGCACCACTTTGTCTAACAACACTGGAACCGACGAGGTCAACCCTGCGTATACTTACTTTACCGGCCAGCCTAACTACACGGCACAACTTCAGGCAGGATCATCGTATCAGGTTGCGGTTACCGTAGGTAGCTATGGCAGCCAGAACGTTGCCGTATGGATTGATTACAACGATAACTCAATCTTTGAAACCAGTGAGCGCGTAGGATTTACCACTACCTCTATCGGGGCCAACGGTACGGCTACGTTTACCATCAGCCTGGCTTGTAACCCGCCTTTGGGTACGCACCGCATGCGGATTCGCGATGTGTTTGCTACTGCCGGAAACGTGATTGACCCTTGTAACAGCTATGGCTTTGGGGAAACTGAGGATTACGACGTGACCATTACAGCCGCCGATGCCTGTCCACAGCCTAAAACCTTTGCACTGGCTTCAACCACCGCCGACGGCGCCGTTGTGACCTGGGCTGCAGGTTGCGTGGAGACTGCATGGGAGGTTGTCGTGCAAGCCGCCGGAACCGGTACACCAACCGGAGCAGGCGTAGCTGTTAGCGAGGCCACTTACACGGCTACGGGACTTGGTGTTGGTAGTTATGAGGTTTACGTACGTGCAAACTGTGATACCAATGGGTTTAGCTCATGGGTAGGTCCGGTTAACTTCCAGCTTTTGGATTGTCCGGTGCTTAACTTCCCGGCCGATGCGGCTACGGGAGTTGCGGTTGACGGAGGTGTCATCACCTTTGAGTGGGATGCAGTGGCCAACGCTACCGGTTATGACTTCATGATCGGTACGTCGCCAACGACGCTCAACTTGATTGACACCGTAACCGAGTTGGAAATTCCAATCACTGGATTTGCCTATAACACAACCTATTACTGGAGTGTTTATCCGGTAGGGTCGGTAGGTACACCAACTGCTTGTACTGCTTTTAGCTTTACAACCCAAGGGCCGCCGGCAAATGACATTTGTTCAGGAGCAACAAGTCTTGATTCGCTTACGTCGCCTATTTCGGGATCTACGGTTGGGCTTGCCAATGATTTTACATCATCGTGTAACACCACCGGCACAGCGCCTGACGCATTTTATTCAATCACCGTTCCGGCGGGTTACACCTTGGTTATCAATCAGGTGGCGAACAACTATGACTCGGTTCACACAGTGTTCTACGGATCATGTGCAGAGCAGACGTTGATTGTATGTACCGACAGTGATTTGCAAGTTACAACTTGGACCAACACAACCGGTACTACCCAAACAGTGTACTGGGTTCAGGACGGATGGAGTACCAATGCGGGCTTGTTTGAACTGGCCTGGGCGTTGACACCGCCGCCGGTTGTCGTATCAAGCTTCTCTCCGGAGGCAGTTTGTGGAACGGGCGGAGGCGATACGGTTGTGATTACCGGATCAAACTTTGTCAATGTTTCAAGCGTTCAATTCAACGGAATTGAGGCTACGTCATTTGTGGTTGACAGTTCAACTCAAATAACAGCCGTAGTTCCTGCAGGCGACGTGGCCGGACTGATTTCAGTTTCAAGCGAGCCTAGCACCAACGGAACCGGAAGCAGCTCTGCGCCACTTACTGTTAACGAGTTCCCGGCGGTTGAACCAATTACCCCTGCTGAAACACAATCACTTTGTGTTGGAGGACAAATCCTCTTTGCAACTGTTACTCCAACAGGACTTTGGTCTTCAGGTGATGAAACAGTCGCTACTGTAGATGCCAATGGTTTGGTTACCGGAGTTGGTCTAGGAAACACTACGATTTACTATACCGTTACGCTGGAAACAGGATGTGCTACCGCCGTTTCACGCGAAGTTCAGGTTTACCAGCCAATCGATATTCTAAGCCAGCCATCAAACATTGCAGTAACCACCGGTTCACCTGCATCGTTTAGCGTAGTTGCCACAGGATCGGTTGTTGGAGCTACCTGGGAAGTATCATATGACAGTGGATTCACATTTGAGCCATTGACTATCGCACCTCCTTACAGCACGTCATTCGATTCAATGACCAATACTTACACACTTTCAATTTCGAGCGCTGCCGAAGAGATGAGCGGAAGCTATTTCCGTCTTTTCCTCGATGCGGAGTCACCTTGTGGCGATGCTGAGAGCTTCTCGGCACTTCTGAATGTTGGAAGCACAGGTATCGATGTTCAGCCGGCGGCAGTTACAATCTGCAGCCCTACGACATCCGAAGCATCTTTCACAGTTGTACCTTCAGGCCCGGTAGATTCTTACCTATGGTATGTTGACTACGGATTTGGACCATTCCCGATCACTGATCCGGTTGATTTGTTCTTCCCTGAAATTTCATACAGCAACTTTGATACAGCAACGCTTGTTGTCAGCGGATTGACCACTGATCACAATGGACTTGTATTCTCGGTTGACGTAAACGGCCCGCTTAACACGGTTACTTCTAACCAGGCAGTATTGACTGTTAATGGGTCGGTTGAGATTACCAACCAGCCTGATTCAGCTCAAACCTGTTCATCCGGCGGAAGCGCCGAATTCAGCTTTGACTATACCGGAACTGCCGCAGGTATCCAGTGGCAATATGCCACATCGGCCGCTGGTCCTTTCTCACCAGTTGCTAACGGTACGCCTTCAGGATTTACTTACGTATCGAACGGTTCGTCACTTACTGTAACCAACGCTTCAGGAACCGCCACGGGTGTTCATTACTATCGTGCGGTAGCCGACGCAGCCAGCCCATGTATCGACGTTATTACTGACGTTGCTTCGCTGGAAGTTGTTGCGCCAACCCTTGTGTTGAACACTACCAACGTATCTTACTGTACTCCTGGTCCTGGTGTTACGCTTTCAGTAAGCGGAGCAGTTAACTACAGCTGGTCTCCTGCCACAGGACTTGATACCAATGAAGGTTCGACAGTTGTTGCTTCACCAAGCACCACTACAACCTATACTGTAACTGGTACCGATGCAAACGGATGTTCAAGCACTGCAACCGTGACTGTAAATGTTGGTCCTTCGATCGATGCGGCAGCTTCGGCTTCAGCGTCTCTGGTATGTGAAGGAAGCAGCGTTGAATTGTCAGCAGTTGGCATCACAGACTTTGTTCCGACACCTGTCAACAACTATGTATTCTCTACCCAGACCGGTGCAACACTAGATCCAATGATCGGTGCCACAACGCTTTTGGGAGCTTCAACTGACGATACTGCCTCTGCTTTGGCTAACATCGGATTCAACTTCAAGTATGAAGGGAATACTTACAGCACATTCTCGGCAACTCCGGATGGCTTCCTTAAATTGGGTACTGTAACTACTTCACAGTTCTCCAATTCAATGACCAGCACCACCAACATTCCAAAGATTGCCCCTTATTGGGACGATATGGCTACAGGTACAACTGGAAGCGTTCGCTACCTGGTAACCGGAACTGCGCCAAACCGCATTCTTAAAGTTGAGTGGTTTACTACTATTCCACGTAATACTACAGGAGCTGCAAACTCTCGCTTCCAACTTTGGTTATATGAAGCAGGATATGCAGTTGAGATGCGATATGGATCTATGGGAACAGGCTCAATGAGCGCTACCGTTGGTTTGCGTGGAGCCCAAGCAAGCCCTGCGGTTTACAACGCTGTAACTGTATCAACCAATACCGCAAGCACAACCAGTGTAAGTGATGCTAACTCAGGACAGCCTGCTTCAGGCAGAATGTATCGTTTTGTACCTGCCAACATGCCTGTGTACACTTATAGCTGGACATCTGAGCCTGCAGGATTTACCTCTACATTGGCTAATCCTACCGTAACACCGGTTGGAACGGTTACTTACAATGTTGTTGTAACCAGCTCAGCTGGATGTTCAGAAACAGCTTCAGTTGTTGTTGCGACAGAAAGCGGTGCTGACATCGTTACCCAGCCTGTAGGATCAACCATTTGTCAAGGACAGCCATTCACTTTGGCGGTTGAGGCAACTGGACCTGGTCTTACTTATCAGTGGAGAAGAAACGGCGAGAACATCCTGAACGCTACATTGCCTGTTTACACTGTCGCAGCAGGACTTCCAGCCAACTCAGGTTCGTATGACGTAGTGGTGACTCCAGCTTGTGGTCCTTCGGCTACCAGCAGCGCAGTTACAGTTACCGTTAATCCTACGCCAACTGCTACGGCTCCTGCCGCAGTCAATGTTTGCGCCGGAACAGCTACAGCGGCCATTCCTTTGGTAGGTACTCCGTCTGGTGTAACCTTTAACATCTCAGGCGGTTCAGCTATCGGGCTGGCCGACCAAACAGGTATTACACAAATTCCATCGTTCACTCCGGTATTTGGTTCAGCAGTAATCACCGTTACTCCTGTAGCCAACGGTTGTACGGGAACTCCGGTTACATTTGCCATCACTGTTAATGGCGTTCCATCTGCCCTTACAGTTACTCCTGAGGCTTCAAGCATCTGTAGTAACGAGCCAGCAGTAATGTTGAGCGCTACCGGTGGAATTGGAGGTCGTATTGCTCCAATTGGAACCCAGACGTCTACTACAGGCCTTACCGGAATTTCGCCATTCTCAAACGGATGGGAGAGCCAGCGTACTCAGTATCTGATCCGCGCCAGCGAACTCACCGCCGCAGGTCTTACAGCCGGTGATATCCAGGGAATCAGATTCACAGTTACTTCAGCTGGTGGAACTCTTCCTATGATTAACTACACTGTTCGTATGGCCGAAACAACGGCAACGTCAGTAGCGAGCGGAACATTCCTGACCCCAACGTTTACAACCGTGTATTCGAATCCTTCAGAGCCTGCTGTAACAGTTGGACAAAAGGTGATTTCATTCAGCACGCCATTTACCTGGAACGGAACGTCAAACGTCGTAATTGAGGTTTGCCACGACAACGATTCAGTTGCAAATGCGGGTGTTCTCTATGATGTCACCGCTACTGTTGGGTCTTCAACGACTTCGTTTACTTCAGTAACGGCTCGTTATGCCGATAACAACACGCTTTGCGGAACAAACAATGGTACTTCGACTTCGTCATCTAACCGTCCGCATTTCACGTTTATCGCTGCTAACCAACAGTTCCCAATCACTTGGGCTCCTGTTGCAGGACTGTATACTGATGCTGCTGCCACCGTTCCATACACCGGAACAAATGCAGCTGTAGTATATGCCAAACCTGCGGCCGGTACATCTACCTATACTGCTACCGCTCAAGCAGCTGGTTGTTCTTCAGCCGACACTGCAAGCGTAACCCTGGGAATTGCTCAGGACTGGTATGTTGATGCCGACGGTGATGGCTACGGCGATGTGAATCTGCCAGTAGCTTACAATGGTTGTGCTCAGCCTGGATATGCCAACAACAATACCGACTGTAATGATTCGGCTGTTGGTCAAAACCCAGGTGCCACCGAGATTGCCTTTAACGGAATCGACGACGATTGCGACGGTACCATCGACGAGGGAAGCCAGGTGTTCTCACAAGTTCTGCCTACACAGTGCGGAACTACCGTGACCAACATTGCATCGCTTGTAGGTGCAGTGAGCGTACCTGCCGGTACAGGCTACCGTTTTGAGGTAACCAATACTCAAACAAATGCTGTTCAGGTTCTGGATCGCGGAGTTCCAAACTTCTCGTTCACACAACTTGCATCATTTGACTACGCTACCACGTATTCAATCCGTGTAATGGTTCAGCGCAATGGCGTATGGCTCAACTACTACGGAACGCCATGTCTGGTGTCTACACCGGCTGTTACTGCTCCGGAAGGTGCCGGCCAGGTTAACCCATCTCAGTGTGGTCAGGTGCTTTCAAGCATCAACACCCTGATTGCCACTACCAGCTTGCCAGGTGTTGTTCAGTACCGTTTCCGCGTTACCGACCTTACCGATACCGACGGACCAAACCAGGTTCAGATCCTTGATCGTTCGCTGCACTGGTTCAGCCTTAAGATGCTTACCCGTTACAACTACGGAACTACTTACAGCGTAGAAGTTGCGGTTCGTACCAACGGAAGCTCAACCTTTACAGGATTTGGTGCTCCATGTACAGTAACAACTCCGGCGGTTCCAATTTTGAACCAATGTGACCAAGTTATTGCTACTTCAGGTACCAATGTATCTACAGTAAGCCTTAACAGCGTGACCCAGTACCGTTTTGTACTGACTAGCTTTGTTGACTTCTCGGTGACAACTGTCGACCGTCCGCTTAACTACTTCCGTTTCAATGACGTACCAAATTACGTCCCAGGAGGTGAGTACGGCGTTCAGGTTGCAGTGATGACATCAGGTCAATGGTCACCGCTTAGCGATGCATGTTTGATCACGGCTCCATCAGCCG
>CAZIBV010000017.1:28327-36555 GCA_964537345.1 uncultured Flavobacterium sp. | reverse complement strand
CGACAACCTGACCAACGGAACTGTGCTGGGAGCCAATGCCATTTTGAATGCTTCGCACAAAGTAAGAATTGGCGCTTCAACCGTAACGGTGGTCGAAGGTCCGGTACCGTATTCCAATCCGTCGGATGCGCGGTTTAAGATTGATGTTAAGGATAATGTGCCTGGGTTGGATTTAGTGATGCGTCTAAAACCTGTCACCTACAAGTTTGACACCCAAAAATTTGAAAGTCTCGTTTTGGGAAAGCGCGAAACCGGAATTCCGCAAAGCGAATTTGACTCTTCATCGGCCGTAGTGCGGACCGGATTTTTGGCGCAGGATGTTGAAAAAGTGCTGGAAGATCTGGGTTACTCATTTGACGGCCTTCACAAGCCGGACGCAGCCAATCCGTTTGACCATTACAGCATTGCGTACAGCCAGTTTGTGATGCCGTTGGTCAAGGCGGTTCAGGAGCAGCAGGGTACCATAGCATTGCAGGCTGATAAATTAAAGGATTTGGAATCCCAAAACGAACAGTTACGCGCTATGTTGATTGGCCAGCAACAAATGCTTAAAGTGCTGGAATCCCGATTGGAAAAACTCGAGCGGTAGTACGCACAATGGCGTATTGACGCGGTTGACGATAGTTGCTTAATTTGCAGTAACTTTAAGTTGATGAAAAAGCGAATCGGTATAGTCGAAGACAACCGCGACCTGCGGGAGGCGCTGGCCATGATGATCCAGTTTACGGATGATTTTGAACTTTCGGGCAGCTATCCAAATGCTGAAACCGCGATGCAGGAAATCCCTGAAACGCCTACCGATGCAGTCCTGATGGACATCAATCTTCCGGGATCGAGCGGGATTGAGTGCGTGGCCTACTTAAAGCGACAGAATCCGGATTTGCTGTTTTTGATGTGCACATCGTTTGAGGATGACCAGCGCATTTTTAAGAGTCTCGAGGCCGGCGCAAGCGGTTATATTCTTAAAACTGACGGACCGACGCGCATCATCTTTGCACTTCAGGATTTGTTTGACGGCGGAAGCCCGATGAGCAGTAGCATCGCCCGAAAAGTGGTGGCCAGTTTCTCAAAGTTTAATCATCCCCAGGATATGGTCCTGACCATGCGCGAGACTGAAATCCTGCAGTTGTTGTCGACCGGAAAAATGAACAAGGAAGTGGCCGATGCCTTGGAAATCAGCCACGGAACCGTCCGCAAGCACATTCAGAACATCTACCAGAAACTCCACGTAAATACCCGGGTCGAAGCCGTCAACCTATTCCTGAAACGATGAAGCCGTTTTGGTTGATTTTGCTCGCAGTATGCATGTCCGTATCGGGTCAGGAATCATTGCAGGCGCTTACCGTCAAGGAGCGTACTTGTCGTGATGCGGCTTGTAAGGCCCGAGTTGCCCTGCAAATCAGCGAGTGGTACAATGAAAAAGACCATATTGAAAAGGCGCAGTCGTGGCTTGAATATGCCAAGGTTCAGCACCGTAAGCAGCCCGATGCTGAAATGGAATTGTGTCTTTACAGCATGCAAGCCGAGTTGTTTTACTACATGGGTTTGTATCAGTTTGGGATACATGAAGCGGAAAAGGAAATTGAAGAAGCTGCCGCCCGTCGCAACCGCTTTTTCTTGTACGACGGTTGGTTTTTTAAGGGAATCAATCTGTTTGAAAGCGGAAAGACGGATCTGGCAGAAAAGTCGCTGTGGAAAGCAAAATACTATCTTCCGGAAAAACCCAGGCGGTATCCGAGAACCTATATCAACCCTGCGTATCTCTACAACAACCTGGCGCAGATAAAAATAAAAAAAGCCCAAACTGATTCAGCGCTTTTCTACAATCGACAATCGTATAAACTGGCTGTTCACCATCAAATCCGGCGTGCACAAGCCAATGCGGAGCAACTCTTTGGCGAGATTTTCCTTGCAACGAATAATGTCGACAGCGCGCGATACTATTTTATGCGCAGTGCTGAAACCGCCACCAACAATCAAATTTATGATGTCGCCCTTATAAGCACCGGTTTTTTGATGAAGGTTTCTCCCCAATCGGCCCGTGTGCCGGCCCTTTACAAGCAGGGAGTGGACATTATCGGTAGCCATGAGGTCAACAATCTTTACAAAACCGTGTTCTTCAATTTTTGTCTGGACGTTTTTAAAAAACGGAATGACCTCGCCGAAATAGTTCGTATACAGGAAGAATTACTGGCCTTGAAACAAGAGACCGGTGAGATGAAAAATTATTATGTTCAGGGCATTACCAACAAGTACATGAATACTGAAAACCATCTGTTACAGGCGCGGATCAATGATTTGGACCAGGAACGCAAACTGACGGCATTTCAGCTCGTAGCGGCGGTGTTCGGAATTTTGGTGTTGCTCTTTGGGGTGCTGTTCTTTAGGCGAAAGAGCAGGTTGCAACAGATGCTTTTGGAGCAAAAGAATGAAATAAGCAAGGATCTTCATGACGATATCGGAAGCGAACTGAGCAGCATCATGATCAATACGACGCTCCTCAGGATGGCAGATTCTGAAAAACGGGAAGCCCTGATCGACAAAATCCATCACACTGCGACCGAGATTTCGCAGCGCGTCAATGCTTTTATTTGGTCGCTGGACAATGAAAACGACACGGTTGGAAACTTTGCGGAGTATGTAAAGCATCTCTCCGTTAAGTTGTTTGAAGGTACCAATGTATCAGTTTCCGTAACCGACGATCTGACGAATGTCTCACATAGAATCCTCAACGGCTATTTCAGGAAAAATCTCATTTTCTGCGTCAAGGAGGCGCTCAACAACGCGTTTCGCCATTCCGGCGGGACGGCCATTTCAGTTATGATACAGGGAAATGAAAAATCTGGTTTGC
Source organism: uncultured Flavobacterium sp. (assembly GCA_964537345.1). Lineage (GTDB taxonomy): Bacteria > Bacteroidota > Bacteroidia > Flavobacteriales > Flavobacteriaceae > Flavobacterium. The sequence goes on along the minus strand of CAZIBV010000017.1, from coordinate 33,704 downwards.
AAATTACGATTACCGACAACGGAAAAGGCATCGGCACTGAGAATTCATTTGGCAACGGGCTTAACAACATACGCAAACGCGTGGCTGTACTGCAAGGGACGGTGCGGTTTGTCAACAAGGACGGATTATCGGTAATGATCAGCGTTCCGTTTCCTTCAAAATAAGCTTGTAAGAATCTACTGTACGCGTTATGGCGTATCGGATTGAGATTGATTTCCTTCGATTTTATCCGCTAAACCTCGTCTTTAAAGGCTTTAGGGCGATTTGTGCCTAATATGCCGATAAACGACTACCCCCAATGTCGTATTGACCCGCGCCGGGTAAAGAATCATTTTTGATGAAACTTCTTAAACCCGTGAAAAAGGTCATATTCCTTGTGTTGATTTTACTCCCTATTTCAATTTTAGCACAGGTTGGAATCGGGACGGCTTTGCCCAATGCCGCTGTCGATATTTCATCTAACGATAAAGGTTTGTTGATTCCACGTGTCGCTTTGACCGACGTGAACACCGCCGCACCCGTGGTCAACCCCAACGGCGGCGCCATTCATGAAAGTACTTTGGTTTACAACACCGCCACGGCAGGAACTGCGCCCGACAATGTATCGCCCGGTTTTTATTTTTGGCGTGGTTTGCGATGGATAAAAATCAACGCGGGCGAGAATATTCCAACGTACTACATTGTCAACGGGACATCTAATATACCTACACCCGCAAACATGGCCTTAATGCCGGACATGCAGGTTACTTTCACTTCAAAATCCCCCACCGTTATCGTGGACTTCTCAGCCAGTGGATTTTCTAATCTCGGAGGATGTGGTCAGGGAGCGATTTTTTTCTCGATCCTGGTCGATGGTGTAGTTCAGCGAGGCTGGCAAACCAGTATCGAGGATGTGACAAACGTTCCAAACCGCCCAATCTGGGATACTAACGTAAGCGTTCCCATTGCGGTTCCTGTAGGCACACCAACTACCATTCAAGTTCATTGGAGCGTTCCCGGCTGTGCAAATTTACTCAATGTAGTGCCCGGCCCATTTTCCCTTGCTTCAGGGCATGTATACAGGGCCGCCCGCTCTATGATTATCACTGATCTCAACGGCAATTCGGGGATAGTCAGTGTCAGTCCACCGGTGCTGGCCGATCGTTGGTCGACTTCGGGAAACAGTGGTTTGTCCGCCGTGAATTTTATCGGCACAACTGATAACACTGATTTGATTTTTAGAAGAAACAACTTACTGGCGGGTAGGATAACGGCCAACAATCTGACGTTTGGTTCATCAGCAAGTATCACCTCTTTCATGACCGAATCAACTGCAATCGGCGCCGAAAGCCTTGCAAATGGCGATAATGCTACGGCCATTGGATTCCGGGCTTCGGCAGTGGGCGACAATTCCTTGGTGTTGGGAAGCATAGCCGGGGTGAACAACGCTACCGAATCAGTCAATGTGGGCATAGGTACAGCCAGTCCGCAGCACACCCTGCACATCGCGAGCGGCTCCAGTGGCGCCGCAGGTAACGCCAACGCCCGTCTGGTTGTTGAATCCGGCGATTTTGCGTACCAACATTTTTTAACGCCGGCCGCCAGTGAAAGCGGTATACTTTACGGCAATCCAACAGGCTCGACGCGTGGCGGAATCATATTCAACTCAACACCAAATCCCGATGGGATACAGTTCCGCACTGGTGGCAACGCAAACCGCATGACCATCGATGGAGCAGGCGATGTGGGGATCGGGACCGTTACGCCCGCTCAAAAACTGCATGTCTCCGCAGGCGCAGGACTTACTGCTATCCGTATCGGGAATACCTCAATAAGTGGCGCAACATCAAACGTAGCGTTGGATTTTTTCAGGAATTCAAATATCAATACCGATTGGCGGATTTTTAACATCGGGGCCAACCTGACTATCGGAAACAGCGGAGATGATTTGGCCACGGTCAACAATTTATATCAGTTTCAAGGCGTACGTTTTATGCCGATGAATGATGCTACGCAGAATCTTGGTCAGACCGGCAACCGATGGAATACGCTTTTTGCATCAAACGGAATCATCAACACATCTGATGCAAGACAAAAGAAAAACGTCCGCAATTTGAATTACGGATTGGACAAGTTGATGAAACTGCGTCCGGTCTCGTTTGAATGGATCAAAGATGACGGAAGCGGGACCAAGCTGGGATTGATTGCACAGGAGTTGCAACAGGTTTTGCCGGAAGTGGTTCGCGACTGGGATTGGTCAGAAGATGGAAAAACAAAGATTCCCGCCCAAACGCTTGGCGTCTATTACAGCGATTTGATTCCGGTACTGATTAAAGCCACTCAGGAGCAACAGCAAACCATCCAAAAACTTCAGTCAGATTATGACAATTTGAAAGCCGAGGTTGAAGCGCTAAAGGCGATGCTCAAAAAATAAAAAAGCGCCCAAAAAAGGCGCTCGTATATTTTTGATTGATCTTATCCCAAAAGCCCGGTAAGCCATTCGGGATAAACTCCAAAGGCCACCACTGCCAGGATTGAAACCAAGGCAACGGCTTGCAATACAGCTGGAGCCGGACGCTGGGCCTGTGAGGGCTGACGGGTGTACATGGCCAGAATCAACCGGAAGTAATATCCCACGCTTACAATCGACGTAACGACTGCTACCAACACGATGGCCAAATAGCCCGCCTCGATGGTTTGGTTAAAGAGCATAAACTTGGCAAAGAAACCTGCGAATATCGGAATGCCCGCCATCGACAACAGCGAACAAGCCAGAACGCCTGCCATCAGCGGATTGTTTTTGGCCAATCCGTCAAAGTTGATGATGTGTTCGTCCTTTTGATTCTTGCATACGTACAGAATAACCGCAAAGGCTGCAATGCCTGAAAAACTGTAGGCCACGGCATAGTACAAAAGCGAGCTGGCCGAATATCCCGGCGTAAAGAGTGCCATCAGCATAATACCCGCATGCGAAATTCCTGAAAATGCCAGCATCCGCTTGACGTTATCCTGACGCAGCGCCATAAAGTTGCCCAACAGCATCGACGCGACACAAACCGTTCCCAAAACCCAGTCAAGGCCAAGCCACGGTTCGGCGTTAAGACCGGCGATAAGTTTGTAAAGTGCGGCCATGGCGGTAACCTTGGCCAGTGTACTCATGGTGGCGGTGGTCAGCGCGGGCGAACCTTCATACACATCGGGCGCCCAAAAGTGGAAAGGCACGGCAGCTACTTTAAACAGCATGCCGATGACCATCATCACCAGGCCTATGTAAAACCATTGTGGGATGAGTTCGGATTTTGAAAGTTCAAAGATTTCGGCAATGTTGAAGGATCCGGTGGCGCCGTAGATAAGGGCGATGCCAAACAAGATGATGCCTGATGCAAACGCGCCCATCAGGAAGTATTTCATCCCGGCTTCGTTGCTTTTAATGTTGAGACGGTCGCTGGCGGCGAGTACGTATAGCGCGATCGAGAGGACTTCAATCCCCAAAAAGAACATCGCCATATTCCCAAAGGTTACCATGGCAACCGATCCGGACAGCAAAAAGATTTTCAGCGAGATATAGTCAGAGATTCGCGTGGGTTGATCCTGATAAAAATCCGATGCCATCGCTACGAGGAACATGGTCAGCACAATGAAAAGCATCGCAAAGCCCATCCCAAATTTATCCGTCACCACCATATCGTTGTAAAATGACGCCGTTGTTCCAAAATCGGCCCAGGCTAATCCCAAACAAGCGGCCAGCCCCAAAAGTGCAATGGGGATTATTGCCTTACGGACATTCAGGATTTCCAATAAGAGGCACAGTACGCCCAATCCTGTTATCGCAATCAGTGTAGTCATCTGGAATTAATTATACCGGTTAATGGAAACAATAATTTCGTTTATGCTGGGTCCGATCAGATCAGTGAGCGGTTTTGGATACAGTCCAAAGAACAGCAAAATGGCGATCAACCCAACCATGACAATGGTTTCGTGAACGTTGACATCGGCAAACGGGCGAGCATTGGTATCACCAAGCATCACCTGCTGATACATCCGAAGCATGTAAAAAGCGCCCAAAATGATGGTAAGCCCTCCGGCCACCGCCCAGGCAACATTGACCTGCGACAGGCTGAACAGTACCATGAATTCGCCCACAAAGTTAAAAGTGGTTGGTAGCGCAACCGACGCCAGCACCATGATCATAAACATCGAACTGAATTTTGGCGTTTGGGTGCGGATCCCACCCATGTCTGAGATCACACGTGTTTGATAGCGGCGGACGATGACTTCGGCAGCAAAGAACAAACCGACGATCACCACACCGTGCGCCATCATTTGCATCACCGCGCCCGACAATCCATCGGCGGTAAGCGTGTAACATCCGGCGGCAATAAGCCCAACGTGCGCCAGTGACGAATACGCCAGAAGTCGCTTCAGGTCTTTTTGACGCAGCGCCAGTATCGATCCGTAAATAACACCGGCAACCGAGAGTCCGATCAGCACATTCATAAATTCTTTGGCAGGTAGTGGGGCCAGCGGAAGTTGCCAGCGGATGATGCTGTACAATCCCATCTTAAGCATGATACCCGACAAAAGCATGGTCCCAACGGTTGGTGCTTTTTCATAAACGGTTGCCTGCCAGGTGTGAAAAGGAATAATTGGAATCTTGATGGCATACGCCAGGAAAAACGCCAGGAAAATCCAGAACTGTTCGCGCTCGGTAAGCACAACGGCCAGCAAATCCTGGATGAGGAACGTTCCGGCTTTTTGATACAGGTAGATAAACGCCACCAGCATAAAAAGCGATCCGGCAAATGTGTAGATGAAAAATTTGGTGACAGCTTTTTTGCGCGATTCGGGATCGTCGTTGCCCCAAACCAGTGCGATAAAGTAAATCGGGATAAGGGCGATTTCCCAGAAGATGTAGTACAGGAATCCATCGGTGGCCAGGAAAGTTCCGCACATGGCAAAGGCCATCAACAAGATAAGCGTGTAAAAATTCCGCGAGCGGAAAATGTCATTCCCAAACGATGAGTAAATGATAAACGGAAGCAGCGCTGTGGTGAGCAATACCATCGACAGCGATAAACCGTCGCCCGACAGCGCCAGGAACAACTTTGGATGCTGGGCCCAAACGCCCATATAGCCAATGTCTTGTCCTGCGTTGTAATCTCCGAGCAATAAAAGACTGGCCGCAAGCGCTGCCAAACTTGACAGCAAAGCCACTTTTGACGCCAGTTTGTCGCCGCTTGCAAAGGTTGCCAGGGCTCCGAGTAAAAGTATGATCAAAATGTATGTTACATCCATTGCTAGGAAATTATGCTAAAAACAGATAAATAATAATGGCGCTGAATCCGGCGGTAAAAATCAACAGGTAAAACCCGACGCTGCCGTTTTGCAAAACCTTGCC
>CAZIBV010000017.1:25736-28227 GCA_964537345.1 uncultured Flavobacterium sp. | reverse complement strand
ACGCCACCCACAACAGCCAGGATTGCAAGAACGATCAGCGGGAAGGTGATAAGACCCGGACTTTCGTGCAGGTGTTTCTTTTGTTCTTCGGTTCCGCGGAAATCACGGAAGAAGGTGAGGTACAGCAATCGGAACATGTAAAACGCCGTCATGATCGACGCCACTGATGCAATCACCCAAAGCGCTTTGTTCTCATGGAAGGCTACCATCAGAATCTCATCTTTCGAGAAAAACCCTGAAAACGGAGGGATACCGGAAATGGCCAGAGACGAAATCAAAAATGTGATAAACGTAATGCGCATGACGCCTTTGAGTCCGCCCATGTTGCGCATATCCTGTTCGCCGTGCAGGGCGTGAATAACCGATCCCGACCCGAGGAACAGACACGCCTTGAAGAATGCATGCGTGATAACGTGGAATACGGCTACTTCATAAGCGCCCAATCCCAGCGCCAGGAACATCAGTCCCAACTGCGAAACGGTTGAATACGCCAATACTTTCTTGATGTCGTTTTGCACCAGTCCGATAGTCGCCGCCATGAGAGCGGTTAGCGCACCGACCACGGCAATGATGTCTTGCACTACCGGTGCCAGGTCAAAGAGGAAGTTCATCCGGGTGACCATAAAAATACCGGCGGTAACCATCGTGGCCGCGTGGATCAGGGCCGACACAGGCGTCGGTCCGGCCATCGCATCAGGAAGCCAGGTGTACAACGGGATTTGTGCCGATTTTCCGCACGCACCAATAAACAATGCCAGTGCCGCTGCGGCAAGCCAGTATGAATCGGCGGTACCTTGTGTGATGGCTTGCTGAAGTCCGGCGTAATCAAGCGTGCCAAAAAGCAGCGCCAGGATAAACATTCCCACCAGGAAACCAAGGTCGCCAATGCGGTTCATGATAAAAGCCTTTTTGGCGGCGTCGTTGTAATCCTGGTTTTTATACCAGAATCCGATCAGCAAATACGAACACAATCCAACGCCTTCCCATCCGATGAACATCACCAGCAGGTTGCTTCCGGCTACCAGTGTGATCATAAAGAACACAAACAGGTTGAGGTACGCAAAAAACTTGTGGAGGTTTTCATCGTCGTGCATATACGAGATGGAGTAGAGGTGGATAAGTGATCCGATGCCGGTGACAAACATCAGCCAAAGCAGTGAAAGCTGATCGAGTTGTACGCCCAGATCGACGCTAAAGCCCGACAGCTGAATCCAGTCAAGTAGCGATACGGTAATGCCTTGTCCGGTTTGTGCCACCTGTAAAAAATAGTACAGCGTCACCGCAAACGATACGGCTACGGCAGCGGTCCCAAGAGCACCGGCAGCACCTTTGCCAATCTGCTTGCCAAAGAATACGTTGATGATAAACCCAAACAGCGGGGATAAGAGTAGTAGTAAAATAATGCTGTGCTCCATTGGGTTATCCTTTTAGGTTTTTAAGGTTGTCAATGTCAATCGATCCCATGTTGCGGTAAATCGACACCACGATAGCCAGACCCACGGCAACCTCGGCCGCGGCAACCGCCATCGAGAAAAATACAAACACCTGCCCCTGCGCGTCCTGATGGTACGTTGAAAACGCCACAAACAAAAGGTTTACGGCATTGAGCATAATTTCAATCGACATAAACATCACAATGGCATTGCGGCGGTAAAGCACGCCAAAAACGCCAATGCAAAACAGCAGGGCCGAGAGAAAAAGGTAGTTGTGGATGCCTATCTCCTGAAGTATATTCTGCATCAGTTAAGTTTTTCTTTTTTAGACAATAGCACGGCGCCTACCATGGCCACCAGCAACAAAATCGAAGCAAATTCAAACGGAACCATAAACCCGTTCTCGTGGTCGAGCAACACCTGGCCCAACACCTTGATGGACTGAAAATCCTCACCTGACGCCACGTATTCCGGAATCACCGTTTGCTGCGCCTTGATAAATGCAGCCAGCAAAACCAGTGCAACCAGGCAAAGTGAAATGACGGCCGCCAGTTTTGAAAGTATCGGCTTGTGAGGTTCGTCTTCCTTGTTGAGGTTCATGAGCATCACCGTAAAGAGGAACAAAACCATGATGGCTCCCGCGTATACGATAATGTGTACAATCGCCAGAAACTGCGCGTTAAACATCAGGTAGTGTCCGCCAATCGAGAAGAAACAGATAACCAGGTAAATGGCGCTGTGAATCGTGTTTCGGCTAAAGATCGTCAGGAAAGCCGTTGCCAGTGTAATGGCCGCCAAAATGTAAAAGAGTATTGTCAGGCTCATTTCTTAGTGATTTCTTGTTGCGCATTTATCATAGCCTGGGTAAGCGGCATGACCAGTTTGTCCTTTCCAAAAATAAAGTCGGTGCGGTCATATTGCGCCGGAACCAGCACTTTTGACTGTGTCAGATAAATCGCATCCTTAGGGCACGCCTCTTCGCACAGTCCGCAAAAAATGCAGCGCAGCATGTTGATTTCATATACCGACGCATACTTTTCCTCGCGATACAAATGCTT
>CAZIBV010000017.1:21198-25636 GCA_964537345.1 uncultured Flavobacterium sp. | reverse complement strand
TCATCTTTTTGTTGGAAACCTCTTTTTTCCTACCCGATAAAGAAATCGTTTGTAAAGACATCTTTGATTTTGGATTTTAGATTTCAGATTTCAGATTGAATCCAAGAACTGAATCGTTATTTATTTTTTGGAGCACAAGGCTCGTCTTTCTATTTAGCTGCGGTCCCGCTGTCTGCTCTATCTTTTTTGCTCTTTCAGGCAAAAAAGGATGCCGCGTCCATCGGGGCTACTTACAGGCTATAGCTTTCCATCGGCTATCAGGATCACGATCCCGGTAATCACGATGTTGGCAATCGCCAGTGGGATAAGGATCTTCCAGCCCAATCGCATCAACTGGTCATAGCGGAACCTCGGAATAGTCCACCGCACCCACATGTAGAAAAAGATAAACATGCAAATCTTGGCAAACAGCACAAAGATCCCGATAATGTTGGCAACGTTGACGCCCCAGTTCTCAACCGCCCAGGCCATGCCAGGATAGTTGTAAGCGCCAAAGTACAGCACCGCCAAAATCGCCGATGAAATAAACATGCTGGCGTATTCACCAAACAGGTAAAAGCCCATCCGCATCGACGAATACTCCGTGTGATAACCGCCAATAAGTTCGGTTTCACATTCGGCAAGGTCAAACGGCGTGCGGTTGGTTTCGGCAAATGAACAAACCAGGAAAATCAAAAAGCCCACAGGCTGGTAAAACACATTCCAGTTCATACCTTGTTGCTGGGCGGCGATTTCCCTGAGGCTCAGTGATCCGGTCATCATCAATAGTGCAATAATCGACAATCCCATCGCCACCTCGTAGGAAATCATCTGCGACGAAGCCCGCATGGCGCCCATAAGCGAGAACTTGTTGTTGCTGGCCCATCCGCCAATCATGATTCCGTAAACCCCAACGCTCAAAACGCCAAAGATGTACAAAATCGCCACGTCAATATCAGTAGCCTGAAGCAATACGGTACGGCCTGCAATTTCCAGCTTGTCGCCCCAAGGCATTACGGCGCTGGTCATCAGGGCTACGGTCATCGAGATGCCGGGACCCAGGATAAACAGGAACTTGTTGGGCGTGTTGGGCAAAAACTCCTCTTTTGAAAAGAGTTTCAATCCGTCGGCCAGCGGCTGCAAAAGTCCGCCGTAACCCGCGCGGTTTGGTCCAATCCGGTCTTGCAGCCAGGCAGCCACTTTGCGTTCGGCCAGTGTCGAATACATGGCCATGAGCATTGTGATGGCAAAAATCGCCACGATAAAGATGCTTTTTTCAATAATTAGCGCCTGATCCATTAGACATTACCCTTTTTAAAGATTTCTTCTTCCTTTTCCTTGAGCGGGACCGCCTTCATACTGATTTTTACACGATCCTGTTCACGGCCGCGCAAAATGTTGTTTTCCGTCTCAATTTTAACCGGCTCTATTGCACGGGTATAATTATTCTGGTTGATTACCGAGTCTTTCTCGAACTTGCGAGGACCTTCAATTACCCAATCGGCGGTGTTCTTGTGGTCAAAACGGCATTCGTTGCAAATAAATTCGTCTACTTCGTGGTATTCATCCTTGCGGCCGGTAACGCGTTGAATCTCATTTCCGAACATCCAGAGCGTCACTTTTCCGCAGCACTTGTCGCAGTTGCGGTGTGCGTTAAAAGGCTTGTTGAACCATACGCGCTGTTTAAAGCGGAAGGTCTTGTCGGTAAGTGCACCCACCGGACAAACGTCAATCATGTTGCCCGAGAATTCGTTGTCGATCGCCTTTGAAATACAGGTTGAAATGTTTGAGTGATCGCCGCGATCCACCACGCCGTGTACGCGATTGTCAGTAAGCTGGTCGGCCACCATGACGCAACGGTAACACAAAATGCATCGGTTCATGTGGAGCTGGATATTAGGCCCGATGTCTTCAGGTTCAAAAGTACGCTTCTCCTCGATAAAACGCGTTTCGGCTTTCCCGTGTTTAAAGCTCAGGTTTTGCAAATCGCACTCGCCGGCCTGGTCGCAAATAGGACAATCCAGCGGGTGGTTGATCAGCAGGAACTCGGTAACGGCTTTGCGCGCCTCAGTTACCCTGTCGCTCTTGACGCTGTTAACCTCCATTCCGTCCATGACTCCGGTTACGCACGAGGCCACAAGTTTGGGCATCGGCCGCGGATCGGCATCACTTCCTTTTGATACTTCAACCAGGCAGCAACGGCATTTTCCGCCGCTTCCCTTAAGTTTGGAGTAATAGCACATGGCCGGCGGAACGCTCTCGCCTCCAATCATACGCGCCGCCTGCAGAATGGTCGTTCCCGGCTCGACGTCTATGCTTTGTCCGTCTATTGTTACTTTCATAATTCTTAGTCTAAAGTCTAAAGTCTAAAGTCTAAAGTCCAAAGTCAAAAGTCCAAAGACTAAAGTCAAGGTCGTCTTATCTTCCGACTTTCAACTTTCGTCTTTCGTCTTTCGTCTTTCAACTTTCGTCTTTCATCTTTCGTCTGATTATACAGTCGCTTTCGCAATCAAATGCTTTACTTTCTCAAACGGCTCGTCTACAAAGTGATTGCGGTTTCTGATTTTTTCCGGGAATCTAACGTGATATTCAAATTCATCTCGGAAGTGACGGATCGCGGCAGCTACCGGCCATGCGGCGGCGTCTCCCAGCGGACAAATCGTGTTGCCTTCAATCTTGCTCTGTATGCTCCACAAAAGGTCGATGTCTTCTTCGCGGCCCTGTCCGTTTTCAATGCGCCACAACACTTTTTCGAGCCATCCGGTTCCTTCGCGGCAAGGCGAACATTGACCACAGCTTTCGTGGTGGTAAAACCGCGAGAAGTTCCAGGTGTTGCGCACAATGCAGGTTGTGTCGTTGTATACTATGAATCCGCCCGATCCAATCATCGATCCGGTAGCAAAACCGCCGTCCGACATCGATTCGTAGCTCATCATACGGTCATCGCCGTTGGCTGTTTTGTAAATCAGGTGTGCAGGCAAAATCGGCACCGACGATCCTCCGGGAACCAGCGCCTTGATCGGACGGCTGTCCAACATTCCGCCGCAGTATTCGTCCGAGTTGATAAATTCATCTACTGAAATACCCAGTTCAATCTCGTAAACGCCAGGTTTTTTAATATGGCCTGAGGCCGATATGAGCTTGGTTCCGGTTGATTTTTCCGTCCCGATTGACGCATAGGCGGCACCGGTATTGTGGATGATCCACGGCACGTTCGAAATGGATTCTACGTTGTTCACCACGGTTGGGTTTTGCCACAAACCGCTGATGGCCGGGAATGGTGGCTTGATGCGCGGGTTTCCGCGTTTGCCTTCCAATGATTCGATCAGCGCAGTTTCTTCGCCGCAAATGTAGGCACCGCCACCTACCTGAACGTGCAGGTCAAGGTCATATCCGGTGCCCAAAATGTTTTTCCCGAGCCAGCCGTTGGCGTATGCCTCCTTGATGGCCTTTTCCAGGATTTTGTAAATCCACATGTATTCACCGCGGATGTAGATGTACGACAGGTTTGCCTCGAGCGCAAAGCTTGAAACAATCATGCCTTCCACCAGCAAATGCGGGATGTATTCCATCAGGTAGCGGTCCTTGAACGTACCCGGTTCTGATTCGTCGGCGTTGCAAACCAAGTGGCGCGGTTTCCCCGATTTCTTGTCGATGAAACTCCACTTCATGCCCATTGGGAAGCCCGCCCCTCCGCGACCTTTAAGCCCTGAGGTTTTTACCTCGTTGACTATTTCGTCGGGCGTCATGGTCTTGAGGGCCTTTTCAACCGAGGTATAGCCACCTTCACGGCGATACACCTCATAGGTGCGGATGCCCGGAACGTTTATCTTGTCAAAAAGTATCTTTTTACCCATTTTGGTCGGCGTTAAAATATAGGTTGACCTTGCCGGCGCGGCAGTCGTCAATAATCTGATCAATTTTTTCCTTGGTGAGATGCTCGCGGTAAGTATCGCCCAACTGCATCATCGGGGCGTATCCGCAAGCGCCAAGACATTCAACGCCGCGAACCTCGAACAATCCGTCGGGAGTGGGCTCGCCAATTCCAACGCCAAGTTTCTGGCAGGTGTAGTCCATCAAATCCTCTACGCCACGAGTCGCGCAACAAGAAGTCTGGCAAAACTCAAACATATATTTGCCAATCGGGCGTCGGTTAAACATGGAGTAAAAAGAAACCACCTCATACACCTCGATCGGTTTGATTCCGATGATTTCGGCCACCTTGTCCTGAAGTTCAATGCTCAGCCAATTGTCGTGCGCATCCTGTACCTCGTGCAGAATCGGCAACAAACCGGATTTGCGTTTATCAGCCGGATAATGGCTTAGCAACTCGTTGATACGGGCCATCAGGGCATCGGTGATGTTGATTTCCTGTTTGACGGCACTTGGTGAATGTACTCCCATTTTTTTTATTTTAGATTTCAGATTTTAGATTTCAGAATACTCCGATTGGGCATTC
>CAZIBV010000017.1:13783-21098 GCA_964537345.1 uncultured Flavobacterium sp. | reverse complement strand
GTTGAATCTATCGTCTCAAATTATCGTTTTCCTTCTTTTATTTTAGATTTCAGATTTTAGATTTCAGAATACTCCGGTGGAGCATTTTCTTTGTTGAATCTATTGTCTCAAATTATCGTTTTCTTTTTTTGTCTTTCAGGTTTAGGATTCTGATAAAACCTCCGCAATCCCATTCTAAAATCTAAATTCTTAAATCCCCTAAGCATCCAACTCCCCTGCAATCACGTTAAGGCTCGACAGCGTTACAATCGCATCCGACAACATTCCGCCGCGGACCATCTCATTGAATGCCTGGTAATAAATAAAACACGGACGTCTAAAGTGCAGGCGATAAGGCGTGCGGCTTCCGTCGGTGGTCAGGTAAAATCCAAGTTCTCCGTTTCCGCCCTCGACCGCGTGATACACCTCGGTAACCGGCACAGGCACCTCGCCCATGACAATCTTAAAGTGATAAATCAGCGCTTCCATGTTGTGGTAAACGTCTTGTTTTGGCGGCAGATAATAATCCGGAACGTCGGCGTGGTAAGGTCCTTCCGGCATTTTGGCCAGCGCCTGACGGATGATGCTCAAGCTCTCCCAAACTTCGGCGTTGCGCACGCAGAAACGGTCATACGTATCGCCCGATTGTCCTACGGGAATATTGAATTCAAAATCCTCATAAGACGAATAAGGCTGGGCCACGCGGATGTCGTAATCAATGCCGGTGGCGCGCAGGTTAGGCCCGGTAAATCCGTAGCTCATGGCGCGTTCGGCCGAGATTGGCCCTACGTTGATGGTGCGGTCCATGAAAATGCGGTTGCGCACCAAAAGGCTTTCAAACTCTTCCCAGATTTTAGGGAACTCGTTTAGGAATTCGTCGAGTTTCTTGTAGACCAGCGGGCTCCAGTCGCGCTCAAAACCACCCATGCGTCCCATGTTGGTTGTAAGGCGGGCGCCGCAAATCTCTTCATAGATCTCGTATATTTTTTCGCGGTACTGGAATACGTACAAAAAGCCGGTAAGCGCTCCGGTATCTACGCCCAAAACCGAGTTACAGATGATGTGGTCGGCAATGCGCGCCAGTTCCATCACAATCACCCGCATGTATTGTACACGTTTGGGAACTTCGATGCCCAGGGCTTTTTCGACCGTCATCCACCAACCCATGTTGTTGATTGGCGCCGAACAGTAATTCATCCGGTCGGTAAGTGGTGTAATCTGATAAAATGGACGGTTCTCGGCAATTTTCTCGAAAGCGCGGTGAATGTATCCAACCGTTCCCTCGCCATCCAGGATTCGCTCTCCGTCCATCAGCAGGATGTTCTGGAAAATTCCGTGGGTTGCCGGGTGCGTCGGGCCAAGGTTAAGGATTGACAGTTCGCTGCCTTCCTCGTTTTGGCGGGTTTTGATGATGCCTGCGTAGCGGTCTTCCGGTTTTAAAAGTAAATCTGACATGGTTTCCGGGATTAGCAGTTATCGGTGGTTCGTCCAAAAAAGCGGTCGTCTTTGTCGGTTCGGCCGCCGTCTTCCAGAGGGAATTCCTTGCGGAGCGGGAACGATACCATCTCATCCATATTCAGGATGCGCTTGAGTTGCGGATGTCCTGTAAAGATGATTCCAAAAAAGTCATACGTTTCGCGTTCCTGCCAGTTGGCGCTCAGGAACAAATCAGCCACCGAATCAATCTCGGGAGCGTCTCCGTCCAGATAGCACTTGATGCGGATGCGGACGTTGTCGATCCAGTTATGCATGTGGTATACAACGGCCATTTGACGCGATTTCTCGGCATCGGGAAAATGCATACCGCAAAGCGTTGTAAGAAAATTAAAACGCAGCGTCTGGTCGTCCCTTAAAAACTGAATGACCTCGCGGATGGATCCGGAAGCCACTTCAAAGGTAAGAATATCGTGAATCTGCTTGAAATCAGCTACGTCGTCGCCAAATCGGCCACGCAGTGATTCCTGAATTGTCGTGTTGTCTAAAGCCATTACTTGATGTTGTATGAAGCCAGGAGTTCTACGTATTCCGGCGAGCTTCGGCGGCGCACCGATTCATTTTTTACAAGTTCCTGCAACTGAAGGATTCCGTCAAGGATTTGCTCGGGTCGCGGTGGGCATCCTGGTACGTAGACGTCAACCGGAATTACTTTGTCAATACCTTGTAAAACTGAGTAAGTGTCAAAAATTCCGCCTGAGCATGCGCATGCACCAACCGATATTACCCATCGTGGTTCGGCCATTTGCTCGTAAACCTGACGGAGTACAGGCGCCATTTTCTTGGCAATGGTTCCCATCACCAAAAGCATGTCGGCCTGGCGCGGCGAAAAGCTCATACGCTCTGATCCAAAACGCGCCACGTCATAGTGCGATGCCATGGTAGCCATAAATTCGATTCCGCAGCACGAGGTGGCAAACGGCAACGGCCAAAGTGAGTTGGCACGCGCCAAACCGACGACGTCACTCAATTTGCCCGCAAAAAAGCCTTCGCCCTGGAATCCCGGTGGAGCGTCGGCCATGTGTATTTTTGAATTTGAATCGCTCATTTTGATTTTAGATTTTAGATTGATGATTTTAGATTTTGGATTCTTGGTAAGGAATTCTGAAATCTAAATTCTGAAATCTGAAATTGTTACTCCCATTCGAGGCCTTTTTTCTTCATCACGTAAAAGAACCCCACTACCAAAAGCGACATGAAAATGCCCATTTTGATCATTCCCTCGACGCCCATTTCACGGAAGTTTACCGCCCATGGATACATAAAAATCACCTCGACGTCAAACAGCACAAAGAGGATGGCAACCAGGAAATACTTAATCGAAAATGGTGTACGTGCATTTCCCACCGACTCGATCCCGCACTCAAAGTTTTTGTCCTTGCGCGCTGACTGGCGGCGCGGTCCGAGGAATGAGGAGATGATGATGGTAGTGCCAACAAACCCCGACGCCAAAAGAAACTGGATCAGGATCGGAATAAAGTCAACTTGGGTGCTTTGCATACCTTAGATTCGTTAAGGGGTTTTTATCAATCGGCAAAGATAAGGGGCGCAGTGCAACCTTGCAACGATGCAGGGCCGTCCGTCCTTGCCTCAAGCTAATTTTTACTCATTATAAATAACGCTATAAAGGTAAAAAAAAACGCCCCTGTAAAGGGAGCGTTTTGGGAATCGATTAAGGTTTGTTTTAGTTATCTATGGCCGTTACCTGAGCCGCAACTTTGCCTTTTCTGCCTTCTTCCTCTTCATAGCTCACGCGATCGCCCTCGCGGAGATTTTCCGATTTCACCCCGGTGGCATGAACAAAAATGTCTCTGCCTGTCTCTTCGTCAGTGATGAATCCGTACCCTTTTGATTCAATGAAGAATTTAACTTTTCCTGTGCGCATGTGTAAAAAAAAATAAAATTGATAATGCACAAATGTAAACTTTAATGCAAAACAAAAAAGAAATTGTTCCAAAATTTTTGGCCTATTTCTAAATTTTTTGAACTTTCCTAAATTCGCTCAGGTGTTGCTGCCATTGGCTTTACAACTTAAGTTTGATGTTAAGTTCGTCCAATTGCGCCAAGTCAAGAGCCGATGGCGCATCGATCATCACGTCGCGTCCGGAGTTGTTTTTTGGGAAGGCGATAAAGTCGCGGATGGTTTCCTGTCCGCCTAAAATCGCTACCAACCGATCGAGCCCAAAAGCCAGGCCTCCGTGTGGTGGAGCTCCGTACTGGAAGGCATCCATCAAGAATCCAAACTGGTTTTTGGCTTCTTCCTCAGTGAATCCAAGGTATTTAAACATTAACGCCTGTACGCCTTTGTCGTGGATACGGATTGATCCGCCGCCAATTTCGTTGCCGTTGAGGACCATGTCATACGCATTGGCCCGAACGGCTCCCGGATTGGTTTGCAAAAGGTCCATGTCTTCAGGTTTTGGCGAGGTGAACGGGTGATGCATGGCGTGCCAGCGTCCTGAATCTTCGTCTTGTTCCAGCAGTGGGAAATCGATGACCCAAAGCGGAGCAAATTCGTCCGGTTTGCGAAGGCCCAATCGGGTGGCGAGTTCCATGCGCAGCGCCGACAGTTGTGTGCGGGTTTTGTGCGCCGGTCCTGACAAGACGAAAATCATATCGCCGGGTTTTGCGCCTGTAACATCGGCCCATTTTGCCAAATCATCCTGATCGTAGAATTTGTCGACCGAGGATTTGAAAGTGCCGTCGGTGTTGCATTTTACGTAAACCATTCCGCTGGCGCCAATTTGCGGACGCTTGACCCACTCGATAAGCGCGTCAATTTCCTTGCGCGTCATTTCACTTTGTCCGGGCGCGGCAATTCCCACCACGAGTTCAGCCTGGTTAAACACGCCAAATTCCTTGTGTTGGGCCACGGCGTTGAGTTCGCCAAACTCCATCCCAAAGCGAATGTCCGGTTTGTCGTTTCCGTAGGTTTTCATGGCGTGGTCGTAGGTCATACGCGGAAACTTTTGCACCTCGACGCCTTTGAGTTCTTTAAGCAGATGGCGAGTGAGCCCTTCAAACATGTCGAGGATATCTTCCTGTTCAACGAACGCCATTTCACAATCGATTTGCGTAAACTCCGGTTGACGGTCGGCGCGAAGGTCCTCGTCGCGGAAGCATTTGACAATCTGGAAATATTTGTCCATACCGCCCACCATCAAAAGTTGTTTAAACGTTTGCGGCGACTGTGGCAGTGCGTAAAATTGTCCGGGGTTCATGCGGCTTGGGACGACAAAATCACGTGCGCCCTCAGGTGTCGATTTGATCAGGTAAGGCGTTTCGACCTCGCAGAATCCTTGATCTGAAAGGTATTTGCGCACTTCCATGGCCACCTTGTGACGGAACAGCAGGCTGTTTTTAACCGGGTTGCGTCGTATGTCAAGGTAGCGGAACTTCATGCGGAGTTCTTCGCCACCGTCGGTTTCGTCCTCTATGGTAAAGGGTGGAATGATGGCCGCGTTGAGTATGTTGAGGTCGTCCACCAGGATTTCGATGTCGCCGGTGGGCATGTTTGGATTTTTGGATTCGCGCTCGATGACGGTTCCGGTTACCTGAACGACGAATTCGCGCCCCAGCGTTTTGGCGAGCTCCATCAGGCTTTTGCTGCACCGCGCTTCGTCAAACACCAGTTGGGTAATGCCGTAGCGGTCCCGCAAATCGACCCAGTTGATGAATCCTTTGTCGCGGGATTTCTGGACCCAGCCGGCCAGGGTTACGGTTTGGTTGATGTGTGAGGCGTTGAGTTCGCCGCAGGTGTGACTTCTATACATGGTGAAAAATTGTTGTGCAAAAATATCATTTTAACGGGCACGATGGCACTCGGCTGCAAATTTACGGTATTGCCCAGCCCCGATGGAAGCGGCAGCCTTTTAAAAAAGCCCGCTGCGTTTGTTGCGGCGCGGGGCGACCAGCGGGAGCCCCCGCGCCGTGCTACAAATAGCGCGGGGTTTGAGAAAGCTATAGCGGACAGCGGGACAGGCTGCAAAAAAATAATCAAACGGATGGCGAACGTGTGGGCGATTTGTTTACATTTGATTTTAAATTTTTATATATGAAACACTTTTTGATGTGCCTGTTGCTTGCGGGCTCGACGGTTTTTGCGCAGGGAACGGTTAAATTTTCAGGAAAAATAACCAATCCTACCAGCGATAAGGTGGTTGTGGTTAAAGATAACAAGGCGTTGCGCGTGATTCCGGTTGCCAAGGATGGTACTTTTAGCGAGTCTTTTGAGATTCCTACAGGGATTTATACTGTGATGATTGGCCAGGAGTTTACCGAGATTTTCTTTAAGGGCGGACAGGATTTGAACCTTACAATGGATACCAAGGAGTTTGACGAGAGCATCAAGTATACCGGAAAGGGATCAAAAGAGAATAATTTTCTTGCCGCCAAGGTTCTGGAAGAAGAGGTGATGGGTGAAAAGGCTGCGGCTTTGCAAAACAAGCCGGACGAGTTGATGAAACTGGTCAACGACTACAATGCCAGTGTTGCCAAGCGAATGGGCGATGGGTTGGATCCGGATTTGAAAAAATCTTTCGAGGCAAATATGCAGGCTGAGATGGCCGCCAGCGCCAAAGCTCAGGAAGAATACCTGGCGATGAAGGCCAAGAATGCTGAGCTGAACGGCAAGCCGTCGGCGTCGTTTAACTTTGAAAACCACAAGGGCGGAACAACCAAGCTTGAGGATTTGCGCGGCAAGTATGTGTACATTGACACTTGGGCTACCTGGTGCGGGCCTTGCATCCGCGAGATTCCGGCGATGAAGAAGATCGAGGAGAAATACCATGGCAGGAATATTCATTTTGTGGGGATTTCGATTGACGAGAAAAAGGATTATGAAAAGTGGAAAAAGTTTGTGACCGACCGTCAACTGGGCGGGGTTCAGCTTTATGCCGATAAAGCCTGGCAATCAGATTTTTGCAGGGCGTACAACATCAATTCGATTCCGCGTTTTATCCTGATTGATCCAAACGGGGTAATCGTTGATGCAGATGCGCCGCGTCCGTCTGATCCAAAATTGGCGGAAACCCTTGACAAGTTGTTGAATTAGAGTTTTTTATACCTGGAAAAGAGTCGGCAAATGCCGGCTTTTTTTGTGCCCAATGTTAAGTTTTGCGTCAATGTTACCAAATTGTTAAGCGAAAGTTTGGTTTGTGTAAATTTTTGAATAGTTTTGTTATGTAAATGCTATCAAATCACAGAATTATGAAAAAACTGATGCTTATGGGATTGATGCTTGCCGCGGGAGTGGTGAGTGCCCACTCTATAGAACCTAAATTGGAAGCGCACGGAAACCTGGTTAAGGCGACTTATTTCTATGAGAACGGACAGGTTCGCCAGACTGGATTCTTTAAAGACGGAAAACTGGAGGGCCAATGGGTTTCGTACGATGTTGCCGGAAACAAAAAATCGGTGGCGGAATATGCGGCCGGAAAAAAGGTCGGTCAATGGCTTCACTGGAATGAAGCGGGACTGGCTGAGGTTAGCTACGACAACAACAAACTGGAATCAGTGAAAACCTGGAAGCAGGAAGCGTTGGTGAACAGGAATTGAGGCAAACGTGCTTAATTAACAATTAACAGTTAACGATTAACAATTAGAATCCGGGAAAAGGAAGCGTTCGACTTTCTTTTTTCGGGTTTTTTGCTTCCAAAAGACGAAAGACAAAAGACAAAAGAGAAAATCCAAATTCCAAATCCCAAATTCCAATAGTAGTTTACCGTTTCAATTTTACGAAATCCCTATTCTGAAATCTAAAATCTAAAATCTAAAATCAAAAACCGCCGGTGTTGCCGACGGTTTCATTTTTAAATCCCTATTCTGAAGTCTAGCGATTAGC
>CAZIBV010000017.1:0-13683 GCA_964537345.1 uncultured Flavobacterium sp. | reverse complement strand
CGGTGTTGCCGACGGTTTCATTTTTAAATCCCTATTCTGAAGTCTAGCGATTAGCAACCTTTAATTTCCAAATTCCAAATTCCAAATTCCAAAAGTCGAAAGTCGAAAGTCGAAAGACGAAAGACAAGTTCCAAACTCCAAATTCCAAATTCCAATTAGTAGTTTACCAGTTTCAACTGTACTAGATCACTATTCTGAAATCTAAAATCTAAAATCTTAAATCTCAATCCCCTTCCGCCTGTCTCTCCAGTAATGCTTGGTGCGTTTAACCAGGAAGAACATGACCGGAACCATCACCAGTGTGAGTACTGTGGCATAGGTCAGACCAAAAATGATCGTCCAGGCCAGCGGTCCCCAGAACATCACGTTGTCGCCGCCAATAAAGATATGCGGGTTGAAATCGGTGATGAGTGAAAAGAAGTCAAAGTTCAATCCGATGGCCAGTGGAATCAATCCCAGAACGGCTGTCAGCGCGGTAAGCAATACCGGACGCAGACGCGAGCGGCCTGACTCGATGATGACTTCCTTGATTTCGTCAAGCGTCAGGTCGTCGTGTTCCTTAAGGCCTTTTTCGCGGACTTTTTCATCCAGCAAAAGCACAAAGAAGTCCATCAGTACAATGCCGTTTTTCACCACGATTCCCGCCAGCGATATGATTCCCATCATCGTCATCAGGATCACAAAATCCATGTTGGCGATCACGTAGCCATAAAACACACCCGAGAAACTCAGCACCACCGTAAACAGGATGATGAGCGTTTTGGAGATGGAGTTAAACTGCAGCACGATAATGATCGTAATGCCCGCCATCGCCAGGAACAGCGCATACATCAGGAAGCTTTGGTTTTTGCCCTGTTCTTCCTGAACGCCCGAGAATCCGTAAGTGATTCCCTTAGGCATTTTGTAATTCTTGAGTTCGGCGTGGATGGTTTTGGTGATCTCGTCGGCATTATAACCCGTAATCACGTTTGAGTAAATCGTCATGATGCGCTTGTGGTTCTTGCGCTTCACCTGATTGAATACAAAGTTCTTTTGGGTTTCCGACACCGCCGAGATTGGAACCTGTGCAATCTGTCCGTTGTTCTGGTTGCGGAAGGTGAGCGATTGGTTAAACAAAACGCTCTCGTCCTTGCGCTGATCTTCCTGCATTCTGACGGTAATGTTGTAATCATCATCGCCTTCCTTGTAGGTTGAAATCTCCTGACCGTAAACTGAACGGCGCAGGTTCATACCCACCTGACCGGTCGATATGCCTGAAGTTCCCGCCTTGACGCGGTCGACCATTACTTCCAGTTCAGGTGATTCACGGTTGACGTCGGTTTGCAGTTTTTCAATGCCCGGAATCTTCTTCGAGTTGATAAACGCAATCATCTTTTGCGCCTCGCTCAACATCTGGTCGTAGTCCTTTCCGGTGAGCTCGATAGAGATCGGGTAACCGGCAGGCGGACCATTGGCATCTTTTTCAACCGTAACTTTTGCTCCGGGAATTGCTTGGATTTTAGAACGGATTTCTTCCAGCAGTTCCGATGTGTCGACACCACGCCTGAATTTGTATTCCCTAAAGTTGACCGTAACTTTTCCCTTGTATGGCGTTTCAGATGTGTTGCCCGGATCAACGTTGGGGTTTCCGGCGCCCACACCTACCTGCGATACGATTGACTCGGCAATCCAGTTTTCATTGGTTCCCTTGTCGACATAGCGGCTCAGGATCTGGATGATTTGTTTCTCGACAAAACGCGTGGCTTTATCTGTTTTAGAGATGTCTGTTCCCTGCGGATACTCGATATAGGCAATCACCTGGTTTGGAATGTTCTCCGGGAAGAACAACACTTTGCGTGGGAAAATTCCAACCAGCATAAAGGAAAGGATCAGCATGCCAATGATGCCCAGGAAAGAATACCAGGCCCTTTTTCCGGTAAGGATTTTATCCAAAAAGCGCATGTATTTGAGTTCCATCCGCGGAAAGAATTTGTGCTGGAAATCCTGTGTCCATTGGTACAGTTTAACGCGGTACAACCACATCAAAACCAGCGCGATGATAGAAAGGTGTCCGATGGCGCGCATGCCTTTTGAGTCGTAAATGTTGCCCAAAAGCACAAACACAAATCCAGTCGCAATAAAAATTATGCTCCAGGTCCTGGCTGATTTCTTGCTGACGTTCCGGTCTTCAATATCCATCGATCCGCCGGTCATGGCCGCGTTGATGATCATCGCCACAAAAAGCGAAGCCGTCAGGGTAGCGGTGAGTGTAATCGGGAAGTAAATCATGAATTTACCCATGGTTCCCGGCCACAGCACAAAAGGCAAAAACGCCATGAGTGTGGTAGCCGTCGAGGAGATTACCGGCCAGGCAATTTCGCCAATGCCCAACTTTGACGCCGTGTACCGGTCCATGCCTTTTTTCATGTTGGCAAAGACGTTGTCTACCACCACGATTCCATCGTCCACGAGCATTCCGAGTCCCATCACCAGGCCAAAAAGCACCATGGTGTTGAGCGTCATGCCAAACATCGACAACACGCTGAAAGCCATCAGCATCGACAGCGGAATCGCCGCGCCCACAAACAAAGAGTTGCGCAATCCCATGGTAAACATCAGCACAATCATCACCAGGATAATTCCAAAGATGATGTGGTTTGACAGTTCGTCAACCTGGTGTTCCACTTTTGACGATTCGTCGTTGGTCAGCGTGAGTTTAAGGTCGGCCGGCAGATAACTTTCGCGGGCTTTTTCCAGTCGTTCCTTGATTTGATCGATGGCCGAAATCATGTTCATGCCCGCACGCTTTTTCACGTTGAGCATCACCACTTCATTCCCTGACTCGCGCGCAAATGTGGTGCGTTCCTTTTCCTTGAATTCAACCTGGGCGATGTCTTTAAGGTAGACGGTTCCGCCAAATGATTTTACAACAACGTTTTCCAACTCTTTTGGCTGACTGATTTCACCAATCACCCTAATGTTGCTGCGCGATCCGGCCGTAATCAGGTTTCCGCCCGATATGGTCACGTTCTCGGCGCGAACGGCGTTCTGAATGTCGTCAAATGAAACCTGCGCCGCCGACATCTTGAAAATGTCAACCGCAATTTCAACTTCCTTGTCATCGACACCCAAAATGTCAACTTGTTTCACCTCGGATATCTCCTCGAGATCGTCCTGAATTTCCTCACCGTACTTTTTGAGTTGCTGCGCGGTGTAGTTTCCTTCCATGTTGATGTTCAGGATCGGAACTTCCTCAGATATGTTCAGGTCAAAAACGCTGGGTTCCACCTTGCTGCCGTTGTCCAGGTTGGGCCAATCGGTATCGGCCTTTACAATATCCACCTTGTCCTTGACGCGCGCCTTGGCCTGATCGATGCTTACCTTGTCGGCAAACTCAATGATGATCATACCAAAATCCTGGTAAGAGTTTGAGGTGATTTTGTCAACGCCACTAATGTTCTTGATTTCTTTTTCCAGCGGCTTGACCACCAGTTTTTCAACATCTTCAGCCGAGTTTCCTGGGAAAACCGACGTCACGTAAATCTTGTTCTCAATAACCTCAGGGAAACTTTCCCGCGGCATGGTAATGTAGGCAATCACGCCGGTAACGACAATCAGCGCGGTGAGAATGTATACCGTCACCCGGTTGTCGACGGCCCAACTCGAGATGCCAAATTCCTTTTTATGATTTGTGCTCATACTTGATTTGTTATGGTTGATGGGATGCCCGGGATGATTTCAGGCTGTTCCGGCTCGTTAAAAATTAACTTTCATCCCTTCTGAAACTGAGTTGGCGCCTTCCGATATTACCATTTCGCCACCTTTGAGTCCGCTGGTAATTTCAGTTTGATTATTGGCTGTCAACCCGGAGGTAACACTTACTTTCTTGGCCGTGCCCGAGTTTGCGCCGGCATTGTCCACCACAAAAACGTACTGTTTTCCGTCGCCGTCCTGCAAAATCACGTTTGACGGCACCACCACCGCATTGGGATTGGTGTAGTCGGCAATTTTGAGTTTTGCGACCTGGTTTGGACGCAAAAGATTTTCATTGTTCGGAACGGCAATCTCGATTCCAAAGCTGCGGTTGGCCGGATTGATGTTATTGGCCACCTGGCGGATTTTTCCGTCGTAGGTTTTGTTGAGCGATGTGATGTCAACCTTGACCGGCGTTCCCACCTTGATTTTCCCTACGTAAGCCTCCGGTACCTGCGACGACACATACATATTGCCCAGGTTGACGATACGCACAATGCCTTGTCCTGGCGCCACTACTTGTCCGCGGTCGGTCATGATTTCATCGACAGTTCCTGAAATCGGCGCCTTGATGATGGTTTTAGCCAATTGTGCACGCGCCTGCTGGACAGCTTTTTGTTGGCTGATCATATTGGTTTCGGCCTGCAAATACTGCATCTCCGACCCAATCTTTTGATCCCACAAACGCTTTTGACGCTCAAAGGTAGTTTTGGCAAGAGCCGCCTGCGTTTCCAATTGCGAAACCTGCTGGCTCAGTCCGCCGTCCTCGATGCGGCCCAAAACCTGACCCTTGGTCACGCGCTGTCCGGGCGTTACGTTTAAGGTGAGAAGCGTTCCTGAAAATTCCGGAAAAATGATGAGGTTTTCACGGGTGTCCACGTTGCCCTGAATGTCAAGGTAGTGTGTAAACACAGTATCGGCAGCTTTTACCACTGAAACGAGCGCTTCAGTTGGTGCATCGGTCTTAACGGGGGCGGCTGCTTCTTCTTCTTTTTTGCCGCAGGCCACCAGTAAAAGTCCTGAAAACAGTATGATTAGGTTCTTTTTCATTTGGTATTAGTTAGGGTTGATGATTCGTTCAAGTTTTGCCCTGCGGTTGATCACGTCAATCATGGATTGCAGATATTGCTGCTGGGCTGAATAAAGTTGGCGCTGGGCATCGGCAAAGTCAAAACTCGTCGACAAACCTTCGCGAAATTTGATGCTTTGTTTGCCTTCGATACGCTCGGCCAAGGCCAGGTTCTGTTTCCAGTTTTCGTATTCCTCGATGCTCAACTCGTACTGACTTTTGGCTTCCTGATATTGCAGCATAAGCATTTGTTCGGTCTCGGTGCGTTGCGTTTTGGCCTGCTCAAATGCTATGCGGGCTTGTTGGGTTCGCGCACTTCGGCTCAAGCTCGAGAAAATCGGGATGCTCAGATTCACGCCCATATTGGAATATTTGAGCCACTGTTGCTCGCGTTCCAAAAAAGCGAATTCATTGTTAAATCCAAGGTAGCCAAAGTTAAACGCAGCGCCCAGTGTTGGCAAGGCCTTGCTCTTTTCGCGCATGAGTTCAAGGCGACGCTGCTCCACCAGGTTTTCAACAATTTTGTGGTCAACGTTATTGGCCATGTTAAATTCTGACTGTGTGAGCGCCAAATCCATGTTGTCGCGCGTCAGCTGGTCGAGTTCATCGGTCAATGTGATTGATTGGTCAATCGGGATTCCCAGTTGAAGCTTGAGCATGTTTTGCGCAATGTCCTTCAATCGCCTTACGTTGTTCAGGTTGTTGAGCACCGTGTTCAGCGTAATCTGCAATTGCTCTACGTTTTCCTCTTCAACAAGCCCGTTCTCATACGTTTGGCGGGTGTCGCCCAATACTTTTTCAAGCGTTTGGCGGTTTTTCTCCAAAATCTCGATGCTTTCCTGTGCAAGCAATACGTTTCCGTAGGCGTTGGTCACGGCTTCGCGAATTTCGACGTCGGTTTTTTGTTTGAGGTTGTTGTAATACTGCAGATACGTTTTGGATGCCTGAAGCGCTACAATGTAAGATCCGTCAAAAATCAATTGGTTAAGCGTTGCGCCGGCGTTAACCGAGTGACGCGTTCCAAACGCCACCGCGATAAATTCGCCCGGAGCGCCGCCAAAAAACTCGGCCGGCACCAGCGATTGCTGAAGGTCAAAGTTGTTGGTGTAGTTGATGTTGGCCGCAATTTGCGGAAGTCCCGCAGCCGTGGTTTCCCATTTTTTTTGTTCGGCAGCCTGAATGTCCCGGCTGGCATTGATCACGCGGTAGTTGTATTGCAGCGCGTGTTCGATGGCTTGTTTGAGCGAAAACGAATCTGACGCTCGATCATCCTGTGCGGTGGCCAGTGAGGTCATCAAAACCGCCGCAATCAGGTAACGGATAGATTTCATAGATTAGAGTTGATTGATAATTGCTTTTCCAGTTCGGCAATTCCCTTTAGTGTAGAAATTGCCCTTGTGTGATAAACCAGCGCTTCAAGTTCCAGTGCCTGGGCCTCTTTTTTGAGCGCAACGGTTT
The DNA here is from genome assembly GCA_964537345.1 of uncultured Flavobacterium sp. GTDB lineage: Bacteria > Bacteroidota > Bacteroidia > Flavobacteriales > Flavobacteriaceae > Flavobacterium. The sequence continues at coordinate 7,424 of CAZIBV010000017.1, read as the reverse complement.
CATTGATATTAAAAATCAGGGTGTTGTAAAAACGAATGACGGTATCAATGTCGATTTCCTTGCGGTAATATCCACTGTCGATACCATTGAGGATGTTTTCGCGCAAAAAATAATGACATTCGTCCTGCTCGCGCTTTACCACATCGTTGTAAATCTCCGGATAGTGTTTTTTAAGCTGAAATAGCGGTGAGTTGTCGGCAGCCTGAAAAACGCCCTTGATGACTTTGCGGACCTCAAAGTTTTCTTCAATCGGGTTTAAACCCATCTGACGCACCTCGTTTAAAGTTTGGTGGACGGTGTCGTGGACGGCCTTGGTCGCCTCGGCAATAAGCACTTCCTTGTTGGCAAAAAACTTGTAGATCGTCTTTTTTGAAATGCTCATTTCATTGGCAATGTCGTCCATGGTAATGCTCTTGAAACCCAGTTTCAGGAACATCTCACACGATTTGCTGATAATCTTCTCTTTCATTTTCCAAAAAAAATCGGGAGCAAAAGTAGAGCGGAAACTTTGAATACAAAAAAAGTTTCCTAAGGTTTTACATTTTTTTAACACGGCAAAATTTGAGAGCGTTTTGCTTTACAACCTGGGTCGCTTACCTTAGCCACAAATTATGCTATGCAACCCATTATTTCCTATCAGCAAAAGATTGAAGATCGGCTAAAGCAAGAGATTGATTTTGGTCAGCCCGATAACCTTTACGAACCCGTCCGCTACATTTTGAGTTTGGGCGGAAAGCGGATGCGGCCGGTTTTGACGCTTATGGCTGCCGAGATTTTTGGTGCCGATCCCGACAAGGCGATCGATGCCGCACTGGCCGTTGAGGTATTCCATAATTTTTCATTGGTTCACGATGACATCATGGATCAAGCTCCGCTGCGCCGCGGTCAGGTGACGGTTCATGAAAAATGGGATGTGAATACCGGAATTCTCTCGGGTGATGCCATGCTGATCCTGGCGTATAGATTTTTTGAGCGGTATGAGCCGGAAACTTTTGCGCAATTGGCCAAGCTGTTCAGCAAAACCGCGCTCGAAGTTTGTGAAGGTCAGCAATGGGATGTGGATTTTGAGAATCGCGACGACGTTACCCTTGATGAATACCTGAACATGATTCGCTGCAAAACGGCCGTTTTGGTGGGTGCCGCGCTTAAGATGGGCGCCATTGTAGCGGGGACGACGCCCGGAAATTGTCAAAAGATTTACGACTTTGGCGTCGGGTTGGGCATGGCGTTCCAACTGCAGGACGATTACCTGGATGCTTTTGGTGATCCGGCCACTTTTGGCAAGCAGGTGGGTGGCGATATCATCGAAAACAAAAAAACATACCTCTACCTCAAGGCCATTGAATTTGCCGACGACGCCCAGGCCACGCAACTCCGTCATCTGTTTTCCATCAGTCCGGAAGACAGTTCGCAAAAGGTTGAATTGGTCAAGGCGATTTTTGAGGAATCCGGCGCTGCCAAAGCTACTGCGCAAGCCATCCGCGATTACACCTATCAGGCTTTTGAAACCTTGCAGGCGATGGACATTACGAGTATCGCCAAAGAATATCTTGAGACTTTTGGCCGCGAACTGATGGGCCGCAAAGTCTGATTTTTAACCGCGAAATATGCCATCTTGTTTTTAGCTCCTCAAAATACCGACGATCTTTTGGCCGACGCCACCAGGGAAAACCTTTACCTCAAGTTGATCGACCAGCTCAACAAGGATTTTAACCTGGCCAATGAAGCGGTCGACTTTCCGCAAAGCACAACACCCGAGGAGCTCAAAGTTCAGTTGCACGAAAAAATCTACCGGCTTATCCAGTATCGGTTTGCCGAGTATCTCAACCTTTTGTACATCATCGACGTATCGGAAGATCAGGTCAAGCAATTGGACGGATCAGACATGGTTGAGTTGTCGCGAAATGTCGCCTTCCTTATCCTGAAACGCGAGTGGCAAAAAGTTTGGTTCCGCAACCGTTATTAAAAGAACACGCGAACAAACGGCATAAATGCATCGCCGTAAACCCTGTCGTCCTCGCTGAAAAGCAAATTGTAGCGCACCCCGATCGTGACGTTGCCGGTGCGATAGCCGGCTCCCAGAAACAGCGCTGTATTCCAGAAATTGCTCTGCGTTTCCTCAAATCCCTGAAGGCGCAAAGTTGAGTTGACGCGCATTTGCTCGAGTTCGGCCGAAAGTTGCACCTCTTCAATCGGGCTGAAAAGCGCCAGCAGGCTTCCGCCGTATATCCAGGCTTCGTGACTGTCGCGCACCTTGACAAAACTTCCCTGGAGACCAACGCCCATCGCCACGTATCGGTTAAAATTATAAATGGCTGCCGGAGCCACCGTAATATCGGCGAAACCGGTGCCGACCGCTGCGCCTATTCCGCCGCCAAACTGCACGTTTTTCCAAAATTCTGATCGCTGCGGAGCGTCTTGTGCATGCAAAAATGAAGAGGCCGATATCAGTAGAAAAATGAGTTTTAAAAATTGATTTTTCATGCAGATTATGAGGGGGTTTACATATTCCATAAAAGTATCTAAAAAATAGATTATATTAAGGGGATTGTCGTACTTTTGCGGGACATTTTAACAACCTAGATTTTTTACTAATCAATCATGGATCGGTTTTCCTTCTTGAACGCGGCACATGCCGATTTTTTTGCGCAACTTTATGACGAATATCTTGAAAATCCCGACACGGTCGAACCGAGTTGGAGAAGCTTTTTTCAAGGTTTTGACTTTGCAGTCGCCAACTACGGAAGCGGCCCGGTTGGCGAGCAGATTGCCGCATATGCTGAATCGCAGGATTGCAGTGTAGTTTCAGACAAACTTCAAAAGGAATTCAACGTTCTCAAACTGATTGAAGGTTACCGCACCCGTGGTCACTTGTTTACCAAGACCAACCCGGTGCGCGAACGCCGCGTATTTTCGCCAACGCTCGAGCTGTCAAATTTTGGTCTGTCGGATGCTGATCTGGATACCGTTTTTGACGCGGCTCAGGCCATGAAACTCCAGCCGTGTTCGCTGCGGGAAATTGTCGGGCATTTGCAAAACATTTACTGCCGTTCCATCGGAGTGGAGTACATGTATATCCGCAAGCCTGAAGTGATCCAGTGGATTCAGGACAAAATCGGCTACAACGACAACCATCCGCGTTTTAGCGCCGAACAAAAAAAGAACATTTTGCACAAGCTCAATGAAGCTGTTGCATTTGAGAACTTTTTGCATACCAAATACGTAGGTCAAAAGCGTTTTTCACTGGAAGGTGGCGAGTCACTGATTCCCGGCCTTGACGCGCTTATTGAAGCCGCTGCTGAGAAAGGTGTGGAGCAATTTGTCATGGGGATGGCCCACCGCGGTCGCCTCAACGTTTTGGCCAACATTTTTGGAAAACCTACACAGGATATTTTTAGCGAATTTGACGGAAAGGATTACGACGACGACGCGCTTTTTGACGGCGACGTAAAATACCACCTTGGCCTTACCGCCGACCGCAAAACCGCTTCCGGACGCAACATCAACATCAACCTTGCGCCAAACCCGTCGCACCTTGAAACCGTGGGTGCCGTCATTGAAGGTATCACACGCGCCAAGCAGGACCGTTATTACCCGGACAATGTGAGCAAGGTGCTTCCTATCGCGCTTCACGGTGACGCAGCCGTAGCCGGTCAGGGAATTGTCTATGAAATCATTCAGATGTCGCAACTTGACGGCTACAAAACAGGCGGAACCATTCACATTGTGATCAACAACCAGGTTGGTTTTACCACCAACTACCTGGACGCGCGTTCTTCTACGTATTGTACCGATATCGCCAAGGTGACCAATTCGCCGGTGCTTCACGTAAACGCCGATGATGCCGAGGCCGTGGTTCACGCCATGTTGTTTGCACTCGACTATCGCATGCAGTTTGGCAGCGACGTCTTTATCGACCTTTTGGGCTACCGAAAATACGGACACAACGAGGGCGACGAACCGCGCTTTACCCAGCCCAAACTCTACAAAATCATTGCGCGCCACAAAAACCCGCGCGACCTTTACGCTGAAAGACTTTTGGCCGAAGGCGTGATCGAGGACGGCTATGTTAAATCCATCGAAGACAAATACAAGGCGATTCTCGAGGAAAACCTTGAGGCGTCGCGCAAGAAAGATCTAACTGTCATTACCCCGTTCATGCAAAACGAATGGGAAGGATTTACTGCGGGCTATCAGGAAGACATGCTGAAACCTGTAAACACCAAGTTTCCAAAGGAAAAACTTACCGAGATTGCTACCGCTCTTACCGAGTTGCCATCCGACAAGAACTTTATAAGCAAAATCCAAAAGTTGTTCAACGACCGCAAGGAGATGTTCGCCAACGACGCCCTCGATTGGGGAATGGGCGAACTCTTGGCCTACGGATCGCTTTTGCAGGAAGGATTTGACGTCCGCATTTCCGGCCAGGACGTCGAGCGCGGAACATTCTCACACCGCCATGCCGTGGTCAAGGTTGAAGATTCGGAAGAAGAAGTCATCCCGCTTCAGCAACTCAAGGACGCCAAAGGCAAATTCTATATCTACAACTCGCTGCTGTCGGAGTACGGCGTAGTGGGCTTTGATTACGGATACGCGCTGGCCAGCCCTAAAACGCTAACGATTTGGGAAGCGCAGTTTGGCGACTTCTCGAACGGTGCGCAAATTATGATCGATCAGTATATCTCGGCTGCCGAAGATAAGTGGAACAACCAGAACGGATTGGTGATGCTGCTTCCGCACGGATATGAAGGTCAGGGTGCCGAGCACTCATCCGGCCGTATGGAGCGCTATCTGCAGATGTGTGCCAACGAGAACATGTTTGTGGCCGACTGTACGACGCCGGCAAACTTTTATCACTTGTTGCGCCGTCAGATGAAGACAAACTTCCGCAAGCCGCTGATCGTGTTTACGCCAAAATCGCTGTTGCGTCACCCGCTGGTGGTTTCAAGTGTTGATGAACTGGCCAACGGTTCATTCCGCGAAACCATCGACGACAATACGGTCGACAAGAAAAAAGTGAAAACATTGGTGTTCTGTACCGGTAAGTTCTATTACGATCTGTTGGCTGAACGCCAGGAGAAAGGACGCGACGATGTTGCGCTGGTGCGTATCGAGCAATTGTTCCCGCTGCCAACCGCGCAATTGCAGGAAATCATCAAATCGTACCCCAACGCCGACGATATTGTCTGGGCGCAGGAAGAGCCGCGCAACATGGGAGCTTACGGCTATATGTTGCTCAACTTTACCGATGTCAAGTTCCGACTGGCCGCACCAAAAGCATACAGCGCGCCGGCTGCAGGAAGCTACGCCCGTGCCAAGAAACGTCACGCGGCTGCCATCGCCATGGTATTCGACAAAAATTTGTTTAATTAAAAATCAGTTTCCGGTTTAAAGTACAGTTAGTAACTTTAGACGCTGAACAATAAAACCCACCGCAGTCCAGCAATAAACTGCGGCATAAAACCTAAAGAGATGATTTTAGAAATGAAAGTCCCGTCTCCGGGCGAGTCGATCAAAGAAGTTGAAATTGCGACATGGTTGGTAAAAGACGGCGATTATGTCGAGAAAGACCAGGCCATTGCCGAAGTCGATTCAGACAAAGCCACACTTGAACTGCCCGCCGAAGCCAGTGGAATCATCACCCTTAAGGCGCAAGAAGGCGATGCCGTAGCCGTTGGCGCGGTGGTGTGCCTGATTGACACAAGTGCAAGCGCTCCGGCTGCAGGTGCTCCAAAAGCGGAAGCCAAGCCTGAAGTGAAGAAAGAAGAGCCTAAAAAAGAAGAGCCAAAGGCGGCTCCGGCTCCTGAAAAAACATACGCCACGCAGGCTCCATCGCCGGCTGCGCGCAAAATTCTGGAAGAGAAAAACCTGACCCCGGCCGATGTGGTTGGAACCGGAAAAGGCGGACGCATCACCAAAGACGATGCTGTCAATGCTTCAGGGAAAGCCTCGATGGGAACTCCGACAGGCGGAAGCCGCGGTGAGTCGCGCACCAAGTTGTCAATGTTGCGTCGCAAGGTTGCCGAGCGTTTGGTTTCGGCCAAGAATGAAACGGCCATGCTTACAACGTTCAACGAGGTGAACATGACGCCAATCAACAAAATACGCAACGAATACAAAGATGCGTTCAAGGCCAAGCACGGCGGACTTTCCCTGGGTTATATGTCGTTTTTTACCAAGGCAGTTACCCGCGCGCTGCAATTGTTCCCTGACGTAAACTCTATGATCGACGGCGATCAGAAAATTTCATACGATTACTGTGACATCTCGGTTGCGGTTTCAGGACCAAAAGGACTTATGGTTCCGGTGGTTCGAAATGCCGAAGCGCTTTCATTCCGCGGCGTTGAAGCTGAAATCAAGCGCCTTGCCTTGCGTGCCCGCGACGGACAGATTACCGTTGACGACATGACCGGCGGAACGTTTACCATTTCTAACGGAGGTGTTTTTGGATCGATGCTGTCGACGCCAATCATCAACCCGCCGCAATCAGGTATCCTGGGTATGCACAACATCATTGAGCGCCCGATTGCCGTTGACGGAAAAGTTGAAATTCACCCTATGATGTACGTGGCGCTTTCATACGATCACCGCATCATCGACGGCCGCGAATCAGTTGGATTCCTGGTGGCTGTCAAGGAAGGACTTGAAAATCCTGAAGAACTGCTTATGGGTGGAAACGCCAAAAAAGCGCTGGAACTTTAATCAGCATTTTATCGTGATAAAAAAATCCCGCTTTGTGAGAGGCGGGATTTTTTATTAAAGGGAATTTCTTAATACTTGATGTCAAAACTTCCGTTTGTAACTGGATATTCAATTCCTTCCATGTCAAGCAAAGTTCCGCTAAACGATCCTTTAAGGTATTGCTGTTATTGGTTTGGACAATGTTGGTCAGGTTTCCGTTTGGAAAATAAGTTTGTCCGTCGATGATAAACGAAAAGCCAAAAATTGCGTCGGCCCCTACGTCACCGCGATAGGTGTTAAATGAAACGATGTTGTCGGTTCCGATATTGGCTGTTACACCAAGATATACTTCCGTTCCACCGCCTTCTTCCGAAACGATTACATTGGTAAGTGATTTTGGCTGACCGTTAAATGTAAAAGTAACCGAGTCGGCTCCTCCGCCTCCGCCTTTGTCGTTATCGCTGGAACATGAAAACGCCATAGCTGGCAACGAATAAAAATAATTTCCTCATAAAATCTGATACTCTTTTGTTTGGCGGTAACCCTAGTGAATTCATCGCTCATGGCAAATCTTTTTCTTACAAAAACGAATAAAAAAACGCCCTGCAAAGGGCGTTGATTTAGATGGGGGTATCTTGTTTAGCGCGAAGAAACATATTGGGTAAGTTCGTCGACGCTTGAGCTGAACTCAAACACATCATTTACCTTGAAATAGTTGTTTGGCTCGGTACAGCTGGTGAACG
>CAZIBV010000016.1:8769-37862 GCA_964537345.1 uncultured Flavobacterium sp. | reverse complement strand
CATCTCACCCAAAAATTCGTAGCCTTTTGGATAAAATACAAACGATATGGGCGACGAATCGAAATAAGAATAATCCGCAAGGTAATAGCCGTCCCGGGTTTCGATGTTGGCGTTCCACAAAATAAGGTTCATGGGCGATGGCTTGACAATCAGCCTACTGTAAGCGATGTTCTGTTCGTTTAGCGCGCGCGTGAAAATACTTACTGACGAAATTTTGATCACAACCGATAGCAAAAGATATGCACTACTTATGGCCAAGCCAAGTGTGTTCATGCGGATTCGGCGCGACCACTGTTTTGCCAGCATTCCGCGTATCAGGAAAAACAAAAACGGAAGCGTGTACAACGGATCGATGACAAAAATCGTCTTGAAATCCAACCGATGCTCCAGCGGCCAGAACAATTGGGTTCCCCAAGTCGTAAAGGCGTCGAGTATCGGGTGGGTCACCAAACACAAAAACGTCATTTTTAGTGCCGGAACGTATTGGATTTTCCCTTTTTCAAGTTTTTGGATCAACCACGTCAAAACCGGCGCCAGCATCAAATAGAAAACAATCGAATGGCTAAAACCGCGGTGAACTTCGAGCGCTGTCACGGTATCGTAGAATTTACCGACATAAACATCCAGATCGGGAATCGTACCCAGGATTGCTCCGTAAAGTACGGCCCGGTTTCCCAGTGTCTTTCCGGCCGCCTGCTGGCCAACAGCCGCGCCTAGAACAGCCTGCGTAAGAGAATCCATTATAATTTGGGGCAATAGTGGTACGGCACGAAAGTACAAAAATGAAACCTTTGGCCATAAAAAAAGTGGGATTGACCCACTTTAGCAACTAACCAACGAGAACGCTTAAAGGCGCTCGATATCAAGATCAAATGATCCCTGAGTGATTTCAACGACATTTGATGAATCATAAGAACCATCGGTGTTAAGACGTACTGCATTAAAGTAAAACGTGCCTTTTACGTGGGTGTCGGTGATAGATTCGATGACGATTTGCCCCGTAGGATCAATTTCGTAATTGACGTTCCACAAATCATAGGTAGTACCGTTCCATTTGTTGTATTGTGCCGACGCCAGATACCCGGCTGTAGCCAAATTGGCCGGATTGAAATTATAAGTACCCGGCTGCCAGTAAGTAAAATCAGTTCCAAAAGGCATCAGGTTAAAAAAGATTGTTTCCGTTTGTCCGGTGGGCTGACCAATGATTTGCAGCATCTTGGTTTGCTCAACGTACTTGGCTTTTGTAAACGACAGATTGGCCGTTGGGAAGGCCGTACCATCAACTGTGGCTACAAACGGTCCTGATCCGGGAGGATTGTTATTGTTGTCATTGTTATCGTCATCACTTGAACACGAAGTCATTACCAACAGCATGACAAGCACTGCACTTTTAAGGATCTGGAGGGTTTTCATTTTGGTGAAATTTAGAGTTTCAGCAAATGTACCTCCGGGCTGTGCAGGCTGCAATGGGCCAAACAGCCCAATTTACAAAAGTCGGTTTTGCCGCGCCTTGTGAAGCATTTCTATCCGGTTGCGCGCCTGAAGTTTTTGGTAGATGTTTTCCACGTGGCGCTTAACGGTAAACGGTGAAATAAAAAGCCTTTCGGCGATAAGACGGTTGGATAAGCCTTCGCTCAGCAGTTCAAGAATTTCAGTTTCCCGGTCCGACAGCGCCACCTGGGCGCCCGGGCTTTCAAATGGTTGACGCAAAAGCTTCATCGCCCTGGCTGCAATCGTGGGCGACATGACCGCGCCGCCGGCCAGCGTATCGGCAATGGATTCCCGGAGTTTGTCGGGCGTTACGTCCTTAAGGATATAGCTGTCGGCACCTGCCTTGATGGCTTCCAGAATGTTTTGGTCGTCGTCAAAAACGGTGATGATGATAATCTTGATATCGGGATGTTCCTGCGCAATCGTTCGGGTAGCTTCAATGCCCGACATGACCGGCATCTCGATATCCATCAAAATGACGTCAACCTGATGCAAACCCGCGGCATCGACTGCAATCGCGCCATTCGCTGCGGTAAAAACCACCTGGATATCGTCAAAAAATGAAAGCTTTTCCTCGAGCGACCTCAAGGTAAAAAGATTGTCTTCAGCCAGCCCGAGGCGTATCATCAGTTGGCTACTTCGCTGATAAATTTGATACGCATCAACCGCAGTTCCTCAATGTCGTAATCGCCGTCAAATTCCTTGAGTGCGTCTTCTATCCTGTCGGTTTCCGATTCCATAAAATATTCGTGTATTTCTTCCTGCTGATCCTCGTCGAGCATGTCGTCAATCCAGTATTTGATGTTGAGACGCGTGCCCGAGTACACGATCTGTTCCATTTCCTTGAGCAGCGCATCCATCGTGAATCCCTTGGCCTTTGCGATGTCTGTAAGCGATAATTTGCGGTCGATGCTTTGGATGATGTAGAGTTTGTTGGCCGAATTGGCTCCGGTTGATTTGACTACCAGGTCGTCCGGACGCGTGATGTCGTTATCGGTGACATAGCGCGCAATCAGTTCGACGAAATCCTTGCCGTACTTTTTGGCCTTGCCCTCACCTACTCCGTGAACGTTGCTGAGTTCTTCGATAGAAACCGGATACTTGAGCGCCATATCTTCCAGCGACGGATCCTGGAAAACCACAAATGGCGGCACGCCAACTTTTTTGGCTACTTTTTTACGCAAATCGCGTAGCATCACCATAAGATTTTCGTCGGCCACGCCCGATGATCGCGTTGCGGCCACCACTGTTTCGTCGTCGCCGTCGTTGTATTCGTGATCTTCTGACATCAGGAATGAGGTTGGATTTTCCAGATAACTCAATCCTTTTTCAGTAATTTTAAGGATGCCGTAGGTTTCAATGTCCTTCATCAAAAGCCCATCAACCAAAACCTGGCGGATCAGCGCCATCCAATAGCGCTCGTCGTGCTGCTGACCCAAGCCAAAAAAGTGTTGCGTATCAGTTTTGTAAGCCTTGATGACGGCATTTACTTTTCCTATCAGCGTAAAGACAATTTCCTTGGCTTTGTACAAATGCTTGGTATCGCGAACGGTTTTGAGCAAAAGGACCACCTGATCCATGGCTTCGACGCGCGGCTTGGGGTTTCGGACATTGTCATCCATATCGGCGCCATCGCCATTTTCCTCGTCAAATTCCTCCCCAAAATAGTGGAGCAGAAACTTTCGACGCGACATGGAAGTTTCGGCATAAGCCACCACTTCCTGCAAAAGCGCAAATCCGATTTCCTGTTCGGCAACCGGTTTACCCGACATGAATTTTTCCAGTTTTTCTACATCCTTGTAGGAATAATACGCCAAACAATGACCTTCGCCGCCGTCGCGTCCCGCCCTTCCGGTTTCCTGGTAATAACTTTCCAGCGATTTTGGAATGTCGTGGTGGATGACAAAACGAACATCAGGCTTGTCGATACCCATGCCAAAGGCGATGGTAGCCACAACCACGTCGACGTCTTCCATCAAAAACATATCCTGATGCTTGGCGCGGGTTTTGGCGTCGAGCCCGGCGTGATACGGAACCGAATTGATCCCGTTAACCTGCAAAAGCTGGGCGATTTCCTCGACTTTTTTGCGGCTCAAACAGTAAATGATACCTGATTTTCCCTTGTGCTGACGGATAAATCGTATGATGTCGGCCTCGATCGTCTTGGTCTTGGGCCGCACTTCGTAATACAGATTGGGTCGGTTAAACGACGATTTAAAAACCTGCGCGTCTACCATTTCCAGGTTTTTCAGGATATCTTCCTGAACCTTGGGTGTGGCCGTGGCGGTGAGTCCGATGACGGGAACATCGCCCAATTGACGGATAATGTGTCGGAGATTGCGGTATTCAGGACGGAAATCGTGTCCCCATTCCGAGATGCAGTGCGCCTCGTCAATCGCAACAAAACTAAGCGGCACCGATTTGAGAAACGTTACATATTCCTCCTTGGTCAGTGACTCAGGCGCAACGTAAAGCAACTTGGTAAGGCCCGTCGAAATATCCTTTTTAACCTGGGTAATCTCGGTTTTGGTGAGGGATGAATTAAGAACGTGCGCCACGCCTGATTCGGCCGACAGGCTCCGCAGCGCGTCAACCTGATTCTTCATAAGCGCAATTAGTGGCGACACCACAATGGCGGTCCCTTCCTGAATGAGCGCCGGCAACTGGTAGCAGAGTGATTTGCCGCCGCCGGTAGGCATGATGACAAAAGTATTTTTTTTGGCCAGGATACTCCTGATGACTTGCTCCTGTAATCCTTTGAATTGGCTAAACCCGAAGTGCTTTTTTAACGATGCGTGAATATCTAGGTCGTTGGAATTCATTATTGGGGAAACGGGTAATTTATTTAAATTTGCATCAATAAATTTACGACTTTCTTTTACATCACCAAACTTTTATAAACATTCCCTTTTGACTGCAAACCAAAATATACTGGCCGTCGCCCGACGAACAATTTTAACTGAAAGTCAGGCAATTGCCGGTCTTATCCCGCTTTTGGATGACAGTTTTGTCCAATCGGTCAACCTGATACACCAAAGCAAGGGCCGGCTTGTGGTCACGGGAATCGGGAAGAGCGCCATCATTGCCCAAAAAATCGTGGCGACGATGAACTCAACCGGAACGCCTTCGATTTTTCTACACGCGGCCGAGGCGGTTCACGGCGATCTGGGAATGGTTCAGCCCGGCGATGTGGTCATCTGCATCTCCAAAAGCGGCAACAGCCCGGAAATCAAAGTGCTCGTTCCGCTCATCAAAAGGTTTGGCAACAAACTGATTGGCATGACGGGCAACACCACCTCGTTTTTGGCGCGCCACTCCGATCACATCCTCAATACAACTGTTCCAGCCGAGGCCGATCCGATCAACCTGGCGCCTACCAACAGTACGACGGCACAACTTGTCATGGGCGATGCTTTGGCAGTTTGCCTGATGGAACTCCGCTCATTTACGCCTGACGATTTTGCGCAATACCATCCGGGCGGCGCATTGGGCAAACGCCTTTTGCTTCGCGTGGCCGACATGCTCGACCAAACGCAGCGTCCGCAGGTGGGGCCTGATTCGTCGATCAAGGAAGTGATTGTTTCCATTTCGGCCGGACGTCTGGGCGTAACCGCAGTGGTCGACGGGGACAAACTGATGGGCATCATCACCGACGGCGACATCAGGCGTATGCTCAACGACCGCGATACGTTTGCTGATTTACGCGCCGCAGACATCATGTCAAAAAACCCAAAAACCGTCGGACTGCAGGATTTGGTCGTATCGGCATTTAACCTGATGGAAGATTTTAAAATCACGCAGGTTTTGGTAGTCGACGACTCAAAATACGCAGGCGTTCTGCATTTGCACGACATTCTTAAGGAGGGAATCTTGTAATGGCCAAAACGCGCAAAAAACCCAACGAAATGTCGTTCCTTGACCATCTGGAAGAACTCCGGTGGATATTGGTTCGGACATCGGTGGTTATCCTGATTTTGGGAGCGGGAGTTTTTGCCGTTTCTGATTTTATATTTGACGAAATCATCTTTGGCCCTACCAGATCAGACTTTGTCACTTACCGATGGTTGTGCCAATTGTCGGATGCGTTGGGTTTTAAAGACGCCATTTGCATCACCGATATCAAATTTGTCATCCAGAACACCGCCATGGAAGGCCAGATCAACATCTTGGTTTGGGTGTGCATCATGGGCGGATTCATTTTGGGTTTCCCTTACTTGCTTTGGGAACTCTGGCGTTTTATCAGTCCGGCGCTGTATCAAAATGAAAAGCGCAACGCCAAAACATTTATTTTTTCGTCATCGATACTGTTTTTCCTGGGCGTCTTATTTGGCTATTTTGTCATCATTCCGATGTCGGTCAACTTTTTTGCGTCATTTTCAGTTAGCGATGCGATCAAAAACGAGTTCAATCTCCAGTCATATATCGGCATGGTCAAAACCTCGCTGATTGCCTGCGGACTGTTTTTTGAACTCCCCATCATTGTCTATTTCCTGACCAGGCTTGGTCTTGTCACGCCTGAATTTTTACGGAAGTACTGGCGATATGCCGTCGTCATCATCCTGATTGTGGCCGCCATCGTCACGCCACCCGACGTAGTCAGCCAAATCATCGTTACGATCCCGATGCTGATTATTTATGAAATCAGCATTCTCATCTCGAAAGTGGTGGTCAAACGCGAGGAATCACAAACCAATCTGCCTAAAAAAATATGAGTAATCCGGTAACTGAATTCAATGAGTACCGTTCGCGCATGAACGAGCGCCTTTTGGCCGACGACAACAAAGTCATCAAGCGGATTTTTAACCTCGACACCAATGCCTACGCGCCCGGAGCCCTTGACGTAAAAACCAAGGAACTTTTGGGATTGGTGGCCTCGGCCGTACTGCGATGCGACGATTGCATCAAATACCACCTGGAAACCTGTTACAAGGAAGGGCTTAATCGCGCCCAGGTGATGGAAGCTTTGAGCATTGCAACCCTGGTGGGCGGAACAATCGTCATCCCGCATTTGAGACGCGCGTATGAATTTTGGGAAGCGCTTGAATCAATTGACAATTGATAATTGATAATTGACAATTGAGTTTATCGACATTGGATGCACTTGTCTATTTAAATAATCGTTAATTCCGGAGCTTGTCAACCGATAAAAAGAGTTTATTTGTAAAGCTTTTTGAAATTTCCATCTTATAATTTTCAAATTCATGATCCTACGCGCTGACAATCTCGTTAAAACCTACAAAGGCCGAACCGTCGTAAAAGGCGTATCGGTACAGGTAAACCAAGGTGAAATTGTAGGATTGCTGGGGCCAAACGGCGCGGGAAAAACCACCTCGTTCTACATGATTGTGGGATTGGTAAAACCCAACAGCGGCAAGATTTTCCTGGACGACATGGAAATCACCGACTTCCCGATGTACAAGCGCGCGCAGTACGGGATTGGTTACCTGGCGCAGGAAGCATCGGTTTTTAGAAAGCTGAGTATTGAAGATAACATCCTGAGCGTTTTGCAGCTCACCAAACTTACTAAAGATCAACAGGAAGCCAAGATGGAAGAGCTCATTGCCGAGTTCAGCCTGAATCACATCCGTACGAACCGAGGCGACCTTTTATCAGGCGGAGAGCGCAGGCGTACCGAAATTGCACGCGCCCTTGCAACCGATCCGAAATTTATCCTCCTTGACGAACCCTTTGCCGGCGTCGATCCCGTGGCGGTTGAGGACATTCAGCGGATTGTGGCGCAACTCAAAAACAAAAACATCGGGATTCTCATTACGGACCACAACGTACAGGAAACCCTGGCCATTACCGAGAAAAGTTACCTTATGTTTGAAGGTGGAATCCTTAAAGCGGGAACGCCGGAAGAACTGGTGCAGGACGAAATGGTGCGCAAGGTTTACCTGGGTCAGAATTTTGAACTCCGCAAGAAGAAACTTCACTTTTAACATGCCTGAAAAGGACTCGGGAAATTATCGATGGCGGATTTTTTACTACAATCCGAAGGACAATCGCGTGGTGGTGCCAAAAGCTTATCCGTCGTGGGGATTTCAGGTCAATTTTGCCAATCCAATGTCGGTTGCGGTATTCCTGGCGGCGATGGCTTTTTTTGCGTGCGTGACGGGCGCTGTTTTACTGGGAGAATAATTTGGTTTATTTATCCCTAGACAATCCAAAACATAATGTGACAAGTGCCTGGTTGGGGCGAAACCAAATCTTCAAATTTTAACTTTAGCGGCAATTTTTCTGTATCCGGCTTAACGACCAAAACACTAACTTTCCTTCATGGGAAGGGGGACGACCATGGGATTTCCCCCTTACGGAAAACCGGGCAATTTTGGGTGCAGAAAATCTGCCGAAGATGTTAAAGTTCACAATTGAAAATCGGCTCAGAAAAAGAACTTCTTCCGGATGGATGTAAAGCCCATAAAATTCCCGTCAGTCTGTTAATTTCAGCGCAAAATCCACCCTGTAATTTTCGCTCTTTTTCCATCCGGTTTCATCCAGATGCCAAGTGTTTTCAAAGCCCTCGGTTCTTGTTGCATTAAGCGACGGCTCGTAAAAAAACCACTCCGGATTGCGCTCGCTAAAATGCTTGTTGCGATCAATCAGCACAAAATTGACCGAGATAAAAACGCCACCCTCCGGCATCGCAAGACGATAAGGCGTCAAATCAACCTTGCAAATGCCGTTTCCTTTTGGAAGATGCTTTACAATGTCACTTTGCACCAACAACTCATCGGGCTTTTGATTTTCATCGACACTATACACGGAAATGGTCACCATGCGGTTGGCCGACCGATGCGCCTTAAACTGAAACTCCTTTAAGAAATAATCTCCCACTGGCGCAAAATACTTACCGACGCTTCCGACGCTATTTTCACGCCGTACCACAATGCCAATATCGCCGGATTTGAGTTTGCCAAGCGTCAGGCTTTTTTTAAGCCGGGGCCGCCTGACTTCTACATCGCGGATTTGCAGCGTATCGGCTTCTAGAAAAATTATCGCCTGTGCGGCATCAATCGTTTTGGTTTTAAATCCGGTGGCCGAAACCGTCAGCCTCGAGCAATCTGACGCAAGATTTGCGGTTCCTGTCGAATCGGTCGAGACCAGCAGTTTTCCGTCGCACCAAATGTTGGCGTAAGCGATTCCCAGCCGTGATTGCGAATCGACCAAACGGATTTTTGACTGAGCACAAGCTATCTCGGCGAGTAGCGTCAGGAGCAGAAATAATCTCATGATGCTTATTTGATGCGGAGTTTGTCCAGATCAGCACGCGACCCTTGGTAGAGGTTTAAATCGACATCGGCATCAATCCCTTTAATAAATCCGCGGTCGGTAAATTGCCAGAAACTCCAGCCGTCGTTCATGTTTTCGACAAAAAAATTGTAGTTGGCAATCCACGCCGGATAATCAGGAAAATCCTCGCGTAAAAAATCATTGTAAAACCTGTCGCCCGAATAGATGATGGGCCGCACCTTGTAATGCTTTTCCACCAGCCAAAGCCAGCGTTTTAGCCCTTTTTTAAGGCTGTCGAGCGGTTGATCTTCCGGAAGTTGTTCAATGTCGAGTACGGGCGGGAAATCGCCTTTTTCCAGCTTGACGGTCTTGATAAAATTGTAGGCCTGTTCCACCGAGTTTTCGTCGGGTCGGTAGTAGTGATACGCTCCGCGGATAAGCGGCCGGTTTTTGGCCAGTTGCCAGTTTTGGTGAAAATATTTGTCGACAAGATCATCGCCGGCCGTGGCGCGGATAAACACAAAATCGAGCGGAAACGTCCCTTCGACACTATCAATTTCGCTCCAGCGGATTACACCCTGATACTGCGAAACATCAAACCCGACTGATTGGCCTTTGTGTCGGCTCATCACTTCAAAATTGCGAATCAAGTGCAGTTTATCGTCATGGCTGAGCTCGTGCGAAACGTAATGCGAGATGGCGCGACGGTAGTGAATGGCCAAAACCGTCAACACGGCCAGGACCAAAACCAGGGCTCCCCACAGGATTTTCTTGCGCGAGGTCATGGGCGGGCTTTGCGTACCAGGGCTGAAAGGACAACGTAAAACCCGATTACCAATGGAATGGCAGCTACCTGAAAGACTACGATCAGTAGCGCACTAACCGCCAGAAACAACACCTGCACCCAGTTTTTGGCCCAACTGAACTGTTTGACCTTTAGGGAGAAAAGCGGAAGTTCGGCGTTCATCACCCAAGCGCTCAAAACTGAAAGGAAGATCAAAAACCAAGGATTGATCAGCATTTCCAGCAACAGCAAGGAATCAGTTTGCTCTTTGATGACGGGCAGGCTTAAAAAGAATAGCGCATTGGCCGGCGTCGGCAATCCGATAAAGGAATCACTTTGCCGCGTATCGATGTTAAAATTGGCCAGTCGGTAACAGGCACCCAGCGTGACCAAAAAGCCCAAAAATGGAATGGCGGGATGCAAGTTGGTGTTACTGCCGATCATGGCGTAAACGACATAACCCGGCACGACTCCGCTGGTTACCATATCGGCCAGTGAATCCAGCTGAACGCCAAGCGGTCCGGCCACATTGAATTTCCGGGCGAGAAATCCGTCAAAAAAATCAAAGAAAATACCCAGACATACAAAAGCAAACGCCCAGTCATAACGCGCGCCTGCCACAAACGCAAGGGCAATGCATCCGCAAAACAGGTTTAAAAGCGTCAGTAAATTGGGAATGTGTCGTACCATCGATCGCAAATTTAGGACAATAACCGCAAGGCCACGGCGTTTATAACAAATATTTTAAGGCACAGCGAATGCAAGATGCACGAGCGGCAAAAAATCAGTATTTTTGAACCAACTTCAGACTAAAAAATTGCTATTACCTGAGGACCGAATAAAGATGCCTTTCCCGCGGCTAAACGGGGACACAAACGCGTGAAGAATTCATTGCTCAAATTTATCCCGCTGTTGCTTTTGCCCGTGCTGATGCAGGCTCAGGCGGTGCGTAAATATTCCAACGAGTTCATGAACATTGGAGTTGATGCGGCGGCGCTTGGTATGTCGAGTGCGGTTACGGCGTCAACATCGGACGTGAACTCCGGATACTGGAATCCCGCGGGTTTGCTGCATCTTGAAGACATGCAGGCATCGGCCATGCACGCCAGCTATTTTGCCAACATCGCCCAGTATGATTACGCCGGATTTGCCATGCCGATTGACGACGACGCTGCCTGGGGAATTTCCATCATCCGATTTGGGGTCGATGACATATTGAACACCACACAACTTATCGACGACCAGGGAAACATTGATTACAGCCGGATCAGTTTGTTCTCGACCGCTGATTACGGCATAACTTTTTCTTACGCCCGACGGCTCAAGGTTGAAGGACTCCAGTACGGCATCAACGCAAAAGTCATACGACGCATCATTGGAGATTTTGCCAATTCCTGGGGATTTGGCTTTGACGCCGGCTTGCAGTTTGAACGCAATGACTGGATGTTTGGCCTGATGCTGCGCGACATCACCACAACCTACAACATCTGGAACATCGACGAGGAAGAATATGAAAAGGTGCGCCAGGCTGTCGAAGGACAAAACCAGGAACTTCCTGAAGCCACCGAGATTACCCTTCCAAAGGCGCAACTGGGCGTGGCCCGAAAATACACCATCAACTACGACTATTCGATTCTCGCAGCGGTTAACCTCAACATGCGTTTTGAGCAAACCAATGACATCATTTCGACCAGCCTGGTGAGCATGGATCCTGCCGTTGGTTTTGAGTTTGGCTACACTGATCTGGTTTTTGTGCGCGGTGGCGTCGGAAACTTCCAGAACATCACGCAACTCGACGGATCGGACAAGGTTGGATTCCAACCCAACATCGGCGTTGGGTTTAAATACAAGGGAATCCAGATTGACTATGCCCTGACCGACCTTGGCGACCAAAGTGCGGCGCTTTATTCAAACATTTTCTCGGTCAAGGTTGATTTCAGCATTTTCAGATGAGAAAATTCCTGGTCTTATTGCTTTTGTTGCCCGCTGTCTTGCTGGCCGAAGTCCGCTTGTCAAACCGAACCCGCGTCAGCGTCCTGACCTGTGGCAGCGGCGATCAACTTTACTCGCTTTTTGGACACACCGCCATCAGGATAAACGATCCGCAACTCGGGCTGGACGTGGTTTACAATTACGGTGCGTTTGATTTTTCGGCGCCCAATTTCGTAGCGCGTTTTACAAAGGGCGATTTGCAATATTTTGTAGCCACCGATACTTTTAACGGCTTTTTGAATCAGTATCAATACGAAGGGCGGCGCGTGGTCGAGCAGGAATTGTTTATTTCAACCGAACAAAAACAGCGGCTTTTTGACGAGTTGTCGCGCGTGTTGAATTCGGACGAACGGTTTTACACTTATAAGTTCATCGACCGAAATTGCACCAACATGGCTATGGCGGTCATCAACAAGATCCTGGGCGAAACCGCACTCAAAAAAACCGGCGACACTTCTATCACCTATCGCGAAATACTGTATCCGTACTTCAACCAGCATTTTTTTGAACAATGGGGAACCAGCCTGATTTTTGGCACCAAGGTCGATGAAAACGCCACGACGCTTTTTCTGCCATCGGAACTGGAAAAAAGCCTGGAAACCGCGACCTATCAAGGGAAACCACTTTCACAAAAAAGTGAATTGATCCTGCCCGGAAACAGTGAAATGCCCAAAGTGAGCTGGGGCTCGTGGGCGGTTTACCTGCTGTTGATGGGAGCGATAGCCCTTGCAAACAAAAAGTGGCTGACCGTTACCTACTTTAGCATCATCGGGCTGATTGGCGTGTTCTTTTGCGCAGCTGGATGGTATTCACTTCACGCCGAACTGGCCTATAATTACAATGTTTTGTTGTGCAATCCGCTGCTGTTGGGCGTGGTTTGGGCGCTGTACAAAAACAGCGGCTGGATAAAGACGATTGCGTGGATTTGTATCGGGATGCTGGCGGTATACGTGCCGATTGTCGCCTTTAAAACGCACTTTTTGATTGTCCTGCCGATGATGGTTACCCATGGCTACCTCCTGGGTAGAATCGCCATAAAAAAACCGGCCTGAGGTTACTGACCGCGGTAAAACAAAATGGTACTGAAAGTCTTGACGATGATGCTGATGTCGAGAAAAATGCTTCGGTGCTTGATGTAGTACAAATCATACTGAAGTTTCATCAGGCTGTCATCAATCGAATCTCCGTAAGAATAATTTACCTGCGCCCAACCGGTGAGTCCGGGCTTGATGACGTGGCGGGTTTCATAAAAAGGCATCACCTCGGCAATCTTCTCGACAAAAACCGGACGCTCAGGACGCGGCCCTATGACGCCCATTTCGCCTTTAAGGATGTTGATAAATTGCGGGAATTCGTCAATGCGGGTTTTGCGCAAAAACTTTCCAAATGGCGTAATCCGCGAATCGTTGGTGGTGGCAAAAACAGCTCCTTGCTTTTCAGCATTCTTGACCATGGTCCTGAATTTCAGAATGTTGAAAGCCACGCCATTTTTCCCTACCCGTTTTTGGGTGTAAAAAAGTTTGCCGCGGTTGCCCAGGAGGTTTCCAACCAGAATCAACGGCAGCAAAACAAGACCGATGGCAATGCCAGAGAGCGAAACTGCAATTTCCATAAGTCGGACAAAGAGCAGATACAACTTGTTTTGATTGCTTCGGCTAAACGGAAAATAGCGGTAAAAGTCGCGCGCCACGTACTGAACGGGGATGCGCTGGGTGATTTGCTCGTAAACCTGGGTGTATTCGCGAATGATAAACCCACTCTCCAAAAGGTGGATGAGCTGGTTGTAAAGGCTGACGGTTATCCCGTCGGTGTTGCGCGAGGCGATGACAATCTCTGACACCGAATTGCTGCGTACAAACTGTTCGAGATCTTGCGTAGGAATATGGCGGATGTTGTGGTTGGAAACCTCGCCATTGGCTGACGAATCCACATAACCGGCTACTACGTAATGTGGATCGACCGACGCCAATGCCGAAACCAACTCGCCGCATTGATCAGCATCGCAAACAATCACCACTTTTTTACCAAACCTGTGCGACGCCAGATAGTTCAGATAGAACATCCGCCAGATAAACAACGCGCCCACAATGGCCAAATAAAAGTATAATATCTGCAATCGATTTGACGGCAAAACCGGCGTATACCAAGGCGTCAGCAGGTAAATCAATACCGTTGACGACGCCGTAAGAATGATGCTACGGATAATCTGAAACTGGTTACTGGCAACCTGAAGATTGTACATCTCAAAGACGCTTCCCAGCACTGTGATGTAAAGTCCTAGGACAATGGCCCAATAAAAATTGGAGGTTGAAAGGTCAAAATAATCAAAGTTGAACCATTCACCTATAAAACTGAGCGCAAGCAATACGACCAAAACATCAAAAGCCCGTAAAAGGATTTTGCGTTCGGAAACTTCAAAGTGAATTTTTTTATGCGGTCTCATGTTCGTTAAGGCCCCGCAAGTTAACTAAATAATCAAAATCCGTTGCCCAAAATTTGATTCCATCGGCTAATTACCTTGCCCGACGCACATTCGGCCACGAGTTTAGCCGCATTTTCCGTCAATGTAGCCCGGAGTTTTGTGTCAGACAGGATGCGTTTAATACCGGCTGCCATGTTGATGTAATCACCCGGTGAGACCAAAATGGCTTCCTTACCGTCGCGCACCAAATAAGGAATTCCGCCTACGTTGGTCGACACCACAAACAAACCAAGCGACAGGGCCTCGATAAGGCTAAACGGCGCATTGTCAACCTGTGACGTGTTGAGAAATATGTCGCAGTTGGCCGCGCGGGCCGCCCATTGTTGCTGTGTCAACCTTCCGGTGAACTCTACATTCAATTGGTTGGTTTGCGCAAAATCGCGGAGTTCCGCAAGCTGTCCGCCGTCATATCCAACCATCAAAAGTCGGGAATTTGGATCGTTCAGTTCCTTGAGTGCCAACAAAGCCATCATCGGGTTGTAAATCTCGCTTAATGACCGCACCCAAATAAGGTTTGGACGGACGATATCCCGCGGCTTAAAGGCAAAGGCCGTCAAATCAATCGGATTTGGGATATACCTGACGTCAAAACCCCGGGCCTTAAACGCATCGGCCAGGTATCGGGACGGAGCGACGCAGCAAAAGGCGTGGCCGAATACCATCCGCGAAAGCGTCTTGTTCTTTAACCGCGACGGCAAGTTCCCGCCGTGTAAAATAGGGATGTATCGCAGGCCAAGCAATCGGCACAACTGGCTGACCAATACCGCGTACCAATAATTTGATGTGCTGTAGGTATCGATAAGTACCGCGTTGGCCCAGCGCCTTGAGTGGAATGTCATCCAAAGCATTTCTGTCAGCCTTTTGAGCTTGTTTGCCTTGGCCGATGCATAGCGCAAATGGTAGCCGTGACGCTCCAAAAGCGGACCGAGAATCTCAATTCCTGTGGGATTTTTACCCGCTGCCGAAAGTTTGTTTCCTATGTAGAGGACGTTCTTCACGCATGCTGATTTTTAAGAGGGAAAGCGAGTAGATAAAAGCCGGAGCCGCCGTTCGCATGGCCGCGTGGTTGATGGTAGCAAGCCAAAAAACCACAAAACAAACCAGAAACAGGTTGTCGCGGTTGTCCAGGTAGAGAAAAAGCGGTGTGACGAGCAGGATGATGAGTCCAAAAATTCCAAAAACGCCATGTTCGCCCAACATTCGGGTGATTTCACTGTGCGATAGTACCGTAGTACCCTGCTCCTCTTTTCTTATCTGCGCTCCGCGGCCCGCGCCTACACCAAAAACCGGATTGTCTAAAAAATACCCAATCTCGGTTGCTGAAATCTCCTCGCGGCCCGTAAAGTGGCTTTTCTTGGTTCGTCCGGCGGCATCTTGGTTGGCATACCGTTTTTCAATCAATCCGCCGGTTTGGAATGATGAATACGTCCAAACGCCAATCGACCCAATGGCCAAAGCGATTATTAGGGAAGTGAATTTCTTTTTGCCATCGGCGTTTACCCTGTAAAAAGTGACGATGGCCAATACGATCAACATCAAAACTGCCGTAATCATCCCGCCGCGCGAAAACGTAATCAATCCGCGATAGCCTATCAACAGCGCAACGCCAAGATTGACGATAAAAATCAAACGGTTGGGCGACTCAAAAAATACGCGTGAAATAAAAACAAACATACCGAATCCCAAAATAGTGGCTACCTGATTGGGACCAAAGCCACCGGACATGGCAAAGTTTGAACCCGTTCCGGTTACCGAATCGCGAATGTCGGGCGTGTAAAAAAACAAATAGGTTGCGCAGGCCAGCGCAGGCAAACCGGCATAAAGCAAAACTTGATTGAGCTGTGCCAGGGTCATGGGTCGGCGGTAGGTATAAAAGGCCGAGATGCCCAAACAAATTGGCCCCGACATATTAAAAGAGAGTGTTTTGACGATGTCGGTTCCGTACTCTAAACTGTAAACCGTAATGATCACGCCGGGCAACAAACAGAGCATATAAATCCAGTATGGAAGCGCATTTTTTGAAAATCCGCGAAAATAGAAACCCATCAAAATAAAAATGATGACGCTGTATTTGGAAAATTCGTAAATGGGATTCCCCGACGTCATCCGCAAGAAAACCTCGCTGCCGATGATATAGGCCGAAGCCATCAGTGCCTCGTGGTTGGCATTCTTGTTTTTAAAAATCCACATCAATCCGCCCATAAACATCAGGATTGCATACACCTTTGACAACACCGGCAACAGGTAAATCCCAAAGCCGATGCCCAAATGCAATGCAATCAGGAAGAGGTAAAATTGATGTTTTTGGCTCATATTTTTTTAATCCAGTCCAAATAGGTTGTCAGCGCGGTTTTTGATGAACTGTCGCGGTTGGTCGTGGCATGCAGCTCGTCGCCCATTTTTATGCGGAGGTTTGGATTGTCAATCAGCTTGGCAAGTGCCTGTGCAAACAAGACATCATCGCCTGATGGCAAAATAAAACCATTTTTTTCGTTTTCAACAATTCCCGGCAACTGCCCCACCGCCGTGACGACCACCGGTTTTGAATGAAGCCCGTACTCGAGCAAGGCCACCGGAAGTCCTTCAGAATTTGACGTCAGCAGAGCAATATCACATTGCGAGATAATAGCATCGGTATCAATGCACGAACCGTAAAAAAATACGGTATCGGCCAAACCTTCCTGCAAAACTGCATCGCGAACACGGCGCGAATAGTCATCGTTAAAGTCCTTTCCTACCAGGTGAAACGTCCAGTCAGGATGGCTCGATTTGATTTGCCGCGCCACCTTGACCAACATAAAATGGTCTTTTTGTTCGCGCAGGTTGGCCAGCATCAAAATGCGTTTTCCGGGTGTGCCCATCAACTCGGTAACCTGTTTCGGATTTTGAACCTTGTACGTAAAATTGGAAAGGTATAAGATGTTGGGGCAATGCAACTTTCGGTGCGCCCACTCCTTGAGTTGGTGGTTGACAACAATAATCCCGGCAAACATCAGCGAGCAAATGTTAAGCGGAAAGTACTCCCTATTGGACAGGCTTTCACTCATGCCGTTGTGGTCGTGCCAAACGAGTTTGATGTGGGGCAAACGCAACTTGACCAGAATAGAAATAAAATATGAGGTGCTGTGCGCATGGATCACATCAATCCTGTTGCGCCGGCAATATTTTAAAAGTCTTATGGTGGCTTTAAGGTCAAGGGTGTGCTTTTTTTGCAGGAACAGATAGTCCACTTCCGGCTCAATCATGTGGCGCAAACCGCCCTCGGCACGGGTAGCGACCAACCCTGAGAACTCGATTTCGCGGGTCAGGGCGTTGGCATAATTAACGGCCATACGTTCGGCGCCGCCGGTTTCCAGCGAATCGATTATCTGGACAATTCTCATAACAATTTTACAATTTCCTGCTCGAACAAATCTAAGGTAAATTGTCGGGACCAATTGGCAGCCGCTTCAACTTTTTCCTGATATTCCAGGGGATTTTCAAGCAGATGGATCACGGACTTGGCATCAGCCTCCACATCCAGACTCAGCAGTACGCCCCGCTTGCCTGAATCCAGCATATACGGCACGCACGATACCGCCGTCGCGAGTGGCAAGCAGCCCCAAAACATGGCCTCGGCAACCGCTTTTGGCCAACCTTCGCTTCGGCTTGGTAAAATCGCAAATTGTGCCTCACCAAAGGCTTTTGCAACGGCATGTGCGGGTTGATTTCCCATAAAACGGACGGCCTGGTTCAAACCTGAATTCTGGACGTAATTCTCCAGTTTGGCGCGCTCTGATCCGTCGCCATAAAGACTCAGGCGTGCATCAATCCCGCTTTTTTGTAAACGCTCAACCAACTCTATGGCATACTGCGGACGCTTTCCCGGTGCCAAAGATCCGGCAAACACAAAAGTGACAGGACCGGCAGATTTTGGTTGCAGCGGCCTTTTATCAGATTCCCAATACGTGGCGGTAAAAAACGGCTTGATGTTTCGGGAAGTACACGGCCATTCGCCGTAGACCAAAACCGTCATGTTGCGGGTGAGAAATGTGTTGTTCAAAAACCACTTCTGGATTTTGTATGACACTGGCTGAACCGACTTTGGATCCCAGTTTCCGGCGTATTTCGCGGTTTTCTTCTTGCCCGGAAAAAACATCTGAACCACACAGGCCAAAAGCCCTATGTTTCCCGGACATCGCAGGTGAAGGTGACCCGCAGCCCGCATCGCAGCAAACAGTATAAATAGATTGGCAAACGAATACCTCAGCGTCCGCAAAACACCCGCCGCCGATTTTACATCAAAAGCGTGCAATTCGTAAATCCGCCCGATGGGAAACTCAATTTTGGTGTACAGTCCGCCATCATCCTCGATTATCGGACAGGCAAAGTGCATTGGTCCGGTGTGGCGCGCCCAAATGTCCATCTCGCGGATGTAAGGTCCGTAGGCGTAATATCCGTCCAGCTTTTTTATCAGTGGTGCCGATGAGATTACGGTAAAATTCATCGGTTAAAAAATTTCATAAATCGGTCAAACGATCGGCGCACAAATCCAATCTGATACAATCCTGCTGCGCTAAGCGGATACAATGCAACTTTTGCGGGAAACAAATAACGCGGTTCCATGTAAGTCACGGCGTGAAAAGCGATCAGTACCACCCAAATTCCCCAAAAAGGCCAGGTTAGGCCCGGTATTTTGTCGCGAAGCAGATAAACCGCAACGCCCATCAATATCAGCAAGTTGACAACATTGACGGCAACCAGAAGGCTGTAGTAAGCTGACCGTCCGTTAAATGGCCCCATTTTGAATTCATTGGGCGATACGCTGTTGATAAAGTAAATATGTCCGTAAAACGCTTTGATGACTGACTGGCGCAAAAACCAGAATGGATGGGCAACTGCATCGTCAATAAGCCATTGACGGAAAACGTCGGCATAGGTGCGGTTTTCAGCTTTCATCACTTGATGTAACTGTGCGTTGCTCTTTTTCCAGTTGTCGTAATCAGGCGTCCCGTCGCGAAAATCGTTGTCCCAAAAATTAAAGTTCAGTGGTTCTTCCCTGAACTGGAATCGCCCCTGATGCGCCACGTAATAGAGCAGGTTGTCCTGCGAGTCGCCCTGGCGTGAAATACTTTTGGCCGCGCTAAGAATTCCGAATCCAACTACAAAAATCACCGCCACCGATACAAGCAACGGCCTGGCGTATCGTTTAAAATATTCCCTTCGCCAAATGTACGCCCCGCCCAGAACAGCCACGACCAAGGGCAAAAACAACATGGCGTTTGGACGGTTGAGCAGCAGGCCCAAAAATCCAAGAATAAAATAGGTCAATGCTTTTCGCGACGACGGATTTTGCGTCATCAGTATCCAGCCGTACAAGCCAAGGGTGAGCGAGAAAAATGCCGGCACCTCGGCAACGATTCCAAGCGAATAGTAGCAATGTATAGGGAAAACGGCAAAAAGCGCGATGGTCAACCAGGCGATACCAAGGCCAAATAATTTTTTCACGGTCTTAAAAACCAACACCATGGCCATACAAACCAAAACCGTCGACATGGCCACGCCAAAGTACCAAAGTGTTTCGTCGGGCGCGTCGTTTGGTGCCAACAGATACGCTGGCGTAAAAAACAACACCGGACCCGGCGCCTTGGTGATGGCCACCTGCTCGGCGGGAACCTGACCTTTTAAAAACAAGGCCAACGTCTTGGCTTCGGCGTGAAAAGTGATGTCGCCAAAGGGTTTTACCTTAAACGGAAGATTGGCTACCGCCAGCATGACCGCTAAAAACAGGACAACGATTACAAGGTACGATCGCCTATCAGTTTTGTTCATTTGGAGGTTTTGGGCCAAATATACTACAATTGCCGCAGCCTGTCGGTATTGAATTACTTGGAACTGTGCAAACTCGGTTTGTCAAAAAACAGACGGAGCCAACCCCAAAAACGGCCCATCGCCTCAGTGAATGCGCGCTTTTTTTGATTGGCATTAAAGGTGTTGAGCAGTCGCAGGCCGGCCAGTAAGAGGGTAATCGCATGCCATTTGAAAGCGGCCTTTAACCCAGGTTTGGGATGACGGACACGCCACACATACCAACCGTTTCGCACCACCATCTGTCCGTAATCAAAGCGGTTGGGACGGCCGGAATCGTCGTGGTAATGATACAAACGCGCCGAGGTGTTCAAGTATAAAGGCCCGGATTGCGCCAGCCTAAGGCAAAAATCCGCGTCTTCGTAAAGTCCGTATCCCTCAAAATAATGGCTGAATGAAAACGTCTGGAACACATTCTTTCTAAAGGATGAGACGCCGCCCATAAGTTGTTCGACGCGATAGGTTTTACCTGACGGCGGCAGAAAACCTATGCTGCGTCCGTGCGAGAAAAGCGGCATGAACCCCGGCGGAACGTCACTGTCCAGCCCAAGTTTTTTGCGGATGACAAACCGGCTGCCATCGCGGCGTTTCCATCCGTCAAATACAAAGAAATTTTGGTCAGCATATTTATCGTCCAGCGGTTCCCAGCCCACATCCTCCACGATATAGCCACCAACGCCAAGCGCGTCGGGAAATTCTCGGTAGGTTTCGATCAACTTTTCAAAATAGTCAGGTTCGAGCACGATGTCATCATCCAGAAACGCAATGATTTGAGTATCGCCTGTTCGGGCAATGCCGTAATTGCGCTGACGGGTAAGGCCGCGGTCGCTATTGGGAACTTTGTAATAAGTCAGGTTGGCAAACGAGCGGCTTTGCAGTGCGGCAGCCGTAGCGTCATCAGGCGAGCCGTCAACCACCAGAATCTCATCGGGATAAAGCGTCTGCCTGGCCACCGAATCCAGCAATGTCACCACCGGCACCGGTCGTTTATAGGTGCAGATGATAAGCGTAAAAGGCAAGTCACGCTTGGCATGAAGGCTTTCACTATTCATACTTTGGCCCCCTGTCTCTTAAACGTTTTGCGTAAAAAACTGACTTTTTATACTGAAGTTGACGCATCGGTTCCTGCAAGAGGCGCAACGGGATTTTGGTCCAGCCACTGTTGAATATCCGGTTGAACGCCGCTTTGAAACGGTATTCACGGATGACACGCGCGTCAAAATGCTTGAGGTAATAATACATGACCGTTGGCGCGGGAAGCGGTTTGATGCGTTTTACGGGCTTGCCAAGTTCCCACGGGAGTTGCTTGCGGGCGCTGCCGGTCACTTTGGCTTGTTGGCCCCACATGCGGTAGCCCCCAACGGGCGGTTTAAGGTGCAACAACAAGGCGTGCGGATTGTGAAGCAAAAGCGTTCCGGATTTTATCAGCATCAGTCCAAAATCATTGTCTTCACCGTAACCGCCTTCGTAATTCAAATCATTCCCGATACAATCCAGGACTTTTTGACGGGCCACAATGGCGTTGGAATTACTCATATACATGGAAACGCCCGACAGCCATCGGTTGGGATAAGTCTTTTCCCGCCTGGCCAAGTCGTTCAGATTTTCCAGGTGATTCCCGGCGCGTATGTCAAGTCCGGTAGCAGCGTCAGCCTTTCGGGTTTGCAAAAAGCGGACGTGGTTGGCAATAAAATCAGGTGGAAGGCGCAAATCGTCATCGCCAAACAAAATATAATCGCCGCGGCTTATGTTGATCCCGACATTGCGCTGGCGACAACTGCCTTTTTGCTCCTGCCAGACAACGCGCAATTCAAAGGGATAATCAGTCTTTGAGTAAATTGATCGGTCACATCCTTCCTGAGTGGCATCAACTATAATCACTTCATAGGGCAGATAGGTTTGCCGCGACAAATCGCCCAAAAGCTGCACCATGATCTCCTGACGGTTCATCGTCGGCACCACATAACTCACCTTTGGCGCGCCTTCAATAGCATCGTTAAGCGGAGGTGCGGGCAATGGCGGATAAGTAGCTCTCCCCGATCGTCCACGGACAAATCCCCACCATTCCATCGGATTCCACCAACGGCGGACCAGCATGTAAAGCGCGTGCTGCGGTGAAAAGCTTTTGTAAAAAAACCGATAGCGATCTCCAACCGGGATGTGCGGACTTCGGCAATCAGCCTTGATTAGTCCTGAAATGTGAAGCACCACAGCCCCGGTGCGCAGGGCGTTAAACCCAAAATGCAACGCTGCGGTGTCCCGGCTTTCAAATCCGTTTGAGAAACCGTTATAATGTTCCCAAACCGGCTTGCGAACAGCAAACCCATCGGGATTGACTCGCCAGCTTATCGTAGTATCCAAGCCATCAAAATCGCGCACATACCACAAAAATACCGTGGTTTGATACATGATTTCAGGCAAGGCATTCTTGAAACCCTGATCAAGTCCGCTGTGCCAAATGTCGCCTGCGCCCTGGGCCAGTTGGTCCAAACGCGCAAAATCAGGCGTGCCGCAATATAACAGTTCATCGCCATTGGCAGCGGTGTAGGATTGCATCGTCATGAGATGAGCTTTTGGTAAAATTCTACATTTCTGGCCACAACCACCAAGGTGTCAAATTGCGCCAGAATTGTTTTGCGGGCGTTGTGCCTGACCGAATCGCGCAAGGTTGAATCGCGCAGGACTGATACGATATGTGACGCAAATTCCATATGACTCGTTGGACTCGCCAAAAATCCATCATGCCCGTGGGTGATGACTTCAGGAGCCCAACCTATGTTCGATGCCACGACTGCCTTTTCCATCGCCATCGCTTCAATCCACGACACGGGGAGCGCCTCGGCAAAAGTCGGGAATACGCAAACTGAGGCCATGGCGATTTTTTCCTTCATTTGGTCGTAAGGCACCGGACCGGCATAATGCACGCGCTGCAAGGCCTCACTTGAAAACAATGGCTGCATGAGTTTCCACGTCGAGGGCGATCCCGTGATGACATCTGATGAATCCTTGCCCAAAAGTGTCAGCCGTGCATCGGGAACTTGTTTGATGACCTCGTTGAATATCAGCGGTAATTCCAAAAGTCCCTTTTTGCGGATGAGGGTTCCAAAATAAAGGATTTCATTGGGTTTGGGCGTGCCCGACGGCTTAAAAATCCCGGTGTCGACTGCGTTGGGAATAATCGTAAAATCGCGCGCGAGTTTAAAAAGTTCCCTGGTTTTTTGCGCCGTATAATCACTTACCGACAAAAGCGCGTCAGCATTTTGGAGTGCCCGCTTTTCGTGGTGAAAGTTGATGGGTTTAACCGGCCGCTTATCCAAATGACAAAAATACGTATCCGATCCGTGAAGCCTGATGACCAGCGGACATTTGGTTTTTATATACGATGTGATGCCGCCCCAGTCAGGTGCTTCAACCACGTCAATTTTGCCCTCGCCGTGTAACCGATTGATCAGCTGCTGAATCTTTTTGCGGGTAAGCCACCACGACAGCCCTTTGAATTTTATGTTGCGGATGCGGTAAAACGTGATGCCACCATCGGTGAAAACCTCATCCTCTGCCTGCCCAAAAACCAACACCGAAACCTCGTGACCCATTCGGGAAAGGCCATTGCCAAGATTGGCGATACTGCTGCCAATGCCGCCACTGCCGCCGGTTTTGGCATGAGGATATTCAGGAGTCAGGAAGGCGACTTTCATAAATCAGGAATTAAACGACGTCAGGTTTCCTACATATCCGGACGAACCGCGCTGCGACACAATTTGCGAAGCGGCTGCCGATACGACACTGCTGGCGGGAACGTCAAAGGTTACCAGCGAATTGGCTCCAATAAGCGAATCATCGCCAATATGGACTTTGCCCAAAACGATGGCACCCGGACCAACAAAAACGCGGTCGCCCAAAACCGGAACACCTGCATTTGGGCCGCGGTTCAGCACGCCAAGGGTAACGCCCTGCGACAGGTTGCAGTTGGCGCCGATCACCACATCACCGTGAACGATGACACCGCCAAAATGGCCAATATACAAGCCGGGGCCAATGGTAGTTCGGTAGGAAATGTCCAGGCCGTACCTGAACTTGACACGTCGCAGCAGCCAGTAAAAAAAGTAAAACAGCAGCCTGTTTCTGCGTCGGTAATGTTGACAAAGCCTGAACGCGAATGAAAAGACGATCCCCGGAACCGGTGTAATCCAGCGGTAGCGAATGTACGTCATCAGCCCAAACCGCGCGCGCGAGGCGTAGCGGTCCAGGTCACTGTTGATCAACTCTTTTGCTGTGGCCATGGGCTATGATTTTTTTAAACGAATCAATGATTCTTTGCGATGCAAGTTCGGCGGGCTGATGGTTGATGATGTCAAACCATCGGCGGGCGTGAGCTACAGTATTGTTCCGGCCTGATAAAACGGCGCTGATGGCCGGCGCAATGTCCTGAGGCGAATCAATCCAGATGACGGCATCCTGTGATGGCATCGACCTGAAATGAACGTAGTTGTATATTTTCTTAACCGACCAATCCGGATGGCCGTTGTCCTTGACGTCGTAGCGGATATAGGCACAAGGCTTGTCAAAACTGACAAAATCGAAAACCATGCTCGAGCCAAGATTGATAACCATTTCACTGTGCGCTATGGTATTGACCTGCAGTTTCAGGTCGGCGGCGGTGGGCATCACGTGTCCCCAGGACTGTCCGGCGCGTTCCCAAAGCGGATCCAGCGGCACGATGACATCCTGATATTCCTGCACCACCTTGTCGTAGCGTCCGGAAAAATCAACGGGACAACGACGGAAAAGTATCCCCAGGTTGTGGCCTTGCTCATTAAGCTGGCGGACGGCCCGTGCGGTATCGCTTAAAAATATTGGATCGTGAGGTGATGTCGTCACATCGTCGCCGGAAAAACAAATGTAGCGTCGACGTGCGTCCAATCCGTGAACCTGGCAAAATTCCTCGCGGGAGACCACGCCCTGGCGGTTGGCATGCGGTTCAAACTGCGGCGTTCCGGTTACCAGGATCTGATCTTCACTTATCGTTCGGCCGTAATACATAAGTTCACGCTTCATGTGATCGCTCCAAACCACGTAATAATCGGTCGACAAAAACATCGTGGCCTTGGGCAAATTGTCCCAGGAAAAAATCAGCGCAGCCGTAGGAATGCACAGATCGCGCGCAGCCAAAATGGCGGCCACGGTTGCAAGATGGCGCTGGTTGGTGCAAAAAACCATGGCCGGCTTCACGGTTTGCAAAGTTTGTTTGAGGTTTTGATAATGGGGCGTCGACCTTTCGAGCGATTCGATTTTGCGGTGAACGCGCTGCAATCCCTTTTCTGATTGATAAAACGGCAGCATCAGGCGCATGGCGATTTTTTTGATGCGGTCGGCCGTGTTGCGCAGCGGCATCTCAAAATAATACGTCCGGTAAACCGCATCGCCCGATCGCTTTTCATTGAGCGTCAGTTCAACCTTGGTCTTGATGTATTTGTAAATGTTGGTGGCCGGATGCACGGGTTTTTGGTCAAACCAAACCTGCTCGTACTGCGGCGAAAGATCCAGCGGCGACCCGTTCCAGTACACAACCTTTAGCCCGCTCTTTTGCGCAGTTTGGGCAAAATCAGTGTACACAAAATTTCGGAGTCCTATGCCGTCGGGAAGCAGAACCAATATGGTGTTGTTTGATTCCATGGAGAGCCAAACCTCTAAAAATCGAGGTTTCTGAATTGCTTTTGGTGATTAAGGTTCCAAATATCCCCTTTTTGAAGCGATTCTAAAAACAATTGCGCACTATTTCCGTTGCCAAAACTTGATTCGGCCTGAACTTTCTCTTCAAAATCCACCTGTTTGAGTGCGCTCAGAATATCGTGCTTTTCATATCCGGTGTTGATGATGTGCGCGTGGAGTGCCCGGTTGTTTTGGCGCGTTCCGATGTTGATGACCGGAATCCCATAGTACGGAGCCTCCCGGATTCCGGCGCTGCTGTTGCCGATGATAAATTGCGCATTTTTAAGCAGCGTCAAAAAGTATTCAAACCGGAGCGACGGGAAAATCCTGAAACGGTTATTGTCCTTTAACTGCTCATAAGCCTGCAAAATGTGCTTGCTGCCCAAATCGTTGTTGGGAAAGATGATGACATACCGATGGTAATCTTCCAGCAGCGCGTTTGCAAAATTGGCCGCATATTCCTTCATGTGATGCGATTCGGTCGTTACCGGATGGAACATTGCCACCGCGTAATCGGCATATGGGATTTCATAATACGATTTCACGGTATCCAATGACGGCAGATTCCCGGAAAACATAATGTCGACATCGGGCGAGCCAATCACAAAAAGCGACGCATCGGTTTCACCCATCTGCAACAAACGCCTGCCCGCCTGCTCGTTCGACACAAAGTGAACGTGGCTCAGCTTGCTTACGCTGTGGCGGATGAGTTCATCTACCGTTCCCGACACTTCGCCGCCCTCGATATGCGCAACCAAAATGTTGTTGAGCGATCCCACAATAGCGCCGGCCAGAGTTTCGACGCGATCGCCGTGGACCACGATCAAATCAGGGTTGACGGTTTTGCAATACGCTGAAAATCCGTCGATGGTACGCGCCAGGGTAAGATCCATGGTAGCCTCGTCGGTGTGGTTTTCAAACGTGTGGATGTTTTTAAACCCGCTGCGTTCAATCTCTACCAAAGTATAGCCGTACTCGTGCTGAAGGTGCATGCCCGTAACAAAAACAAACGGCTCGAAACCATCTGTTTTTTCAAGGATTTCAATCAGCGATTTGATCTTGCCAAAATCAGCGCGCGTCCCGGTAAGGAATAAGATTTTGCGGTTCATCAGCTAAAATCAGGAAAGTCGAGTTGTTCGTCGTTTTCAATGTCGCGCGTGGCGGTTTTGCCCAAAATATCGTTGAAGTGTTCGGCCAGGATTTTTCCCGTGCCCGGACGTTTAACCCAAATGTTGCTACGGGTCAGGGTTTCGCCTTTTTTGATCGGCTGGATGGCACAAACCGTCGCAAACGCAAAATCAATGGTGACCTGCTCCTCCTTGGCCGGTTCCTTGGTTCCACCGCGCATCTGCCAGATTTCATTTGACCCGGCAATCAGTTCGCGACAGGCGCGCTCGTCCATGCTGCAAACAATGTCCGGTCCGGTGCGCTGCATGTGGTCGGTAAAATGACGCTCCAGGATTGACGCGCCCAGGGCAACGGCTCCCAGACACGCATTGTTGTTCAGGGTGTGGTCGCTCAGTCCAAAAACCTTGTCCGGAAACGCCTCGTGAAGCTGCGTCATGGCGCCAAATCGCACCAGGTGAACAGGAGTCGGATAGAGATTGGTGGTGTGCAAAAGCGCCACAGGAACGTTGTATCGGTCAAAAATGGCCACAGCTTTTGAAACGCTTTCAATCGTATTCATTCCCGTACTCAAAATTACAGGCTTTCCAAATGACGCAATGTGTTCCAAAAGCGGATAGTTGTTGCACTCGCCCGACCCGATTTTGTAGGCCGGAATGTCAAACTTTTTAAGCCTTTCCGCCGCCGCGCGTGAAAATGGCGTCGAAATAAAAATCATCCCCTTGCTTTCCACGTATTGTTTGAGTTCGAGTTCTTCTTCCTCGTTTAGTGCGCAGCGCTCCATGATTTCGTAAATCGAAACATCGGCGTTACCGGGAATCACTTTTTTGGCCACGGCGCTCATTTCATCGGCTACAATATGCGTCTGGTGCTTGACCACCTCGACTCCCGCGCGATGTGCGGCGTCAACCATTTCCTTTGCGGTTTCAAGCGATCCTTCGTGGTTGATGCCAATCTCGGCAATGACAAGCGGCGGATAATCCGGGCCAATCTTGCGGCCCGCTATTTCAATGAATGGGTTCATTTATAGTTGTTTATCAAGTATTCGGCGTATGAAAAATCGGCGGCGGTGTCAATGTCAACGTCCGCAAACGGATGGTCTGTTACCAACGGAAATGCTTCGGGTGTAATCACGGTTCCGCGGGCAATGGCATCGGCACTGCAGATGTACAACAATCCGTTTTCGTAAAAAAGCGGTTCCAGATCCTGGCTACGCTGGCCGGGCGTGTAATTGTACGGAACAAACCGGTCGTTTTGAATCGTTCCCAGTTTGTGATGGCTGCGACTGACGGTAAACACATCGCAGTTTTTTTGGTTGGCAAAGCCGATGGCATCTTCCAAAAGTCCGTCGGGACGCAGCGGGTTGGTGGGCTGCAAAAGGACGACGCGTTGGGCAGGCACCGATTGTAAAACGTGTTGGAGCGCTGTCACCGTGGGTTCGTGGTCGCCCGATAAATGAGCCGGACGGCCGATGACGCGAGCACCAAAATCAGCAGCAACCGCAGCAATGGCATCGTCATCAGTTGATACGATCACCTCGCCTACCAAATCGCGGTGATGCAACGCATACTGAATGCTGTGCGCAATAAGCGGAAGCCCCGCCAGCGGCAAGATATTTTTACCCGGAAGCCGCTTAGAGCCGCCGCGCGCCGGAATGATGCAGATGGTGTTCATAGTGTCGTGGTAAAAATAACAATTTGACACCTAATTGCGGGCGCTTTGAAGGCTAAAGTCCTATCGCAGTAAAAAATATCCCTTACCTGTCAGCGCAAATGACGCCTTGGCCACCCAGAATCGGATCCACTGCCAGATAATCTTGGGCGAATTGACGTGCAGTCGCCTTAAAGTCTGCAAAAGCAACTTGTGTTCGGCGGCAGTAGACACAAACGGAAGATACTTGACCATCCGCCAAAAATAAAACTTCTTAACCCTTGGCGTCAGTTTACCCTGAGTTTCCAGTTGTGCAAAAATTCCGTCCATGGCTACCAGGTGTGACATCTTAAGCGGGCGGCGGCGGTTGATGTTGGTCGTGATATTGTCCGGATGCGACCGGCAAAGCGTCAGATAGTGATCGCAAAGCGCCAGTTGCGGGCCGCGCATGAGCATCCGTATGTGAAAATCCCTGTCCTGACCGGAAAACAACTCTTCGTTAAAAAGTGGCTTGCCTTTCAGGTAGCTTTTGCGCCACATCACATCGGGCAAAAACCAGGTGGTGTCGATCAGCAAAAAATCTTCAAGAATATTATCGGTAAGTTTTGTTCGGTTTTCGCGAAAGACAATGTTCGAGGGGTTCCCGGTAAAGACCATCCGCTTGGAAATAACCGCGTCGGCGTGCGGATTACTGGAAAAGCAGGCAACTTTTTGTGCGATAAAATCAGGCGTCATCAAGTCGTCGCTGTCAAACCAGTTGACAAGATCGCCGGTTGATTG
>CAZIBV010000016.1:0-8669 GCA_964537345.1 uncultured Flavobacterium sp. | reverse complement strand
CTGCAGCAGGTTTTCATCAAATTCACCTTCAAACAAAAATTTGTTTTCCCTGATTTTCTCTTCGGGCCAGGTCCACCACTCCAGTTGAAGCAATTGTGCTACAACCTTTTCGTCAAATCGGTGTCCGATTACACGGGCCGGCGTACCCGCAACAATGGCATAGGGCGGAATGTCGGCCGTCACCACGCTGTTGGCAGCCACGACGGCGCCTGTTCCAATATTCACACCGCCCAGAATCACGGCATGTGCGCCAATCCAGACATCGTGCCCCACGCGGGTTTCGCCCTTGGAGGTTTTTTCATTATGCCAGCGCTCGTTAAAGAAATTCTTGCCCATAAAATAAGTGGACAATTTGCGGTGGTTGTGCCCAAAAGTCTGAAAGGTGGTACCACGGCCAATCGAGCAAAAATTGCCAATTACAACAGGCGCCTCCGGAATACTGTGAATGCTGAGTCCGGGCCCCCAAAGCGAGGTATACCGCCCGATTTCCAGCGGCCCGAAAACCTCGACTTCCGACAGTCGGCAGTGCTCGCCACAGGAAACGTCTCCGTTAAAACGGCAATCGGTTACAATAGCCTGAGAGCCGATAAAAATTTTACCGTTAAGGACACTGTTTTTAACCGTGGTGTGGGCGCTCAGCGTAGTTGCGTTGCCAATCACACTGCCCGAAACCTTTGCCGATGCGTCAACCTTAGACGTTACGCCAAAGATGTTGGCCCTGCGCAAACGCTGGTTAAAGGTGGCTAAAAGTTTATCGATCCTGAACATATGGGTTGACTGCATGAGCCGCAGGGGCAAGCATTCCTGAAGTGGAGAGCTTTGCTGACAAATGTAAAAAACTTGTAGCAAAGTCAGGGCTTGAAATATCCAGATAGACTGCTGCGCCGCGTGCCAGGATTTCCGGGAACGAGGAAAGTGAGGTTGGATGCAGTAAAATAGTAGGCGTGCCCAATTGCGCGGCCTCAATCACAGATCCTGAAAAATGTGTCAAATGCAAAGAAGCATGCGTCAAAAGCAGCGGCAAGGGATCGCTGGTGCCGTTGTCGAGGTTGATTTTATCGGCAATGCCAAGCTTTGACAAATATTCCCTGATCGACTCCATGTCCTTTAGTTGTCGGGGATGAAGCCGGATGTACCAGGTACGCACATCCTGTTTGATGACACTCACAAGTTGCGGCGGAAAAAGCGTTTCAAGGGTGAGCGGCGCCGTTTGCAAGGTGTAAAGCACAAACCCTTTTTCACGATAATCCACGCTGCGACCGCGCCAGTATTCCACCCACGGATTGCCCGTAACCTCAACGCGGTAAAGCGTGTTGCGGCCAGCCCATTGACGCATCACGCCTGCGGTCTCGTCATCCCAGCACCAAAAAGTTCGGGGAAGTACGTCGTATCCTGTAGCCGGAAGGTTGTTCCAGTTTCCGTAGCAAAGGTGAATATCGGTTTGCGGACCGTGCTGAAGTTCGGCGGTGGGAATGCCCAGGCGGTTGGCGGCGGCAATCATCGCATACGCATCGCGCGAGCCGTAATAACAAAGCATAGCCACTTTTTCCGGCTGGATCCGCTTCCAGAGTTTTGTAAAAAAACGCATCCGCAGATGGAAATCATATCGCATAAAGCGGACAAGACTTTTGGGCGTGAAGACCTTGGCAAAAGGCTGTGTGAGCGGCTTTTGATCCAAAACGTCCAAAAATTCCTGATAGCCAGCCAAATCATATTCGAGTTTGGTGGCGGCAAAATTCCGCGTCAGATACAGGTAACCCTCCAGCAAAAGCGGATAGCGCAAAATATTTTCCTGGCGATAACGTCCATCGGGCGCCGAGGAATCATACAATAAAACCGCCGATTCGCCTGCGAGCTTTTCATCTTTTATCCAGGGATCAAAAAATCGGTTAAAGCGGACGCCTTCGTGGTTGACGTAGTGCGCATCGGCCGAGGCAAAAACAAACTTTTTATGACGGTTGGGCATTCCCGCCCGGTAAAATGCCGCCGACGCCAAACCGCGGAAATGATCGCGCCAGCCAAGACGCTTGATGTCAATCCCTACTATCTGACTCGTCTGCTTTTCAAGCCTGTCAATCAAGTAGAAAAAAAGCCGGATACGGATAAATGGCCACAGATGCAAACCACCGCAGGTCCAATTGTTTACGGGAAACTGCTGCTCGAGCCCGAGAATAAAATCTTTGATGTCATCCCGATTTTTCATCGGTATGAGTGAATGATGGCCTCCAGTCTTTGCGGGCCAAGAATGGTCTCGACAAATTCGCGAAACGCGCCCTCGCCTCCGCGCAACCGGGTAACAATCGTTACTTTGTCCTGTATATAGGTTGATGCGTTGGCCGGTGCGCCGCTGATGCCCACTTTTTCCAAAAGGCCGATATCGGTAATGTCGTCGCCAATATAGGCCACGTCGCTAAGGTTGATTCCGAGCTCGTTGCAAAGTTTTTGCGCGCATTCAACTTTGTTTGCAACGCCCTGAAACAAGTGCTCAATGCGCAACTTGGCCGCGCGGCGCTCCATGATTTTGGTGTTTTCACCAGTGATGATGCCCACCGGAATCCCAAGGTGTCGGCAAAACAACACCCCGGCACTGTCGGACGTGTTGAACTTTTTCCACTCGTTGCCGGTTTGATCGTAATACATGCCGCCGTCGGTCCAGACGCCATCGATATCGGTTAAAACCAGTTTGGGAAGTGGGAAGTTATTATTCAAAGCAGGAAGGATAAATGATTTCATTTGCCGGTACGTCCTGTGTCAGGCGCTTGCCGAGCATTATCTGTCTGTCGGCCCATTTGATTCCGTCGCCGGGCGATAACAGGTGAAGGTCATCTTCCGTAAGGAGGTGTCCTTTTTTCAAGTCGGTTTTGCTGGCGACCGATCGCTCGAGTTTTACACGCGCCTGTTGTACGGCTGGTTCCACAAAAAGTTCCTCGCGCCCCAGGCTCATCTCAAAAAGCCTGATGTCGCGCACCATCCTGCTCAATCCGTCGGGACCAAGTGATCCGGCCTGATCAGTTCCTTTCATGCGCCTGTCGAGTGTGATGTGCTTCTCAACAATTTTGGCGCCCATGGCCACGGCAGCCAGCGGTGTTGCAATGCCGATGGTGTGGTCAGAGAATCCTATGGTATACTGCGGATAGTGTTTCTGCAGAAATTTGATGGTATTGAGATTGACGTTTTCCGGCCGCGTGGGATACTCGGAAACGCAATGCAAAATCGAAATGTCGCTGTGGTGACGGGTGATGGTATCCAGTGCGTCATCGAGTTCCTTTTGACCCGCCATCCCGGTTGACAGAATAATGGGAATTTGGGTTTCGGCCAGCGCTTCAAGCAAAGGCAGATTGGTCAGATCGCGGCTGGCCACCTTGAGTTTGTCGGGCGTAAAAAGCTTGAGTAACGACAAACAGCCGACGGCGCAAAGCGTCTCGACAAATTCAAAACCCAGGTTTTTGGCGTAAACGTAACATTCGTGGTGTTGCTCGTCAGACAATTCCAGAAACGCGCGGTGTTCGCCATAAGTCTTTCCAAATGAATGGCGGCTATCGTACGGGCGTTGCATCTGCGAAGCCGAAAGTTCGGTTTTCAGGTCGCGCTTGGTGAGTTTGACAGCGTCCATGGATTTGAGCTCAAGGTCAAAAAGATCGTCGCGAACCGGCCGCGCCACCATGTCCATGAGCACTTTGGCCAAGTCGACTGATCCGTTGTGGTTTTGTCCTATTTCACCAATGATGTAAGTCATTTTGAATACTTTTCAATGTTTTTGGCCATTTGGGCGCTTAGTTTTTTGTCGCTCAAGACCAGGTTGACCAGTTCCCGCAAATCAGGACGGGCGGCATAAAGTTGCGAGGCAAGCGCAAAATCGCTTTCATCGTCAACCGTGAGGCGCAAAAACCGGTGATCACGGATCCAATCAGGAATCTGGATAAACCGGCAGTCGTATCGCCCTGACGAATATACAAAATTTGTAACATGCTCCCGGTAGAGCATATCCGTGGTTTGACGCGCCACGTCTTGCAGAGCGGAGGTTTTGACTACCTCGGCAAAAAATCCGTAATGCGTTTTGATCGACGGTGTTTCGCCATCGGCAAAGCTCCAGTAATCCGCGTCGGGAGTTGCATCAGCAAATGTGATCAACTCCTGTAAAAGTTGCATGTCCAGAAAAGGGTTGTCGGCACAAACGCGAACAATCCTGTCAAATCCAAACCCATCGGCGGCAGCCAGAAAACGCTCCAGGACGTCGTGCTCACTCCCACGAAAAACGGGCATTTCAAGGCTTTTTGCATAGGTGGCGATGGCGTCGTCATCAGCATGGGTCGAGGTGCAGATTACAGCTTCCAGATGCGGAAAACCTGTGCGGATTTTATTGGCAATCACGCCCAGAATCGTTGTACCGCAAAACGGCAAAAGTACCTTGCCCGGCAGCCTTGTCGATCGCATACGGGCCTGAATGAGCACGCCGGTTTTCATGGTTGCGCAAATATGGCAATGGACGATTCCTGAATAAATCCTTTGGGACGGTTGAGCACGCCGCTGTTCCAGTAATCACCGCGCGCTACCGATATGCGTCGGGCGTCGGCAAGATACTCGATGGTTTGGTGCGGCGCCAAAAACGACGGCTTTTCACTGATCATGTAGGAAAGCGTGTAATGACCCTCGCGGAACTGCAGTCGCGGAATGTCAATCTCGATAAAACCGTTGTCCGGAAGGCTGGAAAATTTGGTGCCTTGTTCGTCGGTGGCGATGGTAGTGACCAAATCTTCGCTCTCGTTCTTAAACTGAACGACCATGGTGAGTTGGTTGATGTCGATGGGTTCGCCCGAGCGGTTGTAGTGAAAGCGGATACGGCACGGTTC
Organism: uncultured Flavobacterium sp.; assembly: GCA_964537345.1. GTDB lineage: Bacteria > Bacteroidota > Bacteroidia > Flavobacteriales > Flavobacteriaceae > Flavobacterium. Next base: position 3,819 of record CAZIBV010000016.1, on the reverse strand, counting down.
GCCCGAGGTGAAATCCAGCACCGACGCACCGCTTTGGTTGACGAGTTCTATGTTGTGGATGCTGAGTTTCCCGTTGCCTTTTTTATCAGTGCGGGACATCAGGTCCAGATGTTCGTTGGCAGCGGCACGGCTCAGGTATCCGGCAATGGCGGCATCAGCCAGATCGTCGATGACTACTTGTCCGTTTTCGAGCACGATGCCGCGGTTGCAAAGGTTGCGCACGGCGGCCATGTTGTGGCTGACAAACAAAAGTGTCCGCCCCTCGCCTTTTGAGATGTCGTTCATCTTGCCAAGGCATTTTTTCTGGAACTCGGCATCACCTACGGCCAAAACTTCGTCAACGATGAGGATTTCGCTCTCCAGGTGGGCGGCCACGGCAAACGCCAGGCGGACGTACATGCCCGAAGAATAGCGCTTGACCGGCGTATCGATATAGCGTTCAACGCCTGAAAATGCGATGATTTCATCCAGCTTTTTGGTGATTTCGCGCTTTCGCATGCCGAGGATGGCGCCGTTCAAGTAGATGTTTTCGCGACCGGTAAGTTCAGGGTGAAAACCGGTGCCCACTTCCAGAAGGCTGGCGATTCGGCCTTTTACTTTGATCTGACCTGCCGTTGGGCCGGTAACGCGTGAAAGCAGTTTGAGCAACGTACTTTTTCCGGCGCCGTTTTTACCGATGATGCCTACCGCGTCGCCTTGTTCAACCTGAAAGTTGATGTCGCGCAGGGACCAAACGATGTCGCTGGTGCCTTTGACGCTCCGGTCATTGGTTTCGCCGATTTTTAAAAAGGGATCTTCTTTTCCGCGGATACGCGTAGCCCAGAATCGCTCCAAATCGCGTGAGAGCGTCCCGGTGCCAATCTGCCCTATCTGGTAGGCTTTGGAAAGGTGTTCGACTTTTATGACGGGTTGGCTCATCAGATGGTATCTACGAAGTTCTTTTCGGTCTTGTTAAAAATCACGACGCCCAGTACCATGATGACAACGGTTACCGCAGCCGAATAGCCAAGGCTGAACGGCGTAAACTCGCCCTTGCCCAAAAATGCAAAACGGAAGGCTTCAATGATTCCCGTCATCGGGTTGAGTTCTATCAGCCAGGCGTAATCGCTGAATTTTTCGCGGGCGACGCTGAGCGGATAAATCACCGTTGTGGCATACATCAGCAGTTGCACGCCAAAAGTCACCAGGAACGTGAGGTCCTTGTACTTGGTCGTAACCGCGGTGATAATCAGCCCAAGGCCCAATCCCAGGAGTGCCATCAGCAAAACCAGCAACGGAAAAAACAACAATCCGTAGCTCGGGCTAAAATTGGCACCCTGAATGCCCATAAAAATCATGGCGCCTATCAGCAGTAAAAGCTGTACGCCAAACCGCACCAGATTGCTTACGACAATGCTGAGTGGCATGATGAGCCGCGGGAAATACACCTTGCCAAAAAGGTTGGTGTTGTCTTTAAAAACCGTACTGGTCTTGGTGAGACAGTCGGCAAAGTAGTTCCAGGCGGTGATGCCCGAAAGGTAAAACAGCACTTGCGGAAGGCCGTCGGTACCGATGCCGGCCAGGTTGCCAAAAACAAAGGTGAAAACAAGCGTGGTAAAAACGGGCTGGATAAAAAACCAGAGCGGGCCTAAAACGGTTTGTTTGTAAAAACTGACGAAATCGCGCTTTACAAACATGGCCAGCAAATCCCGGTAACGCCAGACATCGCGGAGTTTAAGGTCAAACAGCGACGTTTGCCGCGTAATGACCATGTCCCATTGCTGGCCGGATTGGGTGTCGTTCATTGCATTTGTATTCCCGGCAAATATAACGATTTGGACAACAAGAGCTAAACTATTTCCCGGTGCAATTGCGCGCAAATGTGTACTTTTACCACATAATTCTTCTTGGTTTGCTTACGGTTTTTAAACGACGGACTTACTTACGCGACCTGATTCCAGCGGGTCAAATCGACATACATTCGCATCTTTTACCGGGCATTGACGACGGCGCCAAAACAATGGACGACACGCGTGAGCTTATTGCCGGAATGCAGGCTTTGGGTTATGATCAGTTTGTGACCACGCCACACATTATGACTGGCGTCTGGGAAAATACCCCGCAGGGAATTACATCAAAACTGGACGAAGTGACTGCGGCGATTCCAGGCATCAAATTGCGCGCGGCAGCCGAATACATGATCGACAGCAATTTCCCGGCGCTATTCCATGAGCGTCAACTGTTGCCCATTGCGCAGAATTACGTATTGGTGGAGATGTCGTATATCAACCCGCCGCTGCAACTCTTTGAAATTCTTTTTGATCTTCAGGTAGCCGGATACGCACCGGTTCTGGCGCATCCCGAGCGTTATACTTTTTATCAGGAGGACTTTGCGGCCTATGAAAAACTAAAGCATGCCGGATGTATTTTTCAGCTGAATCTGTTGTCAACAGTAGGCTATTACGGTCCGGCCGTGGCCAAAACTGCTGAAAAGCTCCTTAAGAAAGGACTGTTTGACGTTGCCGGATCAGATGTGCATCACCTGCGGCATCTGGCGTCGTTTGACAAAAAAGTGCTCGTAAAGGATTTGGCACCGCTCAAGGCAGCCATTGACGGTACCCAGCGCTTTCGCGATTAAGCCTTTTTCTTGAAAATGGTTTTATACCAAGGCTCTTTCTCGACGTCCTGACCGTATCCGTAGCCATAACCGTAGCCATAACCGTAGCCGTATCCATAACCGTATGGCTTGCCCCATAGCGTATCGTTGAGTACAATCGACATGTTGGGCAGTTTCTTTTCCCGGTAAAATGAATCGGCTATTTTAAGCAGGCGCTTGTCGAGATAATTGGCACGCATCACATAGATAAAGGCATCGGCGTTGCGGGCAATCAAAAGCGTATCGGTAACCACACTAACCGGCGCGGTGTCGACGATGATGTAATCAAACTTGGTTTTAAGTTCGGCAAAAAGTTCTTCCATGCGCGGATTCATCAACAGCTCGACCGGGTTTGGCGGAATCACGCCCGATGGCAAAACGTAAAGGCTGTCGTGGCCTCCAATCGGCACAATGTACTGATCGATATTGTTGTCTTTTTGCGACAGATAGTTTGTCAAGCCCTTGCTTGGAAGTTTGACGTAGCGATCAATTTTTGGGTTTCGGATGTCAAGTCCAACCAGCAATACCTTTTTTTGCGACAAGGCGATGGTGGTAGCCAGGTTGACCGCGACAAAGGTTTTACCTTCTTTAGGCAAAGTCGAGGTGACAAAAATGCTTTTGGCCTGGCCGTCCGGAACCTGTGTCAACAAAAATTCCAGGTTGGTACGGACAATGCGGATGGCCTCGGCCGATGACGAACGGCTGTTGGTGTTGATGATTTCATCCTTGGATTCCGACTTTGGAATATCGCCCAAAAACGGAACCGACAATTTCTGTTCGATGTCATGCCTGTTCTTGACTTTGGTGTCCAGCATTTCACGGCCATAAAGCACACCGGCCGGCAACAACAGCCCAACAACAAAGGCGCCCAGGAAAATAATGCCGCGGTTTGGCGAGATGGGCGTTGCCGATGAACGCGCCGAGTCGACCACCTTGGCATTTGGCGGCGTCACAGCCAAAGAGATGGCAATTTCCTCGCGCTTTTGCAACAGGTACAAAAACAGTGATTCCTTGATTTGCTGCTGACGGGCCACATCGCGGAACTGTCGGCTTTGGCTTGGAACCTGTGAAATGCGCCCTACGTTCTGGCGGTTCTGGAACTCCAGATCGCGCTTGCGGATAAGCAAGGAACTGCGCAGGGTTTGGAGACTGGTTCGGATGTTCTCGTTAAGTTCCTCGATTTT
>CAZIBV010000015.1:31052-41271 GCA_964537345.1 uncultured Flavobacterium sp. | reverse complement strand
TTTCCGTGAATTTCGATGCCAAGCGATGCATGGCCGTAATAGGTAATTTTCATCTTATAGTTGGTTACGGGTTGCGTTGATGATCTGGACGACAATGTCAGAGAAAAAATAAATAAGCGACAAGGACAGGATAATGGAAATCAAAAACGTTGAAACGGCCAGCTTGCGCAATTCGGGATCAAGGTCGGCGGGATTTTTGGCGCGTCGTACACGGCCCAGATGGCGGATAAGCGGGATGTACATGATCAAAAAGAAAAACACGTCGACATTGAGCTCGCCCGGATTGACATCTTTGTAATAATCGAACAAAAATCCAAACAAAAAGAACAGTACCATGGCCGAAATCACCAGGAAATAGTGATACGTCTTGGCGCGCTCCCCACCTATCTTGACTACCAACGTGTTTTTGCCGGCCAGCCTGTCGGACACTTCGTCGCGCATGTTGTTCAGGTTAAGCACGCCCACGCTTAGCAGTCCAATGGCGGTAGCCGGAAGCAGTAGTAAGGTGTCAATTTCCTTAAGGATCATAAAACTGACGCCCATGGTGCTCACCCATCCAAAGAAAACAAAGACAAAAATGTCACCGTAACCCCGATAGCCGTATGCGGTGTTCCCAACAGTATAACGGATCGCCGACGCTACAGCCAGCGCCCCCAATGTTACATAAAACAGTGACCAGATATAATTGGTATCCTTAAACGATACGTAGATGAGCGCCAGTGCCGATACCGCCGTCAAAAATGACGTAATGTACAGTGCGCGTTTCATGGATTCGGGCGATATGGCGCCGCTCTGGACAGCGCGTTTTGGCCCGATGCGGTTGTCGTTGTCGGTGCCTTTGATGCCGTCGCCGTAATCGTTGGCAAAATTGGAGAGAATCTGTAAGAGCAATGTAGTGGCCAGTGCCAGCAGGACGATTTTCCAGTTGAAAATAGATTCGGACATGGCGTAAAAACTACCTACCAAAATACCCGAAACCGATAGCGGAAGTGTGCGGGGGCGCGCGGCCTCAATCCAGTGCTTCATTCTAATTAACGATTAACAATTAACGGTTGACCATTTCTGACCGGAAATACATACACCGAGTCGTTCGGTCAATCACTCACATCCAGTTTGTATTTTCCTTTTCCATCTGGTAAAGCCAGTAGTTGGCCCACTGCTTAACTTGTGTAAAATTGGCAAAATTAAACCTGATATCTCCGCCGGCCGTATGCAGGACAATGGTTCCGATATCAGCCTTGCGATGCCATAGCCTTTGCGAAACCGATACCGACTGGATTTTTCCCGTTTCGATGATCTTTTGCGCAACATCCCAGGCACCACCCTGCCGGATGATAAACCGCGGCCCGGCAAACAAGCGGTAGTTCCTGAAATTAAAATAGTGAATCAAGGCCAAAAAGACCGACAAAACCACGGCTACCGGCGCAAATGCTGACACATCGGCGTAAAGCCAAAGGCCAAAAAACACTCCTAAAGGTAAAACAATTGTGACAAATACTAAAATGATGAGTTTGCGCAAATGCGGTTTGAGTTCGGCTCCTTGTTGCGGTACGGTTCCGTAAAGCAGGTTCAGGATTCGGTCGCGTTCGGCGGGGCTGCAACCGGGAATGTCCAGGCCGTTTTCCTTTTCGCGATGGTGCTCATCAACCTGCACGCCGGCCTGCATAACCCTGAGTTCGCATACGCCCAGTTTTTTCTGAAAATAGTTGTGGCTGGTTTGCGTAATCTGCACGCGTCCCGGCCTGATAATGGTGTTGCGCGTCGACAGCAGTCCGTAGTTCAGCAAAAGCGAACCTTTTTGCGCCAGAATTGTAAAATTGAAATACCGCACTACTGTACGGCCAAGGTTGAACAACAGCACAAAAAGCAGGAGGATCGCCACCATAACCGCCACCGCGCTTACCGCAAACTGTTGGGGATCCAGGTACCGGTTGACGTTTTCCTCGAGTTCCTCATAGGTAAGCGCAGTGCGCAACTGGTCGCCCACCGTCACGGCAAACGCCATCAAAATTCCTATGGTCTTGACGTAATTTGAAGTCAACCCAGTTTTAACCAGACTGGCCAGACTGATTTTTAGTATGGGCGTGGCGGCGTCTTCGTCGGTCAGGGCAGTGTCTGATTTGGGCGTAACTTCCAGAAGGCGTTGCTTGAGCGCCAGGGCCACCGGATGCGAAACTGACTTAATCTTGACTTCCTTGTCGCCACTCCCGGCCGTATCAATCACCAGCGCGTGAACGCCAATCAACTTTTGGATAACCGTTTGTGAAATGTTGACTTGCTGGATTTTGTCAAGGGAGATGACCGTACGGGTCTTGTTGATGATGCCTTCCGACAGGATAAACTCGGCATTCTGTTCGTCAATCCAAAACGTAAAATTCCTGTACCGGAGCCAGCCCAAAACCAAGGCGACTGCTGCAATGGCTACTAAAATACCCACCAGGATTATCTTTTCGTAATTTCCGGATCTCAGGGCAAAAATCAGCAGCAAAGGCCATAACGCAGACACAACCGACCGTGCGGCGTCCAAAAACATAATGACAATTCCGGATACGGATTGCCGCTGCGGCTGGCTAAAGTTTACCTCTTTCACAATTCCTGCTGGATTTTACCCATCAAAAGTTGTTTAAGACTCGCAGCCGTGCTGGCCTCAAGTCCGGGAATGCTGATATCGCCCGTTCCGGTTCCGGCGGTATAAAGCTGAATTTTGGCCAGCCCCAACATGCGCGAAAGCCATCCTTCGTGCAGGGCTACGTGCTGGATTCGGTTATACGGAATAACGGTTGTCGTGGTGGTGATGACGCCGTGTCGGAAAATCACGTCGCGTTCCCGGAAAGCGTATCCCATCTTTTTGAGGCCGCGCTTGTACACGATAAAAAGTACTGCTACCAAAACCGCCGACATCGCCAATCCCATAATCACCCACATCAAATCAGCCGTAAAATACACGACGACATGCGCCAAAAGCAACAGCACGACCAGTATTACCAGGTTAAACCGGATAATTTTCCAGTACGACGGCTGTACCGGATGTAATTCAACCGATTCAAACCGCGGCAAGTCGTCAAACGATATGGGATTGTTAGAGAAATCCTCCATTGTCAATTATCAATTATCAATTGTCAATTGACTAAGGTATCCACTTCTTTTCAAAATTCGGCTTGCGCTTTTCCAGAAACGCATTGCGCCCTTCCACGGCTTCGTCAGTCATGTACGCCAGCCGCGTGGCTTCGCCGGCAAAAACCTGCTGGCCTACCATGCCATCGTCTGTCAGGTTCATGGCAAATTTGAGCATTTTGATCGACGTTGGCGACTTGCCCAGGATTTCCTGCGCCCATTCATAGGCGGTTTCCTCGAGTTTGTCGTGCGGGATGACAGCGTTTACCATTCCCATATCGGCGGCTTCCTGCGCCGAGTAATTGCGACCCAGGAAAAAGATTTCGCGCGCCTTTTTCTGCCCGACCATTTTGGCCAGATAAGCCGATCCGTATCCGCCGTCAAAACTCGTAACGTCGGCATCGGTTTGTTTAAAGATTGCGTGTTCGGCACTGGCCAGCGTCAGGTCGCACACCACGTGAAGGCTGTGTCCGCCGCCAACCGCCCAGCCCGGAACAACGGCAATCACCGCCTTGGGCATAAATCTGATCAGGCGCTGGACTTCCAGGATGTTCAATCTGTGCATGCCATCGTCGCCCACATAGCCTTGATGTCCACGTGCACGCTGGTCGCCGCCGCTGCAAAATGACCATACGCCATCCTTGGGCGATGGTCCCTCGGCCGACAAAAGCACCACGCCAATCGAGGTGTCTTCCTGCGCATCGTAAAACGCCTGGTAAAGTTCGCTGGTGGTTTTGGGCCTAAAGGCGTTGCGCACCTCGGGCCGGTTAAACGCAATACGGGCTACGCCGTTGCATTTTTTATAGGTGATGTCTTCAAATTCGCGGGCGGTTTTCCACTCGATCATGTGCTTGAAAATTTGATTTATGAAGGATTTTGGTCCAACAGATAGATTCCGTCGGGCCTGATGTCAATCAGTTTTTGTTTGTAAAGCAACCCGATGGCCTTCTTGAAGGTTTTCTTGCTCATTTTGAGTACGGTCTTGATGTCCTCGGGGTGTGAATGGTCGTGAAGGCGCAAAAATCCCTTGTTGAGCCTGAGTTCTTCCAAAATGAATTCGGCGTTTGGCTCAATGCTTTCATAGCCGGGCTTTTGCAGTGTGACGTCGATTTTTTTGTCGGGGCGGATGGTTTTGATGTAGCCGATGGTGCGCTGTCCGGTGCGGAGCGAATCGTCAAAAACCTCGTTGACATAAACCAATCCTTTGTAACGTTCGTTGATGATCACGTTGATGCCGGCGTCGGTAATGTGCGACACGATCAAATCAACTTCATCGCCTTCCTGAACCTTGAGATCGTCATTACTCAAAAAACGACTGATTTTACTCGAAGCCACCAGGCGGTTGGTCTGCTCGTCCAGATACATGTGAACCAGATACTTTTTACCCTTTTCCATCGGGCGCGCCTGTTCGCGGTACGGGACAAAAAGGTCTTTTTCCAGGCCCCAGTCCAAAAAAGCTCCGTACTGGTTGATGTAATTGACTTTTAGCAGCGCAAACTCATCGAGGTAAATTTTGGGCTCGAGTGTTGTGGCCACCGGACGTTCTTCGTGGTCCAGGTATACAAAAACGGTGAGTTCACTCCCAACTGCGGCACCGCGCGGAACGTATTTGTTGGGCAAAAGCACTTCATTTCCCTCGTCGTCACCTAAAAAAAGGCCCACTTTGGTATCGCGCAAAACGGTCAGGGTGTTGTCAACTCCAATCTTGATCATACTACAAAAGTAATCGATACGCCCCGTATGCCGAAACTATTTTTTACCGTCGGACAGGAACTTGAAATAATCGTCCAAAACCTGGTCGTTAAGTCGCGTTGGCGTAAAAATTTCAAGGATGGCGCGGCCTTTACCGGAAAAGAATTTACCCAACTTTTGCACCACTTGCTTGTCATCGGATGCGCTTTGGTAGTCAAACCCGTACATGGCTGCCAGGTGGCTTGCGTTGAGATGGTGTTCGGTGTCAAAATAAGTGTGGAACAAGGGCGTTTCCTTGTGGCCGGGCAAGATCCGGAAAATTCCACCGCCGCCGTTGTTGATCAGCACAATCTTGAAATCCTTGGGAATGTAATGGTTCCAAAGTGCGTTTGAGTCGTAAAAGAAACCGATGTCGCCGGTAATCAAAACCGTCGGGCGACCGCTTCCAACCGCGGCTCCGATGGCCGTAGAGGTCGATCCGTCGATACCGCTGGTGCCCCGGTTGCAAAATACATTCAGTCCGGCGGGAAGGTCAAATAGCTGCATATAACGGATGGCTGCGCTGTTGCTCACCTGGACGTCAAATCCGGACAAATGCGGAATCAGCCTTGAAAAAACCTTGAGATCGCTATACGGCACATTGGCCATAAACGCATCGTGTTTTTGCTGCCTTGCGGCGATGATGGATTGCGTCTCGCGCGAATAGTCACTCGAAACCGGAAGGGTAAAAGGCAGAAATTGTTCAAAGAAGTCGTTGGCCTGCACTTCAAAGTGATGCGTCAGCGCGCCATAAGTGTTGTACGCCCGCAGCGGGTCGACATGCCAATGGTGTTCAGGCCTGAACCTGCGCAAAAACGTCTTGATGCGTTTGGATACGATCATTCCGCCCACGGTGAGCAGGATTTCCGGCTGCATCCTGAGGTAATCATCTACCGAGAATGGCGTGATGACGCGGTCAATCTGCGCAATAAACGACGGGTGGTAAACATTTGACGTTGATTCGGTCATGACGACAATCGACTCGTCGGCGGCCAGTTTTTCCAGCATTTCCGGATCGATGCTTTCCGGCTCCAGCGATCCTATCAGCACCAACTTTCGCGTGGCGGCATTCCAGATATTGGTCGAGGCCTTTATTTCATCAACCGACAGCGATCGGTTTATTCTGGCATAAGGCGTCAGCGTAACGTCGACGGTGAACTTTTTGACGGTCTCATACAACGGTTCTTCAAACGGGACGTTGATGTGAACCGGTCCGCGGCGGGTATGCGCCATATTGAGCGCCGTGTTGATTTCCAAATCGTTGGACGCCGAAGCTAACGGTGTCAGGTTGGCGTTGTACAGCGAATGGTTTAAAAAGACGTTTTCCTGGCGGATGGTTTGCCCGTCGCCAATGTCGATTTTTTCGGGCGGACGATCGGCCGATACCACTACCAGCGGGATTTGGCTATAAAAAGCCTCGGCCACTGCCGGATAAAAGTTGAGCACGGCTGATCCCGATGTACACAAAACCGCCACGGGACGGCCTGTTTGCTGGGCAATTCCCATGGCAAAAAAAGCCGCACAACGCTCATCGGCAATGCTGTAACACTTAAATTTTGGATGACCGGCAAAACCTATGGTCAGCGGCGCATTTCGCGATCCGGGCGAGATAACAATATCAGTAATGCCCTTGGCCAGAAAGATCTGGATGATGCTTTGGGCTAACGGAATTTTTGGGTAGGCCATCGGCAGGGTTTTATGCAAATTTAACATCTCGCGGCTTATCTGCTCTACCCTTTGGCCCTAAACTTTGCTATATTTGACAAAACGGGCAAAATTCCCGACGAACTACCTGTTTATTATGTGGCGATCGTTTATAATCTTGCTTTTTACCCTGTTTTTTATAAACCTCAACGCTCAGATTCCCAGCGGATTTGAATCGTTGGATTTAGAGCATGCGTTAAAGCAGTCGAAAGCGCAGAACAAGCCGGTACTTTTTTTTATGTATGCCTCTTGGTGTCCGCATTGCCATGTGATGCGCGATCAAGTTTTGGCTGATGCCCAGGTAAAAATCCAGGTTGATAAATTTGTAGCATCTGCACTTGACGGCGAAACGGCGCAGGGAAAGAAAATCATGCAACGCTATCGGCAGCAGGTGTTTCCAGCGTTTTTGGTACTGGACGTAAATGGCGAATTGTTGTACGGGTTTACGGGTGAGGTAAAAACTCCCGATTTTATCCGCGAACTGACCAACGCACTTAATCCCGAGCGTCAGATTCCGTTTTTGCGCGATCAATTTTTGGCGGACACCCAAAACGCCGACAAATGCCATCAATTGATACTGGCTTTGCGAAAGGCGCGACAGGACGCATCGGCGGTAGCCCACCAATACTTTAAAAACATCCCTGACAGTCAGATGGTTTCGGCCCAAAACTGGCGAATTCTGGCCAATGCGATTCACGATGTCAACTCGCGCGAAATACAGTTTGTAATTAACCACCAAAAAGAATTTGAAGCGGTTTCCTCACCCAAGCGCGTTGAACGGAAACTCGTCAACCTGGTTCAGGAACTTTTGCGCCCGTCGGTTGAAGCCAAAGACAGCATCAGATATTTAAAAGACCGGGAAACGGCGCGAAAAGTTGTACATCGCGCTGCTGATTCGACGGCATTTTCGTTTGATTTGCGCATGTGGGAACAAACCAAATCCTGGGAACGTTACCGACTGGCGCTGCGGGAAAACGCGCGAAATTATTTGTGGGACGATGCCGAAAAACTCAAGGACGCCGCCCAAACGCTTTTTAAAAACGCTCCAGCACAACCGGCCAGGCTGATGGCGACTGATTTGGTCAACCGATCGTTAGACATCAAGCCCGCGATTGACGGATACGTTTTGCTCGCCAGGCTGCAACACGTTCTGGGCAACCGCGAACTCGCCCTTCAGGCAGCCGGCAAAGCCAGGGAAATGTCGCAAAAACTGGGATTCCCATCGCCCGAAGCCGACGAAATAATCAACCGAAACCCATGAGCATCCTCATTCGCCCGGCCGTTGCCACCGACATTGTTCCAATTCTGGATATTACCAACCACGCCATCCTCCACTCGACGGCGATTTACGATTACGATGCGCGGACTTTGGCGTTTCAGCAAACCTGGTTTGAAGGGCGAATAAAATCAGGATTCCCGGTTTTTGTGGCCGAGGTTGACAGCCGCGTTGTGGGTTACGGAAGCTACGGAATGTTCAGGGAGCGACAGGCCTATCGCACCACAGCCGAACATTCGGTTTATGTCGCCGACGGATTTTCAGGTCGGGGAATTGGCGGAAAATTGTTGGTTGCGCTAATCGACCACGCCAAAAAATCAGGCATTCATACCCTTGTGGGCGGAATCGACGCCGCCAATACTGACAGCATCAGATTTCACGAAAAATACGGGTTTGAGCGCACAGGCTTGATACGGGAAGTCGCTTTTAAATTTGACCGCTGGCTGGACTTGGTCTTTATGCAGAAAATCCTTTAGCTTTCGAGCCATTTAAGGACTTCGTCCGAGAAGACACTGTCAGTTGGCGCCAATGATTTGACTACCTCGCCCTTTTCATTGATCAGGAATTTCTGGAAGTTCCATTTAACCGGCGCATCGATTTTTCCATTGCGTGCTTTACGGGTCAGGAAGTCGTACAGCGGATGGATTTTGCTGCCGTCAACGCTGATTTTTTCCATCATCGGGAATTCGACGCCGTAATTCTTCCTGCAGAATTGTGAGATGGATTTGTTGTCTTCCGGTTCCTGATTGGCAAAATCATTTGACGGAAAGCCTACAATGACCAATCCCTTGCTTCTATACTGCGAATACAATTTCTGGAGTTCGGCGTACTGAGGGGTCAATCCGCATTTTGACGCGGTGTTTACTACAATCACTTTCTTACCTTCCAGACGGGAAAAATAAAAATCGTTTCCATCGATGTCTTTCACGACAAATGAATGGATGCTTGGGGCTTCTTCTTTCACGGGATCTTTGGCGTTTCGGAGTTGTGCATGTGCCGCACTGCAAACCAATACGGCTAAAAGGGTGATCGGCAAAAAGTTCTTCATCGTTTTCATTTTATGGCAATATACAAAATATCACATTTGACAATATCAGGATGGCATCAAACCTCCTTTGACTTCTCGACCATGCGGTTTCGCCAAAAAGCCAGCGCCGCAACGAATATGACTACTGCGAGCGACCAGTACACAAAGGACGGCGTCACAACTTTGTCGCCGCTTGCGTATGAGTGAAGGCCGGAAAGGTAAAAGTTTACGCCAAAATAGGTCATCAGTATCGAATAAAACGCCACGACACTCATCAGGCTGAAAATCCACTTTCCGCGAAGCATCGGCACAAATCGCGCGTGAATGACAAACGCGTAAACCATAATCGAGACCAGTGCCCAGGTTTCCTTTGGATCCCAACCCCAGTAGCGTCCCCAGCTTTCGTTAGCCCACTGTCCGCCCAAAAAGTTTCCGATGGTCAGCATCACCAGTCCGATAGTCAGCGCCATCTCATTGATGTAACTGATTTCCTTGATGTGCAAATCCATTTTGGCCGCATTTTTTCGCGTTTTGAAAATCATCAGCAACAGCGACACAAATCCAAGCACCATTCCCAGCGTGAAAGGCCCGTAGCTGGCCACAATAACCGCCACGTGAATCATCAGCCAATAGGAATTGAGTACGGGCTGCAGGTTGGCAATGGCCGGATCCATCCAGTTCCAGTGCGCAATCATCAGGATCATGGCCGTTACAAAGGTTCCGGAGGCGATGGTGAGTTTTGATTTTCGGTCAAAGGCCAACGTAAAGAACATGGTGGCCCACGCCACGTAAATCATAGACTCATAGGCATCGCTCCAGGGCGCGTGTCCGGAAATGTACCATCGCGCAATGAGACCAAGGGTGTGCAATGCAAAGAATAGCCCGATTACAACGTGGAAAGCGTTGATTGCAAAGGCCAGCACCCTGCCGGGATAGAAAATCTGGACGATGGTCAGCATCAGCATCAGCACACCTGCCATCATGTACATGTAGTACAAGTTGCGGAAAATATCGTACTTGTTGTACATGATTTCAGAGTCGATCTTATCCGCCGATGGCATGACGGCCGCACCGTGTTTCTTTTGGTATTTGGTGATGCCGTCCAGGTAGAAGTCGGCTTCCTTGTAATCGTTTTTCTGGACCGCGCCCTGTAGCGCCATCATGTAGACGGGCAAAATCTGACGGGTAAACACCGAATCCATTCCCTTGAGGTTGGCCTGATGCAGCTCCATGTAGGAAACCCATTTGTTGTTGGCGTCGCCGGGAATCGGGAAAATGCGCAAAATGCTGCCCGACAACGCCGAGTTAAGCAGGTTGACGCGTTTGTCGACCTCGATAAAATCTTTCTGGAACTGATTGGGAACGGC
>CAZIBV010000015.1:26536-30952 GCA_964537345.1 uncultured Flavobacterium sp. | reverse complement strand
GTGTTGACAGGCTTCATCCGCCCGCCCTGATCCTGGATGACCAGTCGGCCAAAGCGTTCGGCGTGATGCGGTGCAATGGCGGTCTTTTGGATAAACGAATCAATCCGGGCCAGCGGCACTACGTGTTGATGCTTGGCGTGTTGGCCGTTGGCGTGATTGTGACCTTCGTGACCGGTTTGCGCCATCGACGGAATCGAGAACAGCAGCAACAGCGCAGCCAGCATCTTGGCCTTTTTCTTTTTCACGGCTTCCAGCTTGCGCTTAAGATCACCAAAGCGGGAGTGTTTGGTAAACATGATGGCCATCAGCCCGAAGTACAAAAAGTAATAGCCAAGATAGGTGATATTCGTTCCCCAAAAGTCGTGGTTAACCGACAGTACGGTTCCTTTTTCGTCCGGATGGAACGATGACTGGAAAAACCTGTACCCGCGATGGTCCAGAATGTTATTCATGTAAATGCGCTCGGGTGTCTGTTTGCCGTTTTCCATAACGGTGACGCGGCTTTCGTATGATGCGTAGCTCTTTTCAGTCCCGGGATACTTGGTGGCGATAAAATCATCCAGACGCAGGCTAAACGGAAGCTCGTGCACCTTGCTGCCAAAAAACAACGTAAAATCAAGGTTGCCCAGTTTTACGGCCTGCGGTTCTGACACCATCCCTTTTGAACCTTTCAGGAACACTTCTTTTGATCCGGCGTCGGTAACAACACGGACTACCAAAAGATCGTCGGTTTCCTTGTCCTTGAAATCATTGTTTGAAACGTAACCCTTGACGCCTTTAACGGCCGGCTCCGGGAAGACAAATTGCGCCCCGCTCAAAGTGTAAAGCGACCGCAGCATCAGCGGCTGAACGACATCCTTGGCTACCGCGCCCTGTTGTTGGTCGGCCATGCGCATATATTGTCCTTCAAATGGTGTGCTGATGGTATAGCCGTCGCCTTCAGTGTTGATGTTGATCGCACCCGGTGTGGGTTTGTTGAAAGCAAAAAGCACGTTGTGGATGTTGGCCACGGTGCCTTCTTCCAGATAATGCTCATGGCGTTGTCCCTCGCCTGATTCAACCAGCTTGAAATACAGTTTTCCCGTTGCCGATGGTTTGATCGATTCCTGGGCGTTCATCACATATTTGACATACTCAATCCGGAAAGGCGTATCGCTGAACTTGCCCTTGAGTGTAAAGGAATTATCCGTAACGGGTGACAGGATCAGCGGCCTCTCGAATGTACGGCGCTTGAGTTCTCCGTTGTGGTCGCCGTCAACCCATGCCGTCAAAAATACCCTGTCAGAATAAAAGCGGCTCTCGGCCTCGCCTTCGCGAATGGGCATGACGCCCTCAAAACTGATGTACCGCGTAATAAATGCGCCCACCAGAATCAAGATAAAGGAAAGGTGGAGAATCAGTGTGGCCCATTTTTCCTTTTTATACAATTGATAGCGGGGAATATTGCCCAAAAAGTTAATCAAAAACAACAGCATGATCAGCTCAAACCACCAGGCGTTGTAAACAAGGATACGCGCTGTATCGGTGTTATAATCGTTTTCAATAAAAGTCCCGATAGCCATGGCGGTGGCAAAAGAAATAAACAAAAAAGCCATTAAGCGGGTGGAGAAAAAAAAGGCAAGCAGCTTGCGCATGAGTTTTTGATTAAGTCAGGCAAAAGTAGCGAAAATTACGCATTAAGACGGGGTTAAAATCTAGTTAAAAAGCCCGTTTATGATTTGTTTAATCACAAGCGTACGCCCAGTCTAAACGCAACCCGCCAACAGTTTAACATGACAAATTAGGAAACCTGATGCCCGGTGAAACTTTAACAAAACCGCATTTTATCTGAAATATTGGCTGCTTATCGATTAAATGCGGTGGCCCTTTGGGTGTTATCTACTTTAGCCGTGATTTTGACGTTGGACCTAACCTACAGCCAATTGAACAAAAACTACCCCAATCTCAAGCAGTGCCTCCTGCTTTTTCTTCTCATCAGGCTTGCGCCCGTCTTAGCACAGGGCGAGGGCAACATTTGGTACTTTGGCAATAAGGCCGGACTGAACTTTAATTCAGGCACACCGGTAGCCGTAACCAACGGACAACTCAACACCCTTGAAGGATCCTCTGGCATATCTGATGCCCAAGGGAACCTGCTGTTTTATACCAACGGCGTCAAAGTGTGGAATGCCAACCATATGCTGATGCAAAACGGCTCCGGACTTTTTGGAGATCCATCGAGCTCGCAGGCTGCAGTTGTAATTCCCAAACCGGGATCGGCATCGACTTATTACATTTTTACAACGAATTCATTTGAGACCAACGGCGGCTTGCGCTATTCGATTGTCGATATGACGGCAGCCGGCGGACAAGGCGCAGTTGTCGAGAAAAACGCGCTGCTGTCGGCTTCGACCTGCGAGAAAATTACCGTTGTCCATCACCAGAATGGCGTTGACTATTGGATTATCACACACCTTTTGGGCAGCAATGGTTTTTTGGCGCATCGGCTTACCAACCAAGGCATCTCCCCTAACCCAACCACCAGTTTTACCGGGATTAACGTTGTTGAAGATACTGATCACGCCAATGCCATCGGCTACATGAAGGTATCGCCCGACGGAACCAAGCTGGCCGTGTGCCATACCTATATGAACAAGGCGCAGCTGTTTGATTTTGATGCTGCAACCGGCGCCGTTTCAAACCCGCGTATGATTACTTCGGGCGGATTTGAGCCTTATGGAGTTGAATTTTCGCCCAGCGGAAACTGGTTGTACCTGAGTTCTGTTTACCCTAAAAAGATTTTGCGCTATGATTTGAGCGCTGCCCAGATTGAACCGACACAGGAAACCCTGGTAACGCCGCCAACCGTAGTGGGCGCTTTGCAGATGGGTCCGGACGGAAAAATCTACGTGGCCATGCCCGAAACCAGTGCGCTCAGCATTATTGACAACCCTGACAATACGGGCGGCGGGTGCAGCGTGCAACTCAATGCGGTTTCACTCGGCGGACGGATTTGCATGATGGGGCTTCCGGCGTTCAATCAGTCACTTTTTAACACGCGTATCGGGATTGTGGACACCTGTTTTGGCAGCGCCACGCAATTTTCCCTTTACTCCGGATTTGACATCCAGACTGCATTTTGGGATTTCGGCGACGGAACTACATCAGCCGAACTAAACCCGACCCACATCTATACCCAACCCGGAAATTACACGGTTACCGTTACCGCGGGCAACTCGCTTTTTTCGTTGGGACGCAGCAAAGGGTTGACGATTGCATCGGCTCCGGTGGCAAACCAGGTACCTGATCAGGCCGTTTGCGTTGCCGGAAGCGAACTGCATGAACTTTCAAAATACGACGATGTCCTCCTGGGCTCGCAAGACCCGGCACTGATGCGAACCAGCTACTACATTTCATTGGCCGACGCCCATGCCGATTTGAACGCACTTCCGGCTGCCATCCAGTTGGCCGTTGGAAATACCGGGCTTTTTGGACGGGTATCAAACATGCTAACAGGATGTTATGATGTTACCGGGTTTACAATTTCAGTCTACGAACTGCCTGAATTCAATGAGCCGCAGGATTACAGCGAATGTGCTCAGGATGGCACTGCTGTGTTTGATTTTACGCTGACTACCGAGGAAATTCTGGGTGGGCGTCCTTACGAGGTTTCCTATTATACCAACCTGGACAACGCGCACACGGCCACAGACGCCATCGGCACAAGCTATCATACTGGTGATTCGCAGACGATTTACGTACGGATCGAGAATCCACTTTCCGGATGTTATGAGGTTGCGCAGTTTGAACTCATTGTCCTTTCAGATTGTGTTCAAACGACGGAGTTTGACTTTCCAAAATTCTTTACGCCAAACGGCGATGGATACAACGACACCTGGTTCCTGGCTGATGCGCCACAAGGCACCATCATCAGGATTTTTGACCGCTACGGCAAACTGGTGAATGAGATTACGGGTGACAAATCCTGGAACGGAACCCTTGCCGGACGCCAACTTCCCGCCGACGATTACTGGTTTGCCATGACAGCTCCGGGAATTCAGGAAATCCGCGGACACTTTTCACTCAAGCGCTAGCAGGCCAATCCTTAAAATTTGCCTACTTTTGCGCCATGATACGGGTAGTCATACTGGGATCGGGCAATGTTGCGCAACACTTTATCCGAGCGTTTGGATCGGCCAGTGGAGTTGATCTCCTCAAGGTTTGGGCGAGGCATCCGCAGGAGTTGTCACATCTGTTGCCGGCCGATAAAATCACCTCATCGCTTAACGAGCTTCCCATGGCCGATGTTTATATCATCAGCGTATTGGATGATGCGATTGCAGGCCTGAGTGCTTCCCTACCTTTTGCCAACCGATTGGTTGTCCATACATCGGGCACCAAAAGCATTGACGAAATTCACGGCAACAACCGCAGTGG
>CAZIBV010000015.1:22986-26436 GCA_964537345.1 uncultured Flavobacterium sp. | reverse complement strand
CGCGATCAGGGAACGGTTGACGCGCATCTGGAATACCTAAAAGACAGTCCGTACGCGATTTTATACCAAATCATTACGCAATCTATTCAGCATGAGCAAAAGCTATAAAGAAATCATGAACGGCATACGCGCGTTTGTCCTGGACGTCGACGGCGTGCTCACCGACAGTTCAGTGCTCATCACCACGTCGGGCGAAGTATTGCGCACGATGAACATCCGCGATGGATATGCGATAAAGGAAGCCGTACAAAAAGGTTATCGCGTGGCGGTTATATCGGGCGGAACCAATGAAGGCGTTCGCGTCAGGCTTGAAAGTCTGGGGGTCACCGATATCGAATTGGGCGTGCCGGACAAATTGGCCGCCTTGAAAAGTTTGCTCGACCGATACAACCTGGAGGCGTCGTCGGTTTTGTATATGGGCGACGATATTCCGGATTTTCCTGCCATGCAACTGGCTGGACTCGCCGCCTGTCCGCAGGATGCCGCTCCTGAAATCAAGGCTATCTGCACCTATGTTTCACACCGCAATGGCGGACATGGCGCTGCCCGCGACGTGATTGAACAAGTGCTCAAGGTTCAGGGAAAATGGATGGATTCTTTTAACGCCAAATGTGACTGATATGCATTTTTTAAAACTTATACGGATTCAGAATCTATTGCTGATTGCGCTCATGCAATTGCTGATGCGCTACGGCTTTATGGATTTACAGGGAATCCCGCTGGCGTTGACTGATTTTCAATATGTGCTGCTGGTGCTTTCAACCGTTTGCCTGGCAGCGGGGGGTTACCTCATCAACGATATACACGACCGCGAAACCGATGCCGACAACCAGCCCAACCGCGCGCTGGTGACGGGAAAAGTATCTGAGGGAATGGCTTACAATGCCTACGTGGCTTTTAACGTAATTGGTGTCGGGATTGGATTTTATCTGGCCAACCTGATCGGGCGTCCGGGTTTTGCGCTGCTGTTCGTTACCGTATCGGCCACGCTGTACCTGTACGCCACAAATTTTAAGCAGACCTTGCTGGTAGGCAACATTCTGGTGGCTTTGTTATTGGGACTGAGCGTGGTGATCGTCGGGATATTCGATTTGCTCCCGATGGTTAACGAGCAAAACCAATCGGCCATGCAACTCTACTTTTCCGTACTGTTGGATTACGCCGTTTTTGCCTGTGTCATCAACTTGATCCGCGAAATCATCAAAGATTTGGAAGATGTCAACGGCGATTACAATCAAGGGATGAACACCCTTCCTATAGCGCTTGGCGTCGACCGTACGGCACGGCTGGTCTTCTTTTTTACGATATTGCCCGTTGCCGGATTGTTGTACTACATCAAAACAAATTACATGGACAACGAACTTTACATCGCCACTTTGTACGCTTTGATTTTTGTTGTAGCCCCACTCATTTATTTCCTGGTCAAAATCTGGACGGCGCGTCAAAAAAAGGATTTCCGCCATTTACAGCAAGTGTTAAAACTCATCATTTTCTTTGGCGTGTTGTCTATTTTAGTGGTGACGCTAAACATCAAATATGCTTAAGGACAAACTTGGCCGTTATCACATCGTTTTGGCATCGGGCTCGCCGCGCCGCCAGCAGTTTTTCCGC
The DNA here is from genome assembly GCA_964537345.1 of uncultured Flavobacterium sp. Taxonomy (GTDB): domain Bacteria; phylum Bacteroidota; class Bacteroidia; order Flavobacteriales; family Flavobacteriaceae; genus Flavobacterium. The sequence continues at coordinate 24,825 of CAZIBV010000015.1, read as the reverse complement.
GATCTGGGACTGGATTTTGAAATCCGATTGCGCGAGGTTGACGAGGTTTTTCCGCCGCATCTCAAGCACACCCAAATCACCGATTACCTGGCGCAGTTAAAAGCCAATGCTTTTGAAACCCTTGCACCAAATGAACTTTTGATTACAAGCGATACCCTGGTGTGGCACCGGGATCAGGCCGTGGGCAAGCCTAGGGACGCCGCCGATGCCTTTGACATCCTTAAATCATTGTCGGGAAGCACGCACGAGGTGGTGACGTCGGTTTGTTTCAGGACCAAACACGGGAGCGATATCATCAACGATACGACCAAAGTGACCTTTAAGCAATTGCCCGACGAGGCCATCCACTACTATATTGAAGCCTATCAACCGTTTGACAAGGCCGGCGCTTACGGCGTTCAGGAATGGATAGGATACGTGGCAGTGTCCCGTATTGAAGGCTCGTACACCAATGTCATGGGATTGCCGATGGCCAAATTTTTTGATTACCTCAACAACCTATGACTTACTTTCAACGATACTTTGCTGAAATCATCGCCACCGGAATCCTGATTCTGTTTATCGTGCTGATCCGGTATGTCACGGTACTGTTTATCAAGCGGTATGCGCGCAATATCGGATTGGCCGAGAACCGGATGAACCTGGCCATCAAGTATTTCAGCGTGTTTTATTCGGCACTTACGGCCATTGGGATTTTTGTAATCTGGGGCGTCGAACCCAAGAATCTGTTTACAACCTTGTCGGCGGTGGTTACGGTGATAGGCGTGGCGCTTTTTGCTCAGTGGTCCATTTTGAGCAACGTTACATCGGGAATTATCTTATTGTTTTCCTTTCCGTTTAAGATTGGCGATGTCATCCGCATCCACGACAAGGATTTTCCCATCGAGGCTGAAATTGAGGACATCCGCTCCTTTCATACACTCTTACGGACAACCGACGGCGAAATCATCTCCTACCCCAACAACCTCTTGTTGCAAAAGGGCGTTACCGTCGTGAAACGTCCCGAAACCGACAGCCGTGAGTTTATGGACTGACGCATTTTTTTGTTAATGCAAATCCTGCAACTTTTTATTTTTTACGTGTAAGACGCGTTTTTTTGGATTGGAGCACCTTTGTTTAAAGTTATCGCACCCCTGCGAGCAAAGCAAAGGACATGACAAAAATTACCCAGCAACCGTTTTACGCCAAATTTGCATTCGTGCTCCTCAGCCTGGTCATCCTTTTTGGGGTACTGTGGCTGGGGCAAGGCGTTTTGATGCCTCCTATGTTCGCGCTCTTGTTTGCCATTTTACTGGATCCGATTGCGGGATTCATGAACCGGCGGATGCGGATCCCGCGGGTGGTATCAATACTGCTGTCGGTGCTTTTGGCCATTTTGGTGCTGGCGGGCATCATCTTTTTTATTTCCTGGCAAGTGAGCGACATGGTGAGCGATTGGCAAAAAATCAAGAGCAACGTCAATATGCATATCACCCATCTGCAAAACTATATCTGGCGAACCGTCGATCTCAACAAAACCGAACAGGATCAATTGTTGGAGCAAGCAACCTCGGGTGACGGAAGCTCGCTGGTGGGCAGTACCATTTTATCGATTACCGATGCACTGATGAATTTTGTGCTGGTGCCGATTTACGTCTTCCTCTTTATCCTGTATAAAAACCATTTCAAGAAATTTTTGTGCAAAGTCTTTAAACCGATGCACCACGGTGTTTTGCGCGATGTGCTCCATCAGGTGCGGGTTTCCATCAGGAGTTACATCAGCGGATTGATGATCCAAATGCTTACCGTATCAGTGCTTACCACCACGGGCTATATGATCATTGGGCTGGATTACGCCAT
>CAZIBV010000015.1:0-22886 GCA_964537345.1 uncultured Flavobacterium sp. | reverse complement strand
CCGTATCAGTGCTTACCACCACGGGCTATATGATCATTGGGCTGGATTACGCCATTCTCCTGGGCGTCATCACCGGACTACTCAACCTGATTCCCTACGTAGGGATTTTGTCGGCGGCGGTGCTCAGTATGGCCGCTACACTTACGGGATCGGCCGATGTCGACCTCATCCTTTGGATTACCATCGTCAACATAGTGGTCCAGTTTATCGACAACAATCTTTTGGTTCCGATGATTGTCAGTTCAAAAGTTGAAATCAATGCCATGGTATCCATCACAGGCATCATCATAGGCGGAGCGCTTGGCGGTGTGGCCGGAATGTTTTTGGCCATCCCCTACATTGCCATCACCAAGGTGGTTTTTGACCGTATTCCTGAGCTCACGGCCTGGGGCTACCTTATGGGCGACGACTTACCCAAAACCTTTGAATGGCGCAAGATCAAACTTCCATATTACGGGAACGACACACCTGCTGAAATGATCCGTTACACCACGACCCACACCCAACCTGAAACTAATCCGGATAAAGATGAAAACTGACCAAACCATCGAAAAGCCAGGCCTCAACGATAAAATCCGGGATTTTCTGGTAAATCTGGCCGATGCCACATTGTTTGTCGGACGTGTTTTCCGGTATACGTTTTCCGGAGGATTTGAATTCCGGGAGTTTTTAAAACAGTGCTTTCAGATTGGCAATAAATCACTGGCGCTGATTTCGATTACAGGTATAATCATCGGCCTGGTCCTGACCATACAATCAAGGCCCGTGCTCGTTGATTTTGGCGCAGAGAGCATGCTTCCCGGAATGGTGGCCGTTTCTATCGTTCGGGAAATGGGCCCCGTGATCACGGCACTTATCTGCGCCGGAAAAATCGGGTCGAGCATGGGAGCCGAACTGGGCTCGATGCGCGTTACCGAACAAATTGACGCTCTGGAAGTATCGTCCATCAATCCCATAAAATTCCTGGTGGTCCCAAGGGTTGTGGCTGCCATGTTTATGATTCCAATGTTGACGCTTTATGCCGATGCCCTTGGTTTATTGGGCAGTTGGGCGGGCGCGAACCTAAAAGGCGATATGAATTTTGTGCTGTTTATGAACCGTGCCTTTGCCAGCCTTGAATTTATCGACCTTTTCCCGGCCGTGATCAAAACCTTCTTTTTTGGATTGGTCATCAGCTTGGTGGGTTGCTACAAGGGATACAACGCAGGTCGCGGCACCGAGAGCGTTGGGATTGCAGCCAATTCGGCGGTGGTACTGGCGTCGTTGCTGGTTATCGTGGTTGATTTGATTGCCGTACAAATAACTGACCTGATCAACAAATGAAAACGGAAACTGTCATCGATATCAAGGGATTGGCCAAGAGCTTTGGCGACCAACACGTGCTTCGCAACGTAAATCTTTCGCTACGGGCAAAGGAGAACCTTGTGGTGCTCGGAAAATCAGGAACGGGAAAATCCGTGTTGATCAAATGCATTGTGCGATTGCTTGATCCCGACAGCGGCAGCATCGGGGTTTTTGGTGAAGACATCACGCAAAAGAAAGGCGACGAACTTGCAGATTTGCGCAAGCGGATAGGTTTCTTGTTTCAGAGCGGCGCGCTGTACGATTCGATGACGGTGCGCGAAAACCTTGCGTTTATGCTCAAAAGGCTTAAAAAGGGGATGACCAAAAGTGAGATTGACCAAAAAGTGATGGAAGCACTCGAAAATGTAGGCCTTCCGGAATCAATCGACAAAATGCCGTCGGAACTTTCAGGCGGGATGCGAAAGCGCGTGAGTTTGGCGCGTACCATCATTGTCGATCCGGAAATTATCCTGTATGACGAGCCGACAACCGGCCTGGATCCCATCACATCCCATGAAATAAGCAAGCTGATCAACGACATACAGCGCAAGTTCAAATCAGCCTCCATCGTCATCACACACGACATTGAATGCGCCCGAACCGTGGCCGACCGCTTTGTCATGCTCAAGGACGGTGAAGTTTACAAAGAAGGTTCCCTGGAGGAATTTGAAAACGACAACGACGAATTTGTCAGCGCTTTTTTTAACACAAAACACTAAACCATGAATACACGTTCGCCTAAATTCAAAGTACGCCTTGGCCTTTTTGTGGGCATTGCCCTGTTCCTTTTTGTCCTGGCTATTTTTATCATCGGAAGCCAGAAAAACCTTTTTGACCCGGTGTACACGCTAAAATCCAGGTTCAACAATGTCAGTGGCCTTCAGGTAGGCAATGCGGTTAGGTTTTCCGGAATCAACGTGGGTACGGTCGACCGGGTTCACATTGTCAACGATACCGTGGTGCAGGTTGTCATGGTGATCCGAAAGGAAGTTCAGCCATTTATCAAGACTGATTCGAATGCGATGATCGGGTCCGAAGGTCTTATCGGCGACCGCCTGGTAACAATTTCAAACGGATCGGCCACCGCCAAATCAGCACCTGACGGAGCCGTACTGGAATCAACCGAACCCATAGAAACCGACGCCATCATGGCAAGCCTTCAAGTGACGGCCGACAATGCTGCGGTTGCCACCGAGGAAATTGCAGAGATTCTCTACAAAGTGAACAATGGCAACGGGACGCTGGGCAGGTTGATCAACGACGATCAGATTGCAGAAAACATCGACCAGACCATCGTCAACCTCAAGAAAAGTTCAAAAGGATTGGAACAAAACATGGAGGCGGCAAAACACAATTTCCTGCTCAGAGGGTACTTTAAGAAGAAAGAGCGCGAAGCCGAACGCAAGAAAAAGGAAGCTGAAAAAGCAAAAAAAGACAAAAAATAGAGGCACGGAATTTTGTAAATCAATCTTTGATTGATGTAACACGGGCCGCAGCCGATTTGGGATTTTTACAAAAAACAATGCCATGAAAAATCGTTCGTCATTGCCCACCAATCCTACTGCACTTATCTCGCATTCTGACGCCTTTTTGACCAACGCCAGACACCGACGGGAGATCCTGTTTATCACTTCATATCCGCCAAGGGAATGCGGGATCGCAACGTATTCGGATGATTTGATCCGGGCCATCGAAAACCGTTTTGACGATGCTTTTGACCTGCGGATTTGCGCACTCGAAAACGATCGCGAACAATACGCCTATCCTGACCAGGTGAAATTTGTACTGAACACCGACGATTGCGCCAGTTTTGACCAATTGGCCGAGGCAATCAACCTGGACAAATCGATTGCGATGGTGGTCATCCAGCACGAGTTTGGACTTTTTGCCAAGTGCCCGGGTGAGTTTACGCGAATGATCGAAAAGATTGTCAGCCCTGTTGTCACAGTGTTCCACACCGTCCTGCCCGATACACCGGTGGAGTTTAAAGAGAACGTCCGGACGATAGCCGCACATTCCAGCGCGGTAATGGTCATGACGCAAAACGCTTGCGACATTCTCACCTCACAATATGAAATTGCACCGGAAAAACTCACCGTCATTCCTCATGGGACGCATCTGACCGCAAATGCCGACAGGGATTCCCTCAAGGCAAGATATGGCTTTCAGGGTAGGTTTGTACTGTCGACCTTTGGGCTGCTGAGCGAAGGAAAAAGCATCGAGACTACACTGGACGCCTTGCCTGACGTCATCAAAAAGGCACCCGACGTTTTGTTTCTGGTCATTGGCAGGACGCATCCCGGCGTGGTGGCGCGCGAAGGTGAAAAGTACCGTGAATTCCTGGAGCAAAAGGTGAAAACGCTCAGACTTGAAAGCCATGTGAAATTCATCAATCAATACTTGCCGCTCGCTGATTTGCTGGATTATTTGCAATTGACCGATGTGTATTTGTTCACTTCAAAAGATCCAAACCAGGCCGTTAGCGGAACCTTTGCCTATGCGGCCAGTTGCGGATGTGCCATCATATCGACACCGATTCCTCCTGCCGTAGAATTTGTAAGCGGCGATTGCGGGCTTATTGTGGACTTTCAAGACTCGAAAGGTCTGGCACAAGCCATCAACCGATTGGTTTTTGACGTTGAACTTCGCGAAACCGTCAGGCTGAACGGTTTGCACAAAATTGTAAAGACTTCATGGGAGAATGTGGCGTTGGCTCACATCAAACTTTTTGAGCGGTTCCTGCCGGCATCGGGCTTGCAATACAAACTGCCTGAAATCTCGCTGTCACACGTGCGGGCGATGACCACTAACTTTGGCATGTTGCAGTTTTGCAAAATCAACCACCCCGACCGGGACAGCGGCTACACGCTCGATGACAACTCTCGCGCCCTGATCGCTTTGTGTCAGTACTACGAATTGACGGGCCATCACGAAGACCTGGTGGCGATCAGGAAATATTTGGACTTTGTGCGATTTTGTCAGCTTCCGGAAGGAAATTTCCTGAACTATGTAGACATCCGGGAAAACTTTACGGCTCAAAACCGCGAGTGCAATCTTGAGGATTCGAACGGGCGTGCTATCTGGGCGCTGGGATATCTGATCTCGATGGCCAATGACTTGCCCAATGATGTACTGGAGTTGGCCGAGGCCAGTTTTGAAAAAGCGCTTCCGCACGTTGAAGAGTGGTATTCCACACGGGCCATGGCTTTTGCCATCAAAGGATTGTACTATTACAACTGCACGCATGATTCGGTGGCCGTCCGCAAGTTGATCCGGAAATTGGCCGACAGAATGTGTCAAATGTACCTGCATGAAACCACCGACAACTGGCAGTGGTTTGAAAGCTATCTGACCTATGCCAACAGTGTGCTCCCCGAGTCACTATTATATGCTTACAAGGAAACGGGTGAGGAAACCTACAGGGAAATTGCCGTGGGCAGCTTTAACTTTTTGCTGAGTGAAATCTTTACGCCTGACCATGAAATTCAGGTAATTTCAAACCGCAACTGGTATGTACGGGGATCCAACCGAAACAGATTTGGCGAACAACCGATTGACGTGGCCTACACGCTGCTTGCGCTTGAAAATTTTTACACTATATTTAAGGATGAAAAATACCGGGTCAAGATGGAACGCGCCTTTGAATGGTTTTTAGGGCGTAACCATCTGGGCCTTATGATGTACAATCCTTGCACGGGCGGTTGCCACGACGGCTTGGAGGAAGCTAACGTGAACCTGAACCAGGGCGCCGAGTCGACCTTGAGTTACCTTTTGGCCAGACTCTGCATGGAAAAAACCGGCTTTTTCAAAAAAATGCGCGGGGCCAAAATGTTGCGACTCAAGCGTCAGAACTATACTTTCAGTCTTTAATCCTGTTTATGGAATTGACCAAGACTAAAATTGGGGTTTACCTGGATTATTCAATCGCGTTTTTGCTGGAGCAAAAGGACGACGAGAATCTTATTACCATCATTCGCGCTTCAGATATGGAACCTGGTGACGAATCGGGCAAACCGGTTACACGGCATCGGCGAAACCGGGAGTTTGTCAGAAAGGTTTTTGACTTGGTAAAATCCTATGACCGGATCTCCATTTTTGGTAACCAATCGGCACAAAACGCATTGATAAGACAGCTCGAAGGCATCAAGGACAGCGACATTGAGCTCATTTGTCTCCCGCCGGTCAAAGGCAAAGCCGAGCAGCAACGAATCGACTTTATCAACAATTACTTCAAGGACTGAGGCCGATGCGCTCCCCTGCTCCCTGCCTTATTTTGATGCTGTTTTGGGTGGTGCTCGCATCGGCACAGCAGCCTGTCCAAAAGGATTCGGCGCGCATCTACCGCGGAATCGAGCAGTACGCCAAAAAAAAGGGAAAGTTTGTACAGACGTTGCACAAATTCATTTTCAAGCCGGTACAGACCAAAAAATCGCTCACCAAAAAGAAAGAGGTTATCCAAACCCAGGATTTTGGCCCCTTTCACGGAAAAATTCTGCGAAACATCAATATTGAAACTTACGATCCGTTTGGCTATTCAGAAAAAGACGACCGAAAGCCCAAGCGGTGGCTGGAGCGCGCCGGCAACAATCTTCACGTCAAGTCCAAGCATTTTGCGATACGAAACTTTTTGCTGATCAAGAAAAACCGGCCGCTCGACTCGTTGCTCGTGGTCGAATCGGAACGTTTGGTGCGCGCACAGCGTTTTGTCCGCAGCGTAAAAATCACACCGGTTTCGGCAGGAAAGGATTCGGTAGACGTGACGATCAAGGTGATTGATGCGTGGAGTTTGGTGCCGGATGCAACTTTTTCATCGTCGGGTGCCTATGTCCGGGTGATTGAGCGCAACTTTTTTGGGCTTGGCCATCAGGCGGAAAATGCCTACCGCAAACGCTTTGACACCGGCGACGATGGCTACATGGCGCGTTATACCGTACCCAACATCCTGAATACTTATATACGGTCGACGCTGTACTACGAATATGAAGTGAACCACCATTATGAAAAATACGTCAACCTGGAGCGAAACTTTTTTTCTCCGTTTACGCGTTGGGCGGGCGGCGTGAATATTGGCCGGCGCTTTTGGACCGATTCGATCCAAAATCCGTCGCAAAGCTATACGACCCACAATTTCAAGTATAACAGTCACGATTTTTGGGGTGGCTATTCGCACCAGATTTTTAAAGGTGACAGCGAGGCCGACCGGACCACCAACCTGATCGGCGCGCTGCGTTTTTTAAATGTCAACTACACTGAAATGCCCGACTTTACGTATGATCCGGATGGATTTTACCGCGATGAGAATTTTTACCTGGCAAGCGTGGGGCTGTCTTCGCGTCAGTTTTTTCAGGACAAGTACATTTTTAACTACGGCATTACCGAGGACGTTCCCATCGGGCGTGTTTTTGCCGTTACGGTTGGACGGCAATACAAAAACCGGCAATGGAGTACCTATTTGGGTGGTCGCGCCTCGGCCGGAAAATTCTATCCCTTTGGCTACCTGAGCGGCAATGTCGAATTGGGAACGTTTTATCGGAACCAAAATCCGAGGCGTACGGCGTTTACCTTTCAGGCCAACTACTTTACCAACCTGCTGGAATGGGGCGACTGGAAGTTCAGGCAGTTTGTCAAGGGCCGATGGGTTTGGGGACAGGATCGCGACAATGCGCAGGATGATTTTGTAAACATCAACGATCAGAACGGGATTCCGGGATTCAATGCCCGCGAGTTTTACGGAACTCAAAAAGCGGTGTTGACGCTTCAACTTCAGGGGTATTCTCCCTGGAATCTGGCGGGATTCAGGATCAATCCGTATATGGCGTACTCGGCCGGACTCTTGGGCAATGAAACCCGATCGGTTTTTGACAGCCGGCTCTTTTCGCAATTGGGCGTTGGCGTGATCATCAGCAACGACTACCTGGTATTCAGCCAGTTTCAATTGTCATTTGCTTACTACCCGACCGTACCAGGCACAGGGAACAATTTGATACGGACCAATGCCTTTAACACCCAGGATTTTGGCTTTCAGGATTTTGAAATGGGCAAGCCGCGCACTGTGGATTATCAGTAAATTATAACATTATCAAATAATCGTGTAAATAACAGTTGCGGTGGTTTCAGGAACTTTAGATCAACTAAAACCATCTCACATGAAACGCACAGTATTCTACTTGCTTACCGCCTTGACCTTGTCGGTAGCACCAACAATTCAGGCCGCTGCGGCACCTGCTCCCATCGAAGTTCCAAACGATCACAAAAAAGCCGAGGCTCGCGCCAATGTTTTGTTGGCACGTCTGGATGAAATAAAGGCGATGGACAAAAGTTCGCTGACCCGCGCTGAACGCAAAGAGCTCCGAAAAGAAGTAAAGGACATCCGATCAGAACTGCGCACCACCAACAACGGCGTTTATCTATCGGTCGGCGCCATCATCATCATCATTTTGCTATTGATATTATTATTGTAATCAAGCAAAGAAAAAAGACAAGGGGCGAAAGCCTCTTTTTTGTGTTCCCATGATTGTGTAACTACGCCTTGTTAAAATATAAAACCTCAGTAAATAGGGGTTTTCCGGGTAAAATCCTATAAAAATTGTGGTAATATCTATAAGGAGTAGCGCATTTGGCTGACGTTACTTTGTATTGTAATAAAACACGAGAAATCATGAAGACACTATACATAATCACACTGATTCTGATGGCCGCGTTTATACAGGCCCAGCCACTGAGCAACACCAATGATTTGAAATCGCTTCACGGCGAGGAGGAAACAGTCCGGCTAATCCCGGCTCCGGTTAGATTCTATTTTTTACCCAATATGGATGCGTATTTTGATGCCCAGGAAAACCTTTACATCTTTCAGGTAAATGGGCAATGGGTTAAGGCCCGGGAGATACCGTCAGGCTATCGCGGCTATTCAATTTACAACGGGACCCGCGTTGAGCTGGCCGATTACAACGGGAATCAACCGTATACATTGCTAAAGGATCATCAAAAACAGTATCCCAAAAAATACAGCTCCCGACGGATGGCTCCAAAAAAGTCTAATCCGTTGGCGCTCAACTAACTCTAACACTCCATAATGAATGGCTGTCCTTTTGGGCAGCTTTTTTTTTGGGGATATCCCAAAACAGGTCGTACCTTTGCCGAAAGAAAAATATTTTCTTACAAAAAACTACAATAAAGTGCATTTCGTCGATATTTTTATGCATTTTATCGATTTTTGAATATCTTTGACCCGTTAATGCTTCGGCAAAAAACTTAGTCATGAAAAACCTGTTAGTATTGATTGTGTGGGCGATTAGCTATTGTGCATCGGCCCAGGTGGATAAAGGTGACGTGATCCTGATGACTGACCCTAAGACCAATTGCGAATATCGCTATTACTACTACCCCAATTTGGAGGCATATTACGATCAAAAAAAGGACCTTTACCACTTTAAGGACAATTCCGGAAATTGGACTACGGCAAAGGAAATCCCTTCCGGCTACCGCGGTTACGGAATGTATAACAAAGTCAATGTCCTGATTGACGACTTTGATGATGACAACCCCACCCAACTGCACGCAGTGTACAAAAAGCGCTTCCCGTACATAAACACCAAGCGGGGGCGAATGGTGGTAAACGCCGATTGAAAAAATGCAATGTAATCTCTATCTTTGGAACTTTTGCCACTTATGCGAAAGTTCCTTTTTTTATTTCTGATTCCCGGGATTGTACTGGCGCAAAAGCCTGCAAAGCCTGATGCTGCCCTGATTTACAAAAAACTTGAAAAACTTAATTTTCTGGGATCGGTACTGTATCTGGCCGCGCATCCCGACGATGAAAACACGCGACTGATTTCCTATTACGCCAATCAAGTCAACGCACGGACCGCCTATTTGTCGCTTACCCGCGGCGATGGCGGACAAAACCTCATAGGGAAAGAACTCAGGGAAGGCTTGGGCGTTATCCGGACGCAGGAACTTATCGAAGCGCGAAAAATTGACGGCGGCGAACAGTTTTTTTCCCGCGCCAATGATTTTGGCTACTCCAAGACACCTGATGAAACGTTTAGGATCTGGAACAAGGACGAGGTTTTGGCCGATGTGATCTGGACTATCCGCAAGTTCCGCCCGGATGTCATCATCAACCGATTTGACCATCGCACGCCCGGAACCACCCACGGACACCATACGGCATCGGCCATGCTGAGCCTGGAAGCCTTTGACCTTGCTGCCAAAACAAACGTTTATCCCGAGCAATTGTTCCAGGTGGGAACCTGGCAACCACAACGCGTTTTCTTTAATACCTCGTATTTTTTTTACGGCAGCCAGGAAAAGTTTGAAAAGGCGGACAAAACCAATTTTTGGTCGATTCCCGTCAATAATTTTGATCCGTTAACCGGTCTTTCCAATGCCGAAATTGCCGCGCTGAGCCGCAGTTGTCATCAGTCGCAAGGGTTTGGAGCCTCGGGAACGCGCGGTGCCGAGGCTGATTACATCGAATTTTTAAAAGGCCTTCCCGCCACGCAAAAAACCAATGTGTTTGAAGGTATTGACACTTCATGGAACCGTGTCGAAGGCGGCGCCGAAGTTGGTGCGATGGTATCGGCCACTATCGCAAAATATAATTTTAAAGAACCTGAACGCATCGTGCCGGACCTTGTAAAAATCTGGCAAAAAATCCAGACTCTCAAGGACGATCATTGGAAAAAGGTGAAATCTGATGAAGTGGTCAGCCTTATCGCGGCGGCCAGCGGTCTTTATCTGGAAGCTGTGGCCAATGTGCCGGATGCCGTTCCGGGCGCCAAAGTGACGGTTGGCCTGGAAGCCATCAACCGCAGCAAAATCCCGATGAAACTGGAACAGGTAGTGATCCATCCGGGTGATGTATCGCACGCAGTCGGGAAGGATCTTGTCACCAATGCGGCACTGCGTGAAAAATTGGAAATAACCATCGCAAAAAATGCCGATTTTACGCAACCCTACTGGCTTGTAAATCCGTACACTTCCGGAATGTACAACGTTCCCGATATGCTTTTGCGCGGACTTCCGGACGTTGTCAGACATTATAAAATTACCGCATGGCTATCGATTGACGGCACGCGGATCCCGTTTGAACGCACCGTCATCCACAAGTACAACGACGAGGTGACAGGCGAAAAATACGAGCCGTTTGACATTGTGCCTGCCGTAACCTCGAAATTTCAGCAACCAACCTATTTATTTTCCAGCCGACGCAAATCACATAAGGTAGCGGTGGTTGTAAAAGCCGGTCGCGCCAATGTTTCCGGGTCAGTCAGGCTAATGGCACCCGAGGGTTGGAGTGTTTCACCTGCATCGACTTCATTTGAAATTCCCGTAAAAAACGGAGAGCATATCGCCTATTTTTACGTTTCGGCCGCCAAGAACTTTGGTGATTTTTCACTTCAGAGCGTGGTTACCGTTGACGGCACCGACTATTCTTATTCGCGCACTGACATCGCCTACCCGCACATCGCCAAACAGATGATTCTGGAACCGGCCCGGGCAAAAGCCGTTTATCTCGATCTTAAAACGGGCAATGAAAAGATTGGTTATATCATGGGCGCCGGTGATCAGGTACCGGTTTGTTTGCGTCAGATGGGCTACGATGTCACTGATCTTGATCCCGCGCTGCTGTCGACCGAAAGTTTGTCTGATCTGGATGTCGTCATCACCGGAATCAGGGCATATAATACGGTTGAGACGTTGACCACCAAACAAAGGTTGCTGCTCGATTTTGTTCGAGGGGGCAAGACGCTTATCGTTCAATACAATACGCTCGACATCGTAACGCCTGATTTTTCGCCTTATCCACTTACGCTATCACGCGACAGGGTAACGCAGGAAGACGCACCAGTGACGCTTCTGGAGCCCGGCCATCGCGCGCTAAACCATCCAAACCGGATCACGGTGGCTGACTTTACGGGATGGGTTCAGGAACAAGGACTTTACTATCCAAACAAATGGGACAAGGCCTTTACGCCGTTGATTTCATCTTCCGATACGGGCGAAGCGCCTAAAAACGGAGCGCTCCTCGTGGCTAAGTATGGAAAAGGACAGTATATTTACACCGGGTTGAGTTTCTTTAGGGAACTGCCTGAAGGTGTGGCCGGCGCCTACCGACTGATGGCTAATTTAATCTCACTTAAAATCTGATGCGCATCAAAAACTGGAAATCAAGCTATACCTGGGTGCTGGCGGCTAATGCGCTGTACATTGCCGTGTTCTATCTTTTGATGAAACTCTTTTCATAATGCAGGAAATCGATTGGATCGTACTATCGGCCACGCTTTTGTTTATCGTGGTGTACGGCGTGCTCAAAAGTCGCGGCAGCAAAAATGTTCAGGAATATATTCTCGCCGGAAACGAAACGCCCTGGTATGTAGTGGGATTGTCGGTTATGGCCACGCAGGCCAGCGCCATCACATTTTTGTCGACACCGGGCCAGGCGTATGAAGACGGGATGGGTTTTGTGCAGTTTTACTTTGGCCTTCCCATCGCAATGGTTGTCATCAGCCTGACGTTTATTCCCATTTACCACCGACTCAAGGTTTTTACGGCTTACGAATATCTGGAAGAGCGATTTGACGTTAAAACCCGATCGTTGGCCGCCATATTGTTTTTGGTTCAGCGCGGATTGGGAACAGGACTTACTATTTACGCACCGGCCATCATCCTGTCGACAATTCTGGGTTGGAACCTTACGGCGATGAATATTGTCATTGGAATTCTGGTGATGATATACGTTTTTTCAGGCGGTACCAAGGCGGTGAACGTCACGCAAAAACAGCAGATGTTTGTCATCATGATGGGCATGTTTACCGCGTTCTTCCTGATTTTATACTATCTTCCTAACGATATGACCTTTTCCAATGCCTTGCATATTGCGGGCGCCAATGAAAAGATGAACATTGTTGATTTTTCTGTCGATCCGGAAAAGCGTTATACTTTCTGGAGTGGTATAACCGGTGGCTTTTTCCTGGCGCTTTCATATTTTGGAACCGATCAGTCGCAGGTGGGGCGTTACCTGGCCGGAAAGTCGGTCCGCGAAAGCCAGATGGGACTGATCATGAACGGATTCCTCAAGGTCCCGATGCAGTTCTTTATTTTGCTGACAGGCGTCATGGTATTTATCTTTTTTCAGTTTAATGATGTTCCGCTGAGTTTTAACCCCAACAATAAAATCGCGGTCGAAAAGTCAGCGTACAAGGACGAATACAACGCGCTCGAGCAGCGACTGGCTAAAGTATCGGAGGAGAAAAAAGAATTTAACCTGTTGTACATCAACCATCTGAACCAAAATTACGACAACCCGATACTCCGCACCAAACTTATAGCGTTGGCGGGCGAGGAAAAGGATTTGCGGGAACAGGCGCGTCAACTCATCGCCAAGGCATCACCCAAGGCCGAAACCAATGACAAGGACTACGTGTTTATCCATTTTATTCTACACCACCTGCCACATGGATTGGTGGGCTTGTTGCTGGCGGTGATCCTTTCGGCGGCGATGTCGTCATCGGCTTCGGGTTTGAACGCGCTTGCGTCAACCACTGCCATCGATATTTACAAGCGTCAGTTAAAAGGTGAACGGTCAGAAAAGCATTTTGTAAACGCCACGCGGGTCTTCACGCTGATGTGGGGCGTAATTGCCATTTTGTTTGCCTGTGTCGGAACGCTGTTTGAAAACCTCATACAGTTGGTCAACATCGTAGGATCGATTTTTTACGGAACGGTACTCGGGATTTTCCTGGTGGGCTTTTACATCAAGTTTATCCGTCGCAACGCCATTTTCTGGGGTGCTGTCATCAGCCAGACCACCATCTTCTTTATCTATTATTTTGCCATCCACATTCACAAGGCCGGCGACGAAAAGCTGGGTTATTTGTGGCTTAACTTTATTGGTGCGCTTTTGACGGTAGTGCTGTCGGCCATGCTGCAACTCACGACTTTTAGACGCGACAGGGCATAAAAAAAGCGCCCCGAAAGACGCTCTTTAATTAGGATTTCAGGATTATTTCTTGCTCCACTCGGCAATGCTGTCCTGATTCATTTTTACATAGTCCTGGTTTTTGGCTTTTTCGGCAGCAGCAAGCGATACTTTTGCGGTCTCGATAGCTCCGGCGCGATCGCCCAATTTGGCCTGGATCAATGATTTTTGACGGGTGTACCAAAAAGGTGCTTCCTTGCTCATGCCGATAGCTTTGTTCACATATTCCAGCGCGGTTTTCATATCGGTTCCGGACTGATAGTAATACTGAGCCGACGCAAAATAGTCACCTGCTGAAGGGCCCGCCATCACTTTCTGGATGCTGGCTTTAGCGATTTTCTCTGTCGGAACGTCAAAACGAACAGATACTAGGGTACGCTCCCATGAAATTTCCAGATGTCCGTAATTGTTGTCGAGGGCGTTGATACCAATCGTGAAAGTTTCAACCGGGCGGCTCAAAATCTCAGTCTTGGCGGTTGTCTTGAGCGCTACCTTAGCTTCGTCCCAAGAATCTGGCACGCCCCAGTTATCTGTGTCGGTGTAAAAAATGATGTCCCACGAATCAGCTTTTGGAATGGAGAACAGCGCGTATTTTCCTTTTTTAAGCTCCTTGCCACCGATGGTCACATCGTCTGAAAACGACACTGTAGTGTTAAAGTTTGCACCCATACGCCAAACCCGTCCAAACGGAACCAGATTGCCGTATACGATACGCCCTTTTGAACTTGGACGCGAATATGAAACTTCAACGTCGGTCAGTCCGACAGTCTGTTTTACCTCGGCTTTAGGACTCGCCTGAGGGGTCTTTACTTGTCCTACCGCCGATCCCACAAGAAACAACGCTAAAAAGATGCTTAGTTTTTTCATTCGATAATGATTTAGTTACTCCTCAAAATTAGGAAATAATTAGCAGCCTGCCATGATTGTTTTGTTCAATTTTTTACTATTTTTGTTAAACAAATTTAAAGCCGTGCATATATTCGCATCCAAACAGTATTTCCCTGTTGATCACACCACCATGTGGGATTTTATCGCAACACCCAAGAATCTGTCAGTTATTACCCCGCCTGAAATGGACTTCAAAACATTGTCGGGCGATGACCGGCGTATGTTTCCGGGCCAGGTGATTCACTATACGGTAAAGCCTATTTTTGGTATTAAAATGGAATGGGTAACCGAGATTACCCACGTAGTTGAGGGCTCGTATTTTGTTGACGAACAGCGATTTGGTCCCTACGCCTTCTGGCATCACAAGCACTTTCTACACCCGCTCGACGGAGGTGTGATGATGGAGGACATCGTACATTACAAATTACCCATGGGTCCCATCGGAAAACTTGTTGAACCTTATTTGGTTCGTCCGCAATTGGAAAAAATATTCGAGTTTCGCCGTCAGGTCCTGGAAAAGAAGTTCGGAACCATTGTGCGGGTACCATGACAGTTTTTTGGTTTCGACGCGACCTGCGCAGCTTTGACAACGCCGGGCTTTACCACGCACTGCAAAAAGGCAACGTGCTTCCCATCTTTATTTTTGACCACAACATCCTGAGCGAATTGCCGCCAGATGACGCCCGAGTGACGTTTATCCACGACTTGCTGGAAAAACTCAACCGGCAGTTGCGGTATGGGCTTGCCGTTTTTATGGGCGACCCATTGCAAATATTTGGTCAACTATCCGAAAATCATTCTATAACCGACGTTTACTGCAACGCTGATTACGAGCCGTACGCACTACAGCGCGACAAAGCCGTGGCCGATATGCTGGCGTCTAAAGGCATCGTTTTTCACTCATTTAAGGACCAGGTAATTTTTGAGCGCGATGAGATTGTCAAGGATGACGGATCGCCTTACGTGGTTTACACGCCGTATTCCAAGCGATGGTTTGAAAGGTTTACACCCGATATGACCCGTGCGTATCCGTCGGCCGACCTTCTCGAGCACACCGTTAAACACGATTATCCTTTTTTAAGTCTAGCCGATATAGGATTTGAACGATCTGCTATCAGCGTTCCGGATTATGACGATTCGATGCAGATGATGGACCGCTATTCTGAAACCCGGAATTTCCCGGCTCCCGATGCCACGTCAAACCTGAGTCCGCACCTGCGATTTGGTTCGGTCAGCATACGGCAGATGGTGGGCCGCGCCATCAACCACCCCGACAAGACTTTTGTAAAGGAACTGATTTGGCGTGAATTCTTTATGAACATTTTGTGGCATTTCCCGCATACGGTCACCCGCAGTTTCAGGCCGGAATATGACCATATCCGCTGGGTAAACAACAAGGCACATTTTGAGGCCTGGTGCAACGGCATGACGGGTTATCCCATGGTGGATGCGGGTATGCGTCAACTGCTGCACACCGGCCGGATGTCAAACCGAGTTCGTATGGTCGTGGCCAGTTTTTTATGCAAAGACCTTTTGATTGACTGGCGCTGGGGCGAGGCCTGGTTTGCCCAAAAGCTGTTGGATTACGAACAGTCGAGCAATGTGGGCAACTGGCAATGGGCCGCCGGTTCCGGAGTGGACGCCGCGCCTTACTTCCGGGTTTTTAATCCCGTCGAACAGCAGCGAAAATTTGATCCCGACGGCGAATACGTCAGGCGCTGGATTCCTGAACTCGATAGCCTTGACTATCCCGCACCCATCGTCGATCACGCGCAGGCCCGCATCAAATGTCTTGAGGTTTATCAGGTCGCGTTAAAAAACTAACTTTGCGTCAACTGCAAGAAATTTCGGGAATTCAATCCTGTCACATCTGTAAAACATGAAAAGCCTTAAACTTTTTACCGGCCTGATGCTACTTTGGATGGCCGCTTCAACTGCGCAAAACCGAATCAACACCCACAATACCATTGGCTGGTACAACTACTTCGGGACGTTTAAACTGACAGAAAAATTCGGGCTCCACACCGAGTATCAATGGCGCCGCAATGAACTGATTACTGATTGGCAGCAGGGCCTTTTGCGCGTTGGGGTAAATTACAATCCTAAACAAAATGTTCAGTTCCGACTGGGTTACGCCTGGATTGAAACGTATCCGTATGGCGACATTCCGCTCAACGGACTGGGTCGCGATTTTACCGAACACCGAATTTTCCAGATGGCGCAACTGGGCCACAAGGAAGGCATCCTTGACCTCTCGCATCGCTTTATGCTTGAACAGCGGTTTGTAGGGCGATACAGTTCGGCCGCCAAAACCACCGAAGATGAATTCCCGCTTCAGAACCGAATGCGTTACATGTTCAGGATGCAAATTCCGCTAAAAGGAAAATCCGTAGCCGACAAAACGCCTTATGCCGCCATATACGACGAGATTTTCATAGGATTTGGCGAAAATGTGGCCGCCAATGTATTCGATCAAAACCGCTTGGGCGCCTTATTGGGCTACCGCATCAACAGTACGGCCCGGATCGAGGCAGGTTATTTGTACCAGCTGGTTCAGTATGGCCGGTTGATTGACAACCAAAACGTCTTTCAGCACAACCACGGGCTGATCGTCAACCTGAATTTCAATTTTGATTTGTCCAAATCGGAACAAGCCCTTTAACGACCCAGGATGCCGCGGATGGCTGTTTCGGCGCATCTCAACCCGAACAAACAAGGCATATAGCTGTTGGTCCCGTAAAATGACTTTTTAAAATTGGTGCCGTCGGTTACCCTGACGCTTCCCTCGTCCTGAAGTTCTGACGAAAACACCACCTTGATTCCCTTAAATATTTTTTCCTGCTTGAGCCTGCGGCGGATGGTGCGCGCAAAATAACAGTTGTAGCTTTTGCTGATATCAGCCACCTCGACTTTTGAGGCGTCCATTTTTCCGCCGGCGCCCATGCTGCTCACTATCTTCACTTTCTGACGCTTGGCCGACAGCAGCAGGTTGAGTTTGGGCGTGACGCTGTCGATGCAGTCCAGGACGTAATCAAACTCCGGAGTGACAATTTCGTAAGCGCGCTCTGGTGACAGGAATTCCTTTACGGGCGTGAGTTTCAACTCGGGGTTGATGTCCATAAGCCTGGCTACCATCAAATCCACCTTGGGCTGACCAACCGTTGAATGCAGCGCCGGCAACTGACGGTTGATGTTGGTGATGTCTACCACGTCGCCGTCTACAATGGTCATCGCCCCTACTCCGGCGCGTGCCAGGAATTCGGCGGCAAACGAGCCAACACCGCCCAGACCCACTACGAGCACATTGGCGTTTTTCAATTTTTCCAGTCCTTCCTGGCGAAACAAAAGTTCAGCGCGTTCAGTCCAATCGGCCATAACGAAATTTTAAGTGCGCAAATTTCGGGACTTTCAACAAAAAAACGGCAAACCTTGTGTAAAAATCAGCGCAGTTCAGGACGATCGCCAAAAACGGTGCGCGCATTTTGCAGCACGATTTGCTTTACACCGTCCACCGAAAGGCTCAGCGCCGATGCGGCCACTTCATAAACCGATTGCAACGGCTCGTCGATGGTGTCGGTTTCCAGGAAAATCCGGTTAGTGTCAATTGTCCTCAATACCTCCGACAGCCCGGGATTGCGAAGCAGATATTTGCCGAATGACAGATAAAAACCATTGTCGGTAAGTTGTTTGGCGGTCTCGGCAGTTTTGGAGAATCCGTGGACAATCATCGGCACTGAAACCTTTATCTGCTTTTTTGTCGCGACCAATTCCTGATAAGCCGCCACGCAATGAATGACCATCGGCTTTCGATGTTCGTCCGCAAGCCGGATCTGTCGCGCAAACACCGCCTGCTGAACGTCCAGGGGCGTTTCAATGCGCTTGTCCAGCCCACACTCACCGATCGCCCAACAATGGTCGTCGTTCAGTTTATCCCGTATGATTTCCAGTTCCCGTTCAAGTGTTTCAGCGTTTATTTTCCACGGATGGATCCCAATCGAATACACCGGAAAATCATCGCGAAATTCCAGTGGATATTGGTTGATGAGTTCCACCGTGTTGGCGTCACCCGAGGCGGCATGCGTATGCAGGTTAAAGAATTTCATCAGTCCTTGTACTTTTTGACACCGGCCAAAATGGCAACTTCCAAATCGTTTTCCATAGGGACAATCGGGCAGGAATACACATAATTATAGGCGCAGTACGGATTATAAGCGCGGTTAAAATCAATGGTTGCGGTTTCGCCCGTGGGAATTTCCAGGTCCAGATAGCGTCCGCCGATATAAGTCTGCTCGCCGTTTGTCAGGTCAGAAAATGGCAGGAAAAGCTTGGTATATACAGGTTTGGCCAGGTCAAGGTTTTGATAAACGTTGAGTTTTAACGGCTTTCCTCCAAGCGAAAAGTGCAATTCACCGTATTTGACGTATTGCGGCAGGCGGCTGGTGGTTGTCTTCATCTTAAACGGCGTCTCATTTGGGGTTCGCTTAAAAACAGCCTGAACGCAAAAGTTGGCATCGACCTCAAAAAAATCCAGCCCTTTAAAATCTTTTTTGTCCGATTCCATCAACGGACTTTTGGCGTCCTGTGCGTAAAATTTGGACAAATCCTGCTGAAATTTCAAGGAAGCGTCCATATCGCAAGGTTTCAAAGCACCCGCAAAGATTGACATCGCCATTAGGAAAAATAGTCTCATACGGTAAATGTAATAATTTTATCGTGTGGGCAAGCGGCAAATACTTACCTTTGGATTTCACATGATTTCGGCTGCCTTTTCACGCTACCTCAACAATTTTCGCGGGTTTTCGCGAGAGGTCTGGATTTTGGCGGCTGTTACCTTCATCAACCGCGCCGGCACCATGGTGTTGCCGTTTTTGTCAAAATACCTCAAGGAAGATCTTCATTTCAGCCTGTCAGAAGTTGGCTGGATTCTCGTGGCGTTTGGCTTTGGATCGATGCTCGGCTCGTGGATGGGCGGCAAACTGTCCGACAAGATCGGGTTTTACAAAATTATGGTCTTCAGCCTTTTTACCAGCGGACTCTTGTTTATCGGGTTGCAATACATTACGTCTTTTTGGGGACTTTGCGCCGCCGTTTTTGTGGTGATGGCTGTCGCCGATATGTTTCGCCCGGCCATGTTTGTCTCGCTGAGCGTTTATGCAAAACCGGAAAATAGAACGCGCGCCCTCACGCTTGTCAGGCTTGCGGTCAACCTTGGATTTGCCGCCGGACCGGCATTGGGCGGACTGATCATCATGAATCTTGGCTACTCCGGATTGTTCTGGGCCGATGGCATCACCTGTATCGTATCTATTCTGATTTTCGCGCTTTTGGTACGCGAACGCAAGCGGATTCCCGCACACGATCAGCCCACCGATGTCGAAAACTTTTCAGTGTGGAATGACCGCCCGTTCTGGCTTTTCCTGGCCATCAGTTTTATGATAGCGATGACTTTTTTCCAGCTGTTCACTACCCTTCCGCTATACCATCACGACCAGTACGGCCTTACCGAATTCCAGACCGGCTTGCTGATGACGCTAAACGGGTTCCTGATTTTCTTGCTGGAAATGCCCATCGTGGGGTATTTTGAACGCCACAAAGCCGACAGGATGCGCCTTGTGTCCCTGGGCGCCTTGATGATGAGCGCCAGTTTTATCATCCTTTTGCCCACCGGATGGGCCGGAATTCTGATTCCCAGCATGTTGCTCATTACCGTTGGCGAGATGTTCGCCTTTCCTTTTTCCAACGCCTATGCCATGGGGCGCGCGCCAAAAGGACACGAAGGCCGTTATATGGCGCTTTACACCATGAGCTTTAGTCTGGCGCACATCATGTCGTCAAAAACCGGAATGGAAGTCATTTCGCACTGGGGCTACAACGCCAACTGGCTGGTTATGGGCGCCATAGCATTATTGGCCGCCATCCTCTCGCAGCGTCTTATCCAACGCAAACGCGGCTAACCTAAACTTAATTTTTAGTTAAATAACTATGTTTATAGTTCAACAACTAAAAATATAGTTACATTTGTGCTGTAATATTTTCTCATGCAACGACTCACCAACAAAGAAGAAGAAATCATGCACATCCTCTGGCGGCTAAAAAAAGCTTTTGTGCGTGACATTATGGCCGAGATAAAGGATGATCAGCCACATTACAACACGCTGTCGACCATTGTTCGAAACCTGGAAGAAAAAGGATACGTGGCCCACAACGCTTACGGAAACACCCACCAGTACTACCCTATCATCCCAATCGAGGATTATCGGAAGGAATTTTTTAAAACGGCCATCGACAACTTTTTTGGAAGTTCCTATAAGAATGTGGTGTCGTTTTTTGCCAAGGAAGAAAAAATCTCCGCCGATGAACTGCGCGAGATTCTTAAACTGATCGAGAAAAAATAATGGACATCGGGCTCTATTTCCTGAAATCGTCGGCGCTGCTCACCGCATTCTGGCTGGGTTACCACCTGCTGTTAAAACGAGACACCTTTTTTCGCAGCAACCGCTGGTATTTGTTGGCCGGTATTGTGGCTTCGGCAGTACTTCCGCTGGTCACCATCACCCGGACGGTTTTGGTTAAAAGGCATTCGCCGATGGGATTCACGCCTGTTGATGCCGTCACCCAACCTGAATTTGACTGGAGCGTTGTATGGCTTTTGATCTACGCCGCCGGATTCACGATCTTCACCGCGCTTTTTTTCCGCAATCTGATGGTACTCCGCCGATTGCTGAAAGGCGGAACAATCCACCTCGGCCTGCGCTACGTTGACACCCGTCAAGACGTTGCCCCGTTTTCATTTTTTAACGCCATTGTTTACAATTCCAGCCAATACTCCACCCAGGAACTCTCCGGAATTCTGGCCCACGAAGCCGCACATTGCCGGCAGCGCCACTCCATCGACGTCATCCTGATGCACCTATACTGCATGGTGTTCTGGTTTAATCCGATAGTTTGGCTGTATAAAAAATCCATGCTCCAAAACCTTGAATTCCTGGCCGACCGCGAGGCACTCCAATCCCTGACCGACGCCCGGACCTACCAACTGACGCTTTTGCGCGTCGCCTCACAGGGCGCGGCCCTTCCCGTTACGAATCCATTTCATCAATCATTAATCAAAAAACGAATCGTTATGTTAAACAAGAGTCAATCCAATCAACTGAACTCGCTAAAGTACTTTTTCATCATCCCGCTGCTGGTGATATTCCTGTTGGCCTTTCAGGTAAAAGTGGTCGCACAGGAAATTCCGCAGGAGGATCGCCAGGTTGTGGTCAGCAAAACCACATCTGACGCACAACTCAAGGCCGAATCCGAAAAGTTGCAGAAACACGGCGTCAAACTCAAATTCTCAAAAGTTAAGCGAAATGCCAACGGCGAAATTACCGGCCTCAAGGCTGACTTCAAGGCAGACGGCGGCCAAAAGGGTTCCACCCAGATTAGCGGGGCCAAACCCATCAATCCGATGAGCCTCATGATTAATCCCGACGGTACCATCGCCTGGGGAAAAGCGACTAAAACCGTGGTAATCAAAAATGCCATAGAAGCACCCGGATTCCCAACTGTTCCAAAATTGGCCTTAATCGATATTCCCGAACTTGACCTTGAAACGTTTGATGGACAAATTAAAGAAAATTCGACTGTCATCATCAAGAAGAATGGCGAAAAAGCCCAAGTCTTTATCAACGGAAAGCAAGTTGACGCCGGCGATGACGTAAAGTTGAAAGGCAAGTCCTTTTCATTTTCATCCGGTGACGAAGAAAATTTTGTCATTGTAAACGGACAGGATTTGGCAGTCAACGCCCGTGAAAAAGCGCGCGAGGTTATGGAAATCTCTAAGTTGAGGCTGGAGGAATCCAAAAAGCTATTGGAAGAATCGGCCGCAAAACGAGCTGAAGCAAGAAAAGCCCGCACCGAACTGAGGGAACTTCACCAGCGGGACGCACAGGCTGTAAGAACCGAACTCGAGAAAGCCAGGGCCGAACTTGAAAAAGCACGCACCGCCTTGGAACAGGAACGTCGTGCGTTGCAGGATGCGCGTGAAAAAAGATAAAATCAAAGGCTATAAAAAGGTAGCCTTTTTTTTAAATTTGTGTATGTATAAAATCCTGGCCCGACTCAATAAGATTTTGCTCCCGTCCTTTACCCGGCAACAGTTGGATCCCGCCCGGATGACCAAGTGGCAGCAAGCGCTTTTGGCCTGGCGATACTTTGTAACTATCAGGGTGCTGGGTAAATAGCCCCGCAAAGTAAAATTTTTAAAAAAAAGTTTTGACAAACCCGCAAGGTTACCCTATATTTGCACCCGCTAACAGGGAGTTATCCCCAAAGCAAACGGCCTCGTGGCGCAACTGAATAGCGCATCTGATTACGGCTCAGAAGGTTACAGGTTTGAATCCTGTCGAGGTCACGAATAAATCGCAAAACGCAAAAAAACGCCAAGCTTGCTTGAGCGTTTTTTTTTGTGTTTTGTGATTTTCAGCGCGGAGCGCTACAGGATCTTGCGCAGCAAAATCCTGTATTCGTGAGAAGATTAACTATTTCCATTGCATAATAGCTACAGGATCTTGCGCAGCAAAATCCTGTATTTGTGAAAACAATACTTTTTCCCATAACGTAACCTCTAGGATCTTGCGCAGCAAAATCCTGTATTCGTCAAAAAACTTTCCTCCCATCTCGC
>CAZIBV010000014.1:9967-43006 GCA_964537345.1 uncultured Flavobacterium sp. | reverse complement strand
AAACCGGTTTAAAAAGTTCGTCCTCGGTGGTTTTGGGAAGATCGGTTGAAGGCTGCAGCGGTTGTTCCGACGACGGCTCAGGTAATTCTTCGGCAACAGGCTCATCGACTATCGGTTCCTCTACAATTTCCTCGGCAGGTTGTTCAAAAATGGCTTCCTCCTCCAGCTCCGGAGTATCCAGAGCTTCAGGCATTTCAGCCGCTGGTTGTTCGTGGCCTTCCTGCTCGGTCTCCGCTTCAGGCTCGACGTTGGCTTCAGGCTTTGTTTCAGGCTCTGCGATTTCCGGTTCCGGAACTTCGGTCGCAGCAGGTGCACTGTCATCTTTATGCAAAGCGTCTACAACATCCTCGATCCCAATCGTAGGTTTAGGATCACCCAGATGTTCTTCAGCAAACCGCAATACCGCCAGTTTTTCATACAAAGCACGGGCTTCAGTGTAGAGTTGGTCAAGTTCTGATTTATTTTTCAGCTTAAGGATCCGGTGGGCGATGCTAATCAATTCGGCTTCCAGCTTTTTTTTCATAACTTTTAAATTTACGGTGGTATGGCGCGGGTTTTTTACTATTTTTGGTTCACTTCGCTTAGTGCTACAAAGTAAAAAAAACTAATCCTTTTAAAGGCAGAAAAGTAGAAAAATGTTTCTTGAAAATACCGTCAACCACAAAGAGCAGTTTGGATGGATAGAGGTGATATCGGGCTCGATGTTTTCGGGGAAAACTGAGGAATTGATCCGCCGCCTCAAGCGTGCGCAGTTTGCCAGACAAAAGGTTGAGATTTTTAAACCCACCATCGACACGCGCTACCACGAAGAACGTGTCGTATCGCACAACGCCAATGAAATCCGTTGTACGCCCGTTCCCGCGGCCGCCAACATCAGGATTCTGGCCCAGGGCTGTCAGGTTGTGGGGATTGACGAGGCTCAGTTTTTTGACGATGAGATAGTAGCGGTTTGCAACGATCTGGCCAACTCCGGAATCCGGGTAATCGTAGCCGGCCTGGATATGGATTTTAAAGGCAATCCTTTTGGACCGATGCCGGCGCTCATGGCCACCGCCGAATACGTGACCAAGGTACACGCCGTTTGCACCCGCACCGGAAACCTGGCCAATTACAGCTTTAGGAAAGCCAACAACGACAACCTGGTCCTTTTGGGTGAAACGGAAGAATACGAACCGCTGAGCCGCGCCGCATTTTTTAATGCCATGTGGTCGCAATCGGCGGAGGAAATTGAGGTAAAAAACGCCAAAACACCTGACTGATGCCGCTCTCACCCGGTAAAATCGCGCAAATACTAAACGTCAATCCGCCGGGTGATGCCAGCCAGGCCATTTCGCATGTTTCCATCGACAGCCGCTCGCTGCAAAACGGCCCGCAGACGCTATTTGTGGCGCTTCCGGGAACGTCAAACGACGGACACGAATTTATCCGTGACCTCCTGAACAGGGGCGTTCACAATTTTGTGGTTTCCAAACCATTTGAAGGCCCGGGTAATTTTTACGTGGTTCCCGATACGCGGGCAGCGCTTCAGCAACTGGCATCGGCCTATCGCGGTCAGTTTTCATTTCCCGTTATCGGCATCACGGGAAGCAACGGCAAAACGATTGTCAAGGAATGGCTAAACTATCTGCTGGGCCCGGATTTCAACATCATCCGCAGCCCAAAAAGCTACAACTCGCAAGTTGGTGTTCCGCTGTCGGTATTGGCCATCAACCAAAACCACAATCTGGGCATTTTTGAAGCTGGAATTTCGCAACCGGGCGAAATGCAACGCCTGGAACAAATCATCCGGCCTTCGATTGGCGTACTGACGTCGATTGGCCCGCAACACGACGAGGGTTTTGAATCGCGCCAACAAAAAATTGCCGAAAAACTTACGCTTTTTTCCAACGCGAAAATCGTCATCCGTCCCAAAGAGCCCGCCATTGACGCGGTTGCCTCTCACCTTAACGCGATCACCTGGAGCCTGACCGACAGTTCGGCCGATGTGTTTATTCGCAAAACCGTCAGCGGGTCCGATACCTATCTGCAAGTCGCCTACCGCCGCAAGAATTTCATGGTGCGCATTCCGTTTACCGATAGCGCATCGGTTGAAAATGCCGCCACCTGCCTGACGGTAATGCTTTACCTCGAATACGATCCGCAGGTGATTGCGCGACGCATGCAAGGGCTTTACCCGGTGCAGATGCGCCTTACCCTTAAAAATGGCATCAACGGATCCATCATTATCGACGATAGTTATAGTTCTGACTTTCAGTCGCTCAAAATCGCGCTCGACTTTTTGGAAAGTCAGAAACAGCACGTCAAGAAAACGGTTATCCTATCGGATATTTTCCAGAGCGGACTCCCGGCCGACGAGCTTTACGGCCAGGTTGCAGCGTTGCTGGAATCCAATAAGGTAACGCGCGTTATTGGGATTGGCGATACGATAGGCCGTCACCAGGGCGCTTTCCGGAACATTCAGGTCTTTGCCGATACCTTGGATTTTCTGGACAACCTGCCTGATTTTGGCGGTGAAACCATCTTGATAAAGGGTGCGCGCCACTTTCATTTTGAAGACATCGTGGCCGCATTGGAAGAAAAAACCCACGAAACGGTTTTGGAAATCAACCTTAACGCCATCAGTCACAACCTCAATTTTTACCGATCCAAAATTCATCCGGATACAAAGCTGATGGCCATGGTCAAGGCGTTTGGTTACGGCAGCGGCGGACTCGAGATAGCGCGTCTTTTGGAGCATCACAAGGTGGATTATCTGGGCGTGGCTTTCGCCGATGAAGGAATTGCGCTTAAATCAGGTGGAATTTCGTTGCCGATAATGGTGATGAACCCTGAATCGACCAGTTTTGGCGCGATAATCCAGCACAAACTCGAACCGGAAATTTACAGCCTTAAAGGACTCAAGGCGTTTTTGCGACTGGCCACCGAGCGTAAACTTCGCGGCTTTCCGATTCACATCAAACTTGACACAGGCATGCACCGCCTTGGTTTTGACCCATCGCAGGTGGACGATCTGATCAGTATTCTGGCCAACAGTCCACAGGTAAAAGTCAAAAGCATTTTAAGCCATCTGGCCACTAGCGACGACAAACAACACGATGCATTTGCGCAACAACAGATTGAACTCTTCAGCCAACTGTCAAACCGAATGATCAACGCGCTGGACATCGATCCGCTGCGACATATTTTAAACACGTCGGGCATTTCCAATTACGGCCATGCACAATTTGACATGGTTAGGCTTGGGATAGGGCTTTACGGAGTTTCCAACGATCCGGACGAGCAGCCGCTTTTGGAAAACGTGGGAACACTCAAATCAATTATTTCACAGCTGCGGTTGATAGCATCAGGTGAGTCGGTAGGTTACGGCCGACGCTTCATAGCTGACAGGCCCACCACCATTGCGACCATCCCAATTGGATATGCGGACGGGATTGACCGCCATTGGGGAAGCGGCGTAGGTTATGTGACAATCCGCGGACAGCGAGCGCCCATTGTAGGTAGTATTTGTATGGACATGCTCATGGTTGATTGCACCGGGATTCCGTGTCGCGAAGGTGACAGCGTGGTTATTTTTGGCGACAATCCAACGGTCATTGAAATAGCCCGCGCCCTGAACACCATTCCGTATGAAATATTGGCTGGAATATCTCAAAGAGTTAAACGCGTTTTCTTTAGGGAATAATTTTTAACTAAATATTTTGTTAAAAAAATGCGTTTTAATAACTTGGCTGTAAATTATAAATATCCACGATTATGGGAATGATGTCAGAATTTAAAGAATTTATCTCCAAAGGCAATGCGATGGACCTTGCCGTAGGTGTGATCATTGGTGCCGCATTTGGAAAGATTGTAACCTCGTTGGTCGAGGATGTAATCACACCGGCGCTCCTAACCCCAGCGCTCAAGGCTGCGCAGCTGGAAAACATTGAACAGCTCAAAACCGATGGCGGTATTTTGTACGGCAAGTTTTTGGCAGCTGTGATTGGTTTTATCGTGATTGCATTTGTAATCTTCATTTTGGTAAAAGGCCTTAACAGCATGCGCCGTAAAAAGGCCGAAGAACCTGCTGCACCGCCAGCTCCATCCAACGAGGAGAAATTGCTTATGGAAATTCGGGACGCCCTGAAAAACAGATAATCCATCCGCTACACTCATATTCTAACTAAACCGTCCGCACATGGGCGGTTTTTCTTTTTATTCGCTATTTTTGTACAAATTTCCAACGATGAAAATTGCTGTTGTAGGCGCTACCGGGATGGTAGGCGAAGTTATGCTTAAAGTGCTCGAGGAGCGCCAGTTCCCCATTACCGAATTAATCCCGGTGGCATCGGAAAAGTCCGTGGGAAAAGAAGTTGTCTTTAAAGGCAAATCCTACAAAGTTGTGGGTATGCAGGAAGCGATTGACGCGCATCCGGCCATTGCAATTTTCTCAGCAGGCGGATCGACCTCACTGGAATGGGCTCCGGTTTTTGCCGCCGCGGGCATCACTGTGATCGACAATTCGTCGGCCTGGCGCATGCATCCCGACAAGAAACTCATCGTTCCGGAAATCAACGCATCAGAACTCACCGCTGACGATAAAATCATCGCCAATCCCAACTGCTCGACCATTCAGATGGTACTTACGTTGGCGCCTTTGCATAAAAAATACAAAATCCGTCGCATAATCGTATCGACCTACCAATCCATTACCGGAACGGGTGTTAAGGCGGTAAAGCAGCTGGAAAACGAATACGCCGGCGTTCAAGGTGAGATGGCTTACAAATATCCTATTCACCGCAACGCCATTCCGCAATGCGATGTTTTTGAAGACAACGGCTATACCAAGGAAGAGATGAAATTGGTGCGTGAGACGCAGAAAATCCTGGGCGACAACTCGATTCGTGTAACGGCAACGGCTGTAAGGGTTCCTATTGTGGGCGGACACAGTGAAGCCGTGAACGTTGAATTTGAAAACGATTTTGACCTGAGCGAGGTAAGGCGGATTTTGCACGAAACGCCAGGTGTCAAAGTTCAGGACAACCCCGACACGTTTACTTTCCCCATGCCTATTTACGCTCAGGGAAAAGATGAAGTTTTTGTGGGTCGCATCCGCCGTGATGAAAGCCAGCCCAACACGCTGAACATGTGGATTGTGGCCGACAACCTGCGCAAAGGTGCCGCCACCAACGCGGTACAGATTGCTGAATTTCTGGTGAAAAACCAATTGGTATAAACCATAGAGTTTGAATAAAACAGGCTAAACCAAACCCGAATGAAATTGTACAAATACTTGGCGTTTGCCATGAGCTGGACGGTATTGATCGCGATACTGGGCCACTCTGTGCACACTGCCGGGCATTTGATTGAGGATTTCGGGAAGCATTGCGATCACCAATACAATACCGGAAAAACCGAAATTACCCACGCCCACCACGCTTTTGAGAAGTGTTTTGAGTGCGAGTTCACATTATCGGGATTTGTCAAGCCGGACCCTCTAACCTTTAACACCTGTACGCAAGTTGATTTTCCGGAATACAACCGCGCCGGATCAGGTGAAATCATTTCATTTTTTTGCGGCAGCCTTTTCCTGCACCGCGGGCCGCCATTGGTAACATTGTAGCTATCATCAGATGTCTCACTTTGTTATCAAACCATGCAATCCAATTTATCTCTTTGGATTTGCGTCCTGTTTTGTGGTCTGACGAGTGCGCAACACCGCATCAGCGGAACCGTTGCCGACGAATCGGGTAAAACCCTTGCAGGCGCACACATCCATGTATTATCGGTTCACGCCTTTTCCCAGGCTGACGGATCGTTTACAGCGCAAAACCTTCCGGCAGGCCAACTGCGGTTTTACGTCACGCACGACTTGTGCAAACCGCTTGACACCACGCTGACAGTTCCCGCCAACGGTCCGGTTAAGTTTGTCCTGAAGACAAGCGAACACCGTTTGGAATCGGTCACGGTAAAAAGCGGACGCCCGGAGTTCAGCGCGACGGCCAAAGAGGAAAAACTCAAATC
The DNA here is from genome assembly GCA_964537345.1 of uncultured Flavobacterium sp. Classification (GTDB taxonomy): domain Bacteria; phylum Bacteroidota; class Bacteroidia; order Flavobacteriales; family Flavobacteriaceae; genus Flavobacterium. Next base: position 37,003 of record CAZIBV010000014.1, on the reverse strand, counting down.
GTCGACGCTGGAAAAATACTCCTCGGCCAGCCTGGGCGATGCCTTGCGGGAAATTGCAGGCGTGACTGCGTTAAAAACAGGAAGTACCGTAGTAAAACCTGTGATCAATGGCTTGTACGGCATCCGCGTGCCTGTTGTCGCTTCAGGGATCCGGCTGGAAGACCAACAATGGGGAACAGAACACGCGCCCAATACTGATGTCAACTCCGCGGGATCAATCTCAGTCATCAAAGGCGCATCGGCTTTGCAATACGGAGGCGATGCAATTGGCGGCATGGTTATTATCGAGCCGGTGACATCTACCCGCGACACGATTTTTGGAAAGTCGATCCTGACGCTAAACTCCAACGGGCGCGGCGGAGCGTTTACCACCAGTTTACACCGCGGAAACTTTTGCGATTGGGCCTGGAACGTGTCGGCCAGCGGCAAATACATGGGCGATCGCGAAGCTCCCGATTACGTTTTGTCAAATACCGGAAACCGCGAAGCCAATGTTTACGCAGACGCCAAATACATAGGCAAAAACGCCGACATCAAGTTTTCTTACAGCCTTTACAGCGCTCAGTTGGGTATTTTACGGGCGGCACACACCGGGAATGTCAATGATTTGTACAATTCCATCAACAACCAAATTCCTTTTGTGGTCGACGATTTTACCTACGCGATTGACAATCCTCGCCAGGAAGTGATGCATCACGTACTCCAGGCGGATTATTTGCGGCGGATTTCCGACAAGTCGTCGCTTCAACTCAGGTATGCCTTTCAACTTAATAACCGCAAGGAATTTGATTTGCGGCGCGGTGATTTTAAAGATGTCCCGGCACTGGATCTGCAACTTATCACCCATACGGCCACTGCAGATTACAAGGTCAAGGCCGATGAGATTAGCATCAAGACCGGCATTATCGCGTCGGTACAAAGCAATTTTGCCAATCCTGACACTGGTGTAATGCCGCTCATCCCTACCTATACCCGACTGGACGGCGGATTGTATGGCGTGGCTTCGCGGACTCTTGCCGACGGATCGACCTTGGAAGGCGGTATCAGATACGACGTCTCCCGAATGGACGCCCGCAAGTTCTACCTCAAGTCGCGTTGGACAGAGCGCGGATACAATGAGCAATTTTCGCATTTCATCGTAGGCGAATCAGGAAACCAATGGGAGACGAATCCGGTGTTTACTTTTCACAACGTATCCGCAAGCGCCGGCTGGACCAAGTCGCTTTTAAACGGATGGGAAATTTTTGCCAACCTCAACATGGCGGCGCGGAATCCAGGTCCGTCAGAATTGTTTAGTGACGGGCTTCACCATTCAACGGGTATCATTGAGTTGGGCGATTTGTCGCTGGAACGCGAAATAGCTTTTAAGTTTAATGCGACTGTGCAAAAGCAATGGCAATCCGTGACAGTATCGGTCAATCCGTACCTGAATCGCATCAACGGATTTATGTACCTTACGCCTATCGGATTTGAAACCACTACGCGGGGTGCCTTTCCGGTTTGGGAATACCGCCAGACTGATGCAAGACTTTGGGGTGTTGATGTAAAAGCCACCGCCAATCTTAACGATGCCTGGCAGTATCAGTTTCAGGCCGCATACCTCAACGGACAGGATTTGGTATCCGACACTCCGCTGATTGACATGCCGCCTTTTGCCTTGTCGCAGCGTATCCGTTTTAAAAAGCCGGAGTGGAAAGGATTTACAACCGAGTTGCGCAGTGAATTTACCGCCAGACAGTCGCGGTATCCCAACAACAACTTTGAGACAAATATTGTTCAAGGCGATCAACTGGTTCCGGTGGTTGTAGACATTTCAACGCCGCCCGGATCGTTCCACCTGATGCATCTGCAAGCCCAAATGGAATTCAACGGATTTGGCGCGGGCAATCTTACCGTGGGCGTGGCAGTCCACAATCTTTTTGACACTTCCTACAGGGAGTATCTCAACCGTCAGCGATTTTTTGCCGACGAACCCGGACGCAATGTCCAACTTCAACTTAAATTAACGTATTAAAACTTAAACCATGAAGAATCTTAAATTAATGGCAATTGCCCTGAGTACACTTTTTATCTCTTGTAATGATGATGACGTGAAAGCGGTAAATGAAGAAGAAGTAATCACAACAGTAATTGTTACCCTTACCGGCGGCGGCCAGGTAGTTACCCTGACGTCCCGCGATTTGGACGGCGACGGTCCGCAAGCGCCTACTGTAACGGTTTCCGGCAACCTGAGTGCAAATACAACGTACACCGGAAGCGTGGGCTTTTTTAACGAGCTGGAAACGCCCGTTGGGAACATCACGCTCGAGGTAGTGGAAGAAGGGGCCGACCATCAGGTATTTTATCAAGCCCTTCCAACGGCTTTGGGAACTTTTGTTTACACCGACACCGACGCGAACGGAAAACCAATCGGCGTGTCGTTTGAGTTATTGACCGGAGATGCCCAATCGGGCCAGATGGTGGTAACCCTGCGCCATGATCTTAACAAATCGGCAAACGGAGTGGCCACCGGCGACATTACAAACGCAGGCGGATCGACCGATGCGCAGGTAACGTATCCGATAGTAATCGAATAACAAAAAAGCCTCTGGAATCCGGAGGCTTTTTTATTTTAATAAAAATAGAATTTAGAATCTTCCATCGCCATCCAGTAGGTTGCCAAGCCCACCCAGCAGGCTTCCTTCTTCACGACGGCTGCCGCCTGCTTTTGGTGCAGATGCAATAATGCGATCGGCCAGTCGGGTAAACGGAAGCGATTGAATGTAGACAATGCCCGGACCGCGCAGGGTGGCGTAAAAAAGTCCTTCGCCGCCAAAAATCGAGTTCTTTATTCCACCGACAAACTGAATGTCGTAATCCACATCACGTGAGAATCCAACAATGCATCCGGTGTCAACCTTGAGGAGTTCGCCCGGAGCGAGTTCCTTGCGCGCCAGGGTTCCGCCCGAGTGGACAAACGCCATCCCGTCGCCTTCAAGTTTTTGCATGATAAAACCCTCACCGCCAAAGAGTCCTCGGCCTAGTTTGCGCGAAAATTCAATACCTACCGACACGCCTTTGGCCGCACATAAAAACGAATCTTTCTGGCAGATAAATTTGTTGCCGTATTCTGTCAGGTCGATGGCGACGATTTTCCCGGGATAAGGCGATGCAAAACTCACTTTGCGCTTGGAACCGACAGCGTTTTGATAGGCCGTCATAAAAAGACTTTCGCCGGTAAGCATCCGTTTCCCGGCTGAAAGCAATTTTCCCATAATACCTGACTGTTGTGCCGATCCGTCGCCAAAGATGGTTTCCATCTGGATGCCATCGTCCATCATCATAAAACTGCCAGGCTCGGCAACGACAATTTCCTGCGGATCGAGTTCAATTTCAACATATTGCATCTCCTCGCCGTATATTTTATAATCTATCTCGTGTGCAGTCATAATTTATCTTATTTGTGAATTACTAAATTACAGATTTGACTTGTTTCCAAAAAATGTTTGGCCAAAATCAAAAGATTCATTTACTTTGTAATTCAAAGTTCTTTTAAAACTCAAATTATGAAAATAGATGACAAAATGCTGATCGACACACGCAAATTGCTGATTTGCATGACAATTGGCGGATTGATCGGGCTGGGCATCATCTCGATGTTTGTTTTTGGGATTGATCGTGAAGATCCTGCATGGGGCGATAATTGGCGCATCCGACCTTTGATTGTCACGCCCTTGGTGGCCGCGCTTGGTGGATCGGCGTTTTACTTGGTTCAGTTTTTAAAACCCAAAAGCCTTTTAATCAAGATTGGATTGTACGCATTTAGCGGATTCGCGTTTGTCGTGGCGCTATGGGTAGGAATCATCCTGGGTTTGGACGGCACTTTGTGGAACTGACTATTTTTTTGCTCCTCCACCGGAATAATCCAGCGGTCCGACGTAACGCATGTGCGTTTGGATTCGTCCTTTTCGGCGTTCGATAAAGCCCGATGAGTTGGAAGCCTTGAATTTACGCGGATTGGGCAAAATGGCTGCGATGCCGGCCGCCTCCCGCTTGGTGAGTTTGTCGGCTGTTGTTCCGTACCAGTGTTTGGCAGCCGCCTGCGCGCCGTAAACGTTGGTTCCCATCTCGATGCTGTTAAGGTAGACTTCCATGATGCGCTCCTTTCCCCATATAACTTCGATCAGCACAGTAAAGTAAGCTTCGAGTGCTTTGCGAAAATAGCTTCGGCCGTGCCACAGGAATACGTTTTTGGCCGTTTGCTGTGAGATCGTACTGCCGCCCTTGAGCCTTTTTCCCTTGGCGTTGTTCTTCATCGCCTTTTGCATGGCCTCAAAATCGAAACCGTTATGCGTCAAAAACGTACCGTCTTCACTGGCGATGACCGCTCGCTGAAGGTTGGGTGATATCTGCGAAAGCGGAACCCAGTCATGACTGAATTCCATCTCCTTGCCTGAAGTCATATTCTCGACCGCCCGTACGGCCATCAACGGTGTAAACGGAACTGGGACAAATCGGAAAACCGTCACCAACCCAATCGAAACCACGAAAAACCAAATGGCCAGCCGCTTTAAAAACCCAAATACACGTTTAATCATTTTGTACCAAATCAGCGAGTTCAGTTCCTACAAGACTTCCGATGGCTACGCCCATGCCACCCAAGCGGACGCCGCAAAAAACCCTGTTTGAAAGTTGTTTTACAATGGGCGATTTTGCAGCACCAACGCCCATGATTCCGCTCCACCGATGCTCGATTGAATAATCTTTTCCGGGGAGAATCACCTGCGAGAGCAGCGCCTCAAGCCTGTCCTGGATTACGGTTGACAACCCAAATCCCGTTGTCGTCTCACCTTCAAAATCCAGGTTTCGCCCGCCGCCCAGCAAAATCCGGTTGCCCACGTTGCGAAAATAGTAAAATCCGCGGTCGATGTGGAAAGTTCCCTTTACCTCAAGTCCCGGAATGGGCGACGTAATCAGAACTTGGGCGCGCGCCGGTTTGACTTCGTCGGTTAGGGATTGGGCAAAACCATTGGTGGCAAAAAGCAGATGCCGGGTTTTAAAGGAAAAATCGTCAAGCGCTACCTCAACCTCTGATGCATTTTCAGCATAGGACGTAACCGTCTGTCGGTTGAGAATCATAACACCTGCTGAAACCGTCTGTCGCAAAAGCGCATCCATCATGCGGCCCGTGTCAATCTGGGCTTCAAACGGATTGAAAATCAGTTGTTGACGGACGCCATTAAAGCCAAACGTATTTTCCTTTACCGTAAACACATCGGCATTGAAAAGTGGACGGAGCAAGTCATTTACCTGCGGCATTCTCTCAAGATATTCGTCAAATCCATCGTCCGACCCTTCAAAAACCTCATATCCGCCACAAGGTTCAAAACCGATGGTTTGGTCACCGAGCCGGTTGCGCAAAAGCGAAAGCCCTTTCCAGCGCTTTTCTACCAGTGAAAAAACTTCTTGCTCGGTATGTGATTTCATGTCGTCCAGGATTTCCGACAGGCTGCCAAAACATGCAAAGCCCGCATTTTTGGTACTGGCGCCTTGCGGAAGGCTCCCGCGTTCAAGAACCAGGATTTTGCTCGAGGGAAAGCGGTCGCGCAATCTCAATGCCGTATGCAATCCGACAATTCCGCTGCCGACAATAGTAAAATCGAGGTTGGAAAACCATTGTTGCTTTTCCCAAAAACTAAGTTCCATTGCGGGTAATTTTTGTAAAAATACACGATTTAAAGAGTCGGGCAACTCCAATTTGAAGCAAGGAATTTACCGACTTCCCAAGCAAATAACAGTTTTGATAAGGATACCTCACGTAAAAATCCATACACTTAACATATTGTTAATTATTTTTTGAAATAGTCGATTAAAGCGAAATGAATAATCATAAATTTGACGTTGCTTGTAACCTAATTTAACCAACTGATGAAAAGATCTTTACTTTCGATGGCGCTCATTGCCGTATGCGGATTCTCGTATGCACAAGGCGCCTGGAAATCCACTTCCAAAAAGGCTGCGGCTGCGGTGGTGGGCAACAAAACGGGCATCACCGCCCCGCAGTTGTATGAACTGAATGCACAGGAGTTGCAAAACACGCTGAGCGCCGCCCCAAAACGAATGGGCAAGGCGTCGTCAAACACGGTAGTATCGTTCCCGACGGCTACCGGAGAAATGGAAAGTTTCAGGGTTTTTGAGACCTCGAACATGGAACCGGAATTAGCGGCGCGATATCCGGAGATTAAAAGCTACGTGGGCGAAAGCATCACCCATCCGGGATCGACGATTCACTTTAGCCTTTCGCCACTTGGGTTGAGGACAATGAAGCTATCGCCCGGAAAACCGGTTGAATTCATAGAGCCATTTACAGCTGATAACGCTAACTATGTCGTGTACCGCAAATCTGACAAGGTGCCCACGCTGAGCCTGTTTGAATGTCATGTGCTCGACGAGGCCATCGATGTTACCAATGCCGAGCAGGCAAGGCCAAACGCCGATGACGCTACCTTGCGCACCTTTAGGCTGGCCATGTCGGTAACGGGTGAGTACACGGCGTACTTTGGCGGAACCAAGGCGTTGGCGCTGGCCGCGATCAACAACACCATGACGCGGGTCAATGCTATTTTTGAATCAGATTTTGCCGCGCGTTGCGTATTGATTGCCAACACGGATGCGGTGATTTACACCAATGCATCAACTGACCCGTATTCAAGTGCATCAGCCGGTGCGGGAGGCGCTTGGACCAACGAGCTGCAATCGACCCTGACTGCAGTGATCGGCGAAGCCAACTATGACGTAGGACACCTTTTTGGAGCGTCAGGCGGCGGAGGCAATGCTGGTTGTATCGGATGCGTTTGCGTCAACAACCAAAAAGGAAAGGGATACACCTCACCTTATGACGGCATTCCGGAAGGCGACAACTTTGACATTGACTATGTGGCTCACGAACTTGGTCACCAGTTTGGCGCCAACCACACCTTTACGCACAGTGCGAGTGAAGGTACCGGCGCTCACATCGAACCGGGATCGGGTTCTACCATTATGAGTTATGCGGGCATTACGTCAAAGGACGTTCAGCCACACTCTGATCCTTACTTCCACGCCAAAAGCATCGAACAGGTTACCAACAACATCAAGAATAAAACTTGTCAGGTAAATACGCCAACCGGGAACGCCATTCCCACGGTTGAAGCCGGAGCGAACTACACCATTCCCAAGAGCACTCCGTTTATGCTGACCGGGGTTGCGTCAGATGCTAACGGTGACACCCTAACCTATTGCTGGGAGCAGTACGACGCTACGACATCTACCGCCAATCCAGGCGCAACCAAAACAACCGGGCCTAACTTCCGCTCTTATCTTCCTACCACTTCACCGGTAAGGTATTTCCCACGTATGCAATCGGTACTAGCAGGCGCTACAACCACACAGGGGGCAGAAATTCCTGTTGAGGCACTTTCATCGGTAGCCCGTACGCTTAACTTCCGTCTGACGGTACGCGACAACCGTGCTGGTGGCGGCGGAAACAACAGCGACGACATGATCGTAACTGTAAATGGCACCGCAGGTCCGTTTGCCGTAACAGCTCCAAACACAGCTGTTTCATATGCTGGCGGATCGACCCAAACCGTAACCTGGAACGTGGCCGGAACCACTGCCAACGGTGTAAACTGCGCCAATGTTGACATCTTGATTTCAACCGATGGCGGAAACACCTGGAATACCATCCTGGCTTCGACGCCAAACGACGGATCGCAGGCGGTTACCATTCCAAACACGCCGGGAACGCAAAACCGAATCATGGTTAAGGGAAGCAATCACATCTTCTTTGACGTGTCAAATGCCAACTTCACCATTACTTCCGGCACGGGCGATACACAGGCTCCGAGCACGCCTACCAATCTGGCTGCATCAGGAACTACTGAAACTACAACAAACCTTACCTGGACAGTATCAACCGACAACGTAGCCGTTACCGGATATGACGTTTTCCAGAACGGATCTTTCAAGGCAACTGTTTCAACCAATTCTTACAACGTAACCGGTTTGACCCCGGCCACTGCCTACACTTTCTATGTCGTGGCTAAAGATGCCGCCGGAAACGCATCGGGCAACAGCAACACCGTTAACGTTACAACCCTGTCGGCCGGCATCAGCTATTGCGCCGCACAAGGCAACAGCGTGGCTGATGAACTCATCGCAAGGGTTCAGTTTGCAGGTATCGACAATCCATCGACAGGCGGCACGGGCTATACTGATTTCACTGCCATTTCAACCAATGTCAGCCGCTCATCGGCGTATGCCATCACCGTAACGCCACAGTGGACAGGATCAGTTTACAGTGAAGGTTACGCAGTATTCATTGACTACAACCAAGATGGCGACTTTGATGATGCGGGCGAAATTGCCTGGACTGCCGGACCGAGCAATGTCACGCCGGTTAGCGGAAGCATCACCATTCCTGCAACTGCAACGCTGGGAAGCACCCGTATGCGCGTTGCCATGCGCTATAATGCCATTCCTGCAGCCTGCGGATCGTTTGATTACGGACAAGTAGAAGATTACACCCTGATCATCCAAAACGCAGTAGCCGACACCACGCCTCCATCGGCACCAACGCTGACAGCATCGGGTACAACGCAAACCAGCACCAACCTTTCGTGGACGGCATCAACCGACAACGTGGGCGTAACCGGTTATGACGTGTACCGCAACGGAGCCTTCCTGGCCAGCGTCACGGCAACGTCTTACGCAGCTACAGGCCTGACAGCGGCCACGACGTATTCATTTTACGTAAGAGCCAAGGACGCCGCCGGAAACGCATCGGCCAACAGCAACACGGTAAATGTCACCACGCTGAGCAGTTCGCTTACCTACTGTGCTTCACAAGGCAACAGCGTAGCCGATGAGCGCATCGCCCGCGTACAATTTGCCGGCATCGACAACAGTTCGACCGGAGGAACAGGTTATACTGATTTTACCTCGATCACCGGAAACGTGGTGCGGGGCAGCAGCTATACAATTACCGTTACGCCTCAATGGTCCGGAGCGGCATACAATGAAGGTTATGCGGTCTTCATCGACTGGAACCGCGACGGAGACTTCTCGGACGCCGGCGAAACTGCCTGGACACGTGCCCGAACCAAGGTCACTCCGGTTAGCGGAACCATTACCGTCCCGGCGGGTGCGGCCATCGGCACAACCAGAATGCGCGTTTCAATGCGATACAATGCGGTGCCTACTGCTTGCGGATCGTTTAACTACGGACAGGTTGAAGATTACAGCCTGAACATTTCGGCCTCAGGTTCACGCGTTGACGAAGGTACCCAACTTGCACTGACTGTTTATCCAAACCCGGTAAGCGGTGACGTACTGCAGGTTTCAGGCGCCGGTGAAGACGCTACCTACCGACTGATCAACACCCTTGGACAGGAAGTAGGACGCGGAAAGATTCAAGCCGAATCAATTTCAGTCTCGCAATTGGCCACCGGCACTTACTTGCTGGAAGTAACCAGCGGTGGACAAAGCGTCATCAAGCGATTTATCCGAAACTAACCTGGTAACAAATCCACAAAAAAGCTATCTCATCCGGGGTAGCTTTTTTTGTTGCCTTTGATTGACTACTTTTAGGAACTCAATTTTTTAACCATGAAAAAAATCTTTTTGCTGACGCTGACCATGATTGGACTTGAATCGGCGGCGCAGACCATGACGCCTGAATTGTTGTGGTCATTAGGCCGCGTTACGCCTTTGGGAATTTCGAAAGACGGAAAAAATGTGGTGTACAAAGTGGCTACTCCATCGGTGGCCGAAAACAAAAGCCAGAACAAGTTTTTTACCGTTCCGATAGGTGGCGGAGCATCGGTAGAAGTGCAGGATTACAAAGCGCTGCTCAAGGACAAAAACGTATCACCCGACGGCAAACACATCCTCTATCACGAAGCAGTAGCCATCGACGATGTGTTGGGCAAGGATCGGTACAAAGACCTTGACAAATCAGATGTTTACGTTTATGACGCGCTGGATTACCGCCACTGGGATACGTGGAATACGGGTAAATTCAACCACGTTTTCTATCGTGAAAACAAGGATAAGTCAACGGGAATCGACATCATGAAAGGCAAGCGATTTGATTCGCCACAAAAGCCGTTTGGCGGTGACGAAGACTATATCTGGTCGCCCGACGGCAAAAAAATCGTTTACGTAACCAAGGCCAAATCCGGCACTGATTACGCAACGAGCACCAACACCGATATTTTTGAATACGACATCACTACGGGAACCACGGTTAACCGTTCGGAAGGAAATTTGGGTTACGACACGCATCCGGATTATTCGCCTGCGGGTGATTTGACCTGGCTTCAGATGAAACGCGATGGTTTTGAATCAGACAAAAACGACATCGTGGTGAGTTTTAAAGGAATGACGATGAACCTCACCGGTGGCTGGGACGGAACGGTAGAGAGTTTTAAATGGTCGCCCGATGGCAAAAAAGTATATTTTATTGCGGCTGTTGACGGAACGCGCCAATTGTTCGAGGTGAACTTTCCGGGCATGACGCGGATTGCCGTCACCGTCCGCCAGGTGACCAAAGGCGAATTTGACGTAACGTCGATTGTGGGCTTTAGCGGAAATCAGGTGATTGTCAGCCGAAACGACATGAACCACGCGCCCGAAATTTACTCGTATGACCTGAGCAAAAAGACGTTTAAGCAGCTTACTCATGTCAACACCAAAACCTACGAAGGCCTGGCGCTCAGCAAAACAGAAAGACGCTATGTAACCACCAGCGACGGCAAAAAGATGTTGGTTTGGATTATCCTTCCGCCAAACTTTGACGCCAACCGGAAATACCCAACACTTTTGTATTGCCAGGGCGGGCCGCAATCGGCGCTTACGCAGATGTACAGCTTTAGATGGAATTTTCAGTTGATGGCAGCCCAGGGCTATGTGGTCGTGGCGCCAAACCGTCGCGGCATGCCCGGACACGGCGTTGAATGGAACGAGCAAATCAGCAAGGACTGGGGCGGACAGGTGATGCGCGATTATCTTTCAGCGATTGACGATGCAGCCACACTTCCATACGTTGACAAAAGCCGCCTGGGTGCCGTTGGTGCCAGCTTTGGCGGATATTCAGTCTTTTATCTGGCCGGCAACCACAACAAACGCTTTAAGACATTTATCTCACACTGCGGCGTCTTTAACATGAACAGCATGTACGGCACTACCGAGGAGGTATTCTTTAACAACTGGGATCACGGCGGTGCGTATTGGGAAACCGATCCCGTTACGCAAAAAGCCTACAACGAATTCAATCCTATCAACTATGTAAAAAAATGGGATACGCCTATTTTGATCATCCAGGGCGGCAAGGACTACCGCGTGCCTATCGGACAGGGGCAGGAAGCATTTCAGGCGGCGCAGTTGCTGGGAATCAAAAGCAGGTTTGTGTACTTTCCGGAGGAAAATCACCACGTGCTTAAACCACAAAACGGCATAGCCTGGCAACGCGAGTTCTTTGGCTGGTTGACCCAGACGTTGAACTAAATACATTCAAATAAAAAGCAGCGGGAATTGATGAGTCGGTTCCCGCTTTTTTTACGCTTCGCCCATTTTCTTTTTGATGGTATCCAACTCGCGAAGGACGTTTTGGAACATGGTTTTGGGATCGTCGGGATTGGCCGATGGCGCCTGGTCATTGCGGCCGATGTGCGCCACGTATTCCCATATTTCCAGAATGTCCGACAGCTTGATGTCATACGGATTGTAAACCAGATTGTCGGACGCGACCGTAAGCGAATCAGGATTTTTCTTGCTCAAACGCTTGTAGGTAATCCCCTCGCTGGCCGTAATCAGTATATAGGTTCGGTCTTTTTTGATTTCACCCAGATTTTCCACATACCGTCCGATAATCAAACTCTCCTGATCGTGCGGTGGCATCGAATCGCCCGCAACGGGAAATGCGCGGAACTTGCCCGGACCCAAAAGCGGAATCGAAACCTGTTGCAAACTTTCAATGTACTCCGGATCGGCGTAGCCTGTAAGGTATCCTGCGCGCGCCTTATGCGGAATAACCTCGATCAGGTTCTTTCCTGAAGTATTGACTTTGATGGGGAGAACGATTCGGTTGTCGTCGAGTTTTACCATCTCGGTCAGGTCATATTTGCGGACGTCCACGGTGAGTAAAAGGTCGATGCTGATGCCAAAATGCCTTGAAATTTTGCGCAAAATCTCATACGGAGGTTCAATTTTTCCGCTTTCATACGGTTCATACCTGCCGCGCTTGATTTCAAGCCGTTCAGCCGTTTGATGCTGCGTTTCATTGCGGCTCAGCCTGAGGTATCTAAGGTTATCTGAAAAGAGAGACATTGTTAATGTTGTAAGTTGACGCAACAAACATACGTAATTTTGTTGTGAAATACTGAACATTTAAAATTTTAACATCTTGGAAACCAAGACTGAAAAACGAAACATCGCCAAAGAGCTTCAGGCGCGCGTCAATGCGATACAAGGTTTGGCGCGGACTTCGGGTGAGCGGACGCACAGGCTGGAACCGTTTGAATCGGCGTTTCCCGGACGCGTTTTTCCGCTGGGCGCCATTCATGAGTTTGTGAGCCATCAACCTGCCGACGCCGCATCGACCAGCGGATTCATCTCGGCCGTTGTTGGGAAACTCACGCAACGCGGCGGCCTTTGCCTGTGGGTATCGCCTGACCGATCGATATTCCCCGCGGGATTGCGGCATTTTGGCTTGGAACCGGAGCGCATCGTATTTGTACATCCCAAAAAAACAACCGACGCCTTGTGGGTCACCGAGGAAGCGCTTAAATGCCAGTCGCTTACCACTGTAATAGCCGATATCCGCGACCTGGGTTTTACCGAATCGCGCAGACTTCAGCTGGCGGCAGAAAAAAGCGGCGTCACTGGATTCATACACCGTTATGCGCCGTTTTCTGAAAATGCCGTGGCCTGTGCCGCCCGATGGAAAATCACACCATTGCCGTCTGCTGCGGGCCATCTGCCGGGAATAGGTTACAGTTGTTGGGAAGTGCAATTGACCAAGGTAAAAAACGGACGGCCTTTTTCCTGGAAGGTCAGTTGGTCAGGCCAATTTGTCAATCTGGAAGACACAGCTTTGCCCGTCCAAACTTTGGAACGTTATACCGGATAATGGCCCGTTATGCTTGCATATGGTTTCCGTTTTTGCTGGCTGAATTCACTGCCCGTAAAACGCCTGAACTTCGCGAAAAGCCTTTTGTGTTGGCCTCGTCGCAGCGTGGGCGGATGGTGGTGGATTCAATCAATGCGCTGGCCTATCAACGGGGAATCACGCTGGGAATGGTACTGGCCGACTGCAAAGCGATTTATCCGGATTTGCAGATGGTAAAAACCCCGCCGGGACGCACTGTACAACTGCTGACCGCGTTGGCCGAATGGTGTATTGGGTACACGCCGGTTTGCAGCATCGACGCTCCCGACGGATTGATTTTGGACATTACGGGCTGCCCGCATCTTTGGGGCGGTGAACCTCAGTATGTAGAAAGCATCACCTCAAAACTACAGGGTTACGGCTACACGGTAAAAATAGCGGTGGCCGATACGATTGGCGCAGCTTGGGGTATGGCGCGGTTTGGCACGCAAAGCATTATTCCGCCGGGCAAGCAGCTTGAAGCCCTTCGCCCGCTTGCGCCCGATGCATTACGGCTTGAGGAAACCGTTTTGGCACGGCTTAAAAAACTTGGTTTGCGACAGATAGGCCTTTTTATCGATATGCCGAGAACCGCACTCAAACGGCGTTTTGGACCAGAACTGCTGCAACGATTGGCCCAGGCTACCGGAGAGGAACAGGAATTCCTTGAACCTGTAAAACCAGTAGCGGCCTATCAGGAACGGCTACATTGCACCGAGCCCGTGGCAACAGCGGCCGGAATTGGCATCGGTCTGGAACATTTGCTACAAAAAATTTGTCAACGCCTTTCCGACGAGGGTTTGGGTTTGCGCCAGGCTGTATTTTACGCGTATCGAACAGACGGAAACATCCAGAAAGTAGAAATCGGAACCAGCCATCCAACGCGGAACGCACAGCATATCGCCCGGCTTTTTAAGGACAAAATCGGGGCTTTTGAACCTGACCTGGGATTTGAGATGTTTATGCTGGAAGCGCCCACAACCGAACCCGTCACGCCTGAACAGGCTGCACTCTGGGAAAAGCTCTCGCACGACAAACTCAAAATGGGAGAATTCATCGACAGGATCATGGTTAAAACCGGAGCCGAATCGGTGCGGCGATACCTGGCGGCGCAACATTACTGGCCGGAGCGATCAGTAAAGGAAGCCTGGCCGTTATGGGAAAAACCCACCGATGAATGGCCGGAAATTCCCAGACCGGTTCATCTGTTGCCACGACCCGAACCCATCGAGGTAACGGCTGCACTGCCCGATTATCCGCCACTGCTCTTCAGGTACCGGCGCAACTTGTACCATGTAGCCAAGTCAGACGGGCCGGAGCGCATTGAACAGGAATGGTGGCTGGCCAGCGGAGTGTACCGCGATTACTATTGTGTAGAGGATGAAAAAGGCGCCCGGTTCTGGCTGTTCAGGGCCGGTCCTTACGATGGTCAGCCCCAATGGTTTATTCACGGATTTTTTGCATGATGTACACCGAGCTTCAGGTTACCAGTAATTTTAGTTTTCTGCGCGGCGGATCGCATCCTGATGAACTGGTGGCTCAGGCTTCAACCATGGGTTACACCGCCCTGGCCATCACCGACCACAACACGCTGGCAGGTGTGGTCCGCGCCCATGTTGCCGCCAAAAAAGCGGGATTAAAGCTCATTGTGGGCTGTCGGCTGGAATTGATTGACGGCCCTCCGCTGTTGGCCTACCCTACCGACATCCACGCCTATGGACGCCTTTCCGGACTGCTTTCAAAAGGAAACCGACGCGCCGAAAAAGGCCAGTGCCATCTGTATAAAAAAGATGTCTACAACTTTAAGGAAGGCATCCGCTTTATAGCTGTGGCTCCCTTGATTCTGAATCGGGATTTTGATTTTGCCGATGATTTTAAATCTGCCTTGGCTGAATACCGTCAAAACCTGGGCGACGCACTTTACCTGGGTGCCAGCCGGTCCTATCAGTCCAACGACGCCAAACGACTGTACAGACTGTCACAATTGGCAAGCGAGCTCAACATCCGGATGGTGGCTACCAATGATGTGCACTATCACCACCCCGAGCGCCGCCAACTACAGGATGTGCTGACCTGCATCCGCGAAAAATGCACGATTGACACCGCCGGATTCAGGCTTTATCCCAATGCCGAACGCCATCTGAAACCGGCCGAAGAAATGGAACGGCTATTCCGCAAATATCCGGACGCACTGGCGGCTACACAGGAAATTGTCAATGCCTGTCAGTTTTCGCTCGACAGCCTTAAATACGTCTATCCGGAAGAAATCACCTCTAACGGAAGAACGCCCCAGGAAGAACTTGAACTGCTCACCTGGGAGGGTGCAAGGGAAAAATTTGACGGTAACATCCCCGCTAAAATTGAAACTTCGATACGGTTTGAGCTCGATTTCATGAAGCGGAAGGATTATGCGCCTTACTTTTTAACTGTTTACGACTTTGTGAGTTTTGCCCGGAGCCGAGGGATTTTGTGCCAGGGACGCGGTTCGGCAGCCAACTCGGTGGTGTGTTATTGCCTGGGAATAACGTCGGTTGATCCGTCAAAATTCAACCTGCTGTTTGCGCGTTTCATGTCGGATGCGCGCGACGAACCGCCGGATATCGATGTGGATTTTGAACACGAACGCCGGGAAGAAGTCATCCAGTATATTTATGAGAAGTACGGACGGGATCGCGCCGCCATTGTAGCCACGGTCACGCAGGTTCACTGGAAAGGCGCCATACGCGATGTGGCCAAAGCCATGGGATTGTCTGCCGATGCCATAGACCGGCTCGCGTCGTCGGTTTGGGAATTCAGGGATGAACTTGAGGATGATCGGATTACAACCGAAGGCTTTAACCTGGCCGACCCACACTTTAAAAAAGTACTGGATATTACCCGGCAATACGTGGGATTTCCGCGGCAGCTGGGCCAACACACCGGGGGTTTTGTCATCACCCAGGGGAAACTGTCTGATCTGTGTCCGGTGATGAATGCCCGGATGGACGACCGCACCACCATCGAGTGGAACAAGGACGACATTGAAGCATTGGGATTCCTCAAAGTAGACGTGTTGGCATTGGGCATGCTGACGTGCATCCGCAAGGCATTTGACCTGTGCAAAGCCCATCACGGAATTGACCTCACGCTGGCAGATGTCAACAAAACCGAGGATCCGGCCGTGTACGATATGATATGTGCAGCCGATACCCTGGGCGTTTTTCAGATTGAAAGCCGCGCACAGATGTCGATGTTGCCACGGCTCAAGCCACGGAAATTTTACGACCTGGTGATTGAGGTCGCCATTGTACGACCCGGCCCCATACAAGGCGACATGGTGCATCCTTATTTACGGCGTCGCGACGGAATTGACCCGGTGGTTTACCCATCCAAGGAACTGGAAAACATATTGGGCCGCACCCTGGGCGTTCCGCTGTTTCAGGAACAGGCCATGGAAATTGCCATTGTGGCTGCCGGATTTACACCTGCCGAGGCCGACGGATTGCGGCGCAGCATGGCTACGTTCAAAGCCCGTGGCGAAGTGAGCGACTGGCGGACAAAACTCATAGGCGGAATGATTAAAAACGGCTACGAATCGGCGTTTGCGGAGAGGGTTTTCAAACAGCTCGAAGGTTTTGGGTCGTACGGATTTCCGGAAAGTCACGCGGCCAGTTTTGCCTTGCTGGTTTATGTTTCGGCTTGGATCAAGTGCCGTTATCCCGATGTTTTTGCGGCCGCACTTCTCAACAGCATGCCCATGGGTTTTTACCAGCCGGCCCAGATTGTAATTGACGCTCAAAGACATGCCATAAGCGTTCGCCCGGTGGACATCAACTACTCACAATGGGACAACACCCTGGAGGAAAAAACCGGAAAGCACTGCGCGATTCGTTTGGGATTCCGGCAAATCAAAGGCTTCCCGGTTCACGACGCACAAATTTTATGTGAGTGTCGGAAGAAATCCTTTACAAGCGTCAACCAACTTCTGGATGCCGGCCTCTCGATGATGGCCCTGGAAAAACTGGCCGATGCCGATGCATTCAGATCTGTCGGGCTCGACCGGCGACAAGCACTTTGGGAAGTTTCGTCGCTGCGGGACAATCCCATAGGACTGTTTGGCGGCCAGCCGTCCCAAAGCGTTTTTGAAGGCCAATTGTCCTTGCCTCTGTTGACTCCTGCCGCACATGTGGTTGAGGATTATATCTCGACGGGATTGTCACTCAAGGCACATCCGCTGTCCTTTATACGCGCGCAACTCGACACTTTGCGCGTGACACCATCTTCCCGACTCACCATGCTAAAAAACGGCGATGCGGTTAATGTTGCAGGATTGATAACCGTACGACAACGGCCCGGAACAGCCAAGGGTGTTTTGTTTGTGACCATCGAGGACGAAACCGGCTTTGCCAACCTGGTGGTCTGGGAATCAGTATTTGAAGCCTACCGAAGGGAAATCCTGCAGGCGCGACTGCTCATGGTTGAAGGAAAAGTTCAGATAGAAGGTCAAGTGGTGCACGTCATTGCACGCAAGTGTTATAATTTGTCAGATTATTTGCGACAGATGGCCGACGGGAACGGAGCTTTTCAGATACCCTTGTCACGCGCAGACGAACGCGATCCTGAAGAGGTGTTCTACAAGGGACGCAATTTTAGGTAGCACACTCATTTAGAACGAGTATAAAATAGATAGTATCCAAAACAAACCGCAAAATTTTACGTTTAGATTACCCAAAATCCGATAGGCCTAATTACATTTGCACCAAGTTTTGTAACGGTGTTGACTTTAAGTTAAATGCCGCGCAGATCAAGGGAATTTTGGCGATTTTTTGAAAAAAGTCTTTTTTTGTTCAAAAATTTTGTTGGAAAGATTTTTTATTTACTTTTACACCCTATGAAAATTGTCCCAAAAAGGTCATTAACGCTATTGGCTCTTATTTTCCCGATTGCGGACGCGCTGGCTGAGGCGCCGCCACCGCCGTCGATGCCACCACCCCCACCTCCGGGATTGCCCATTGATGGAGGGATTCTTATCCTGATGGGTGCCGCTTTAATCTTTGGAATTTACACTTTGTATACACATAAAAAAACTCCGGTTAAATAAGCCGGAGTTTTTTTTTATTCTTCTGTTGTTCGCTGATACAGTGCCGACACGTACTTTCCGATCACATCAAATTCGAGATTCACTTTTGATCCAACCCCAAGGTGTTTGAACGTTGTATGCTCATAAGTGTACGGGATAATGGCAACGCTGAACGTTCCCGGGCCGGAATCAACCACAGTAAGGCTCACCCCATTGACGGTGATGGATCCTTTTGGAATCATGATGTTTTCCTGACTCTCATCATACTCAAACGTAAAACGCCAACTTCCGTTTTCACTTTCCATGGCAGTACAAATGGCCGTCTGATCAACGTGTCCCTGAACGATGTGCCCGTCAAGCCTGTCACCCAGCTTCATGGCGCGCTCCAGATTGACTTCATTGCCCACGTGCCAATCAGCAATGTTGGTGCGATAAACCGTTTCTGCAATGGCCTCGACGGTGTATTCATCGCCATTGATATCAACCACAGTGAGACAAATCCCGTTGTGCGCCAAGCTTTGATCAATCTTGAGTTGGCCGGTAAACGAACTGCTTAACGTAAGGCGCAGGTTTCCGCCCTCACGGAGTACTTCGCGGACCACTCCCATGGTCTCGATAATTCCTGTAAACATATTTAATTTGCTACATTTGCTTTCCAAAAGTAGCGATTATATGGTAAAGCGGGCCGAAAACATCCTGGTAGGTATTTCAATTGGCGATCTCAATGGCATCGGCGGCGAGGTCATCCTGAAAACATTCGAGGATTCCCGAATGCTGGAAAATTGCACGCCCATCATCTTTGCGAATGTCAAAGTTCTGTCATTTATCAAGAAAACACTTGACTCGCAAATTACGCTTCACGGGATCGACAAGATCGACCAGGCCGTCCCCGGAAAAGTGAATGTGCTGAATATTTGGCGAGATCAAGTCGAACTTCAGCCCGGCACAAGTGACGAAAAACTCGGAACGTACGCCATCCGCTCCTTTACATCCGCCACTGAAGCGCTTAAGAATGGCGAAATTGACGTTTTGGTTACCGCGCCGATCAACAAATACAACGTACAATCAGAGGAGTTTAAGTTTCCGGGACATACTGATTATCTTGCCGAACACTTGGAAGGAAACGCCTTGATGCTCATGGTTCAGGACGGGCTTCGGGTTGGTTTGCTAACCGATCACGTTCCCGTAAACGAAGTAGCGTCACACTTAAACGAGCAACTCATCCGCCAAAAAATAAACACCGTAAAACAATGTCTCATTCAGGACTTTTCGATTACGCGTCCGCGGATTGCCATCTTGGGCCTGAATCCACATGCAGGCGATGGCGGCGTTATCGGCAAGGAAGACAAGGAAATTTTGCAACCGGTGATCCGCAATATGTTTGAAAACGGAACGCTGGTGTTTGGTCCTTACCCTGCTGACGGCTTTTTTGGCAGCGGACAATATGAAAAATTTGACGCCGTGATTGCTGCCTATCACGACCAGGGCCTGATTCCCTTTAAGACATTGGCTTTTGGACGCGGCGTGAACTATACCGCCGGGTTGTCAAAAATCCGCACCTCGCCCGATCACGGAACTGCATTTGACATTGCCGGCAAAGGTCTGGCCGATCACACTTCGTTTAAGGAAGCAGTGTATCTGGCTATTGACGTTTTTCACGCAAGACAGCAGCATGCCGAGATCAGCAGAAACCCGTTAAAAGTTAAAGAAAAACACGGCTGATAAAAAAACACACACCGAACTTTTTTAATTACAATTAATTTGTATCTTTGCGCTCCAATTCTCATGAGGGAATTGCAGGGAAATTTTTGGTGAAATGAAAAAGCAGTATGATTTTTTGATTCCGTTTGCGGGATTGAAACTCGGAAAGCACCAATTTGAGTACCAGATTGACAATGCGTTCTTTGAAGGTTTTGATTATCATGAATTTGAAGCTGCGAATGTGACGGTTAACGTTGTATTCGAGAAAAAAAGCACCATGTTGGAGCTGGATTTTAAGCACAAGGGAAGCGTAACTGTTCCATGTGATTTGACCAGCGAGCTTTTTGACCTGCCAATCAAGGGAAAGTTTCACCTGGTTGTGCAGTTTGGCGAAGAATTCAACAATGATAATGAAGAGTTGCTGATTCTTCCGCACGGCGAACACCAGGTAGACATTTCACAATATGTTTATGAGATGATCGCGCTGTCGGTTCCGCAAAAGCGGGTACACCCAGGTGTAAAAGATGGATCGCTCGACTCTGAAGCCTTGAAAAAACTTGACGAACTGGCTGTCAAAGAGGTAAAAATCGTGGAACAGGAAACTGATCCGCGATGGGACAAATTGAAACAATTATTAAAAGATAAATAAAAAACGATAATGGCACATCCTAAACGAAAAGTCTCCAAGACCAGAAGAGATAAAAGAAGAACGCACTACAAGGCGACTCCTGCTCAAGTGGCGACTTGTCCGGTAACCGGCGAGGCTCACCTGTATCACCGTGCATACTGGCATGAAGGTAAAATGTACTACCGCGGCCAGGTTGTAATTGACAAACAGGTTGCTGAAGCCTAAGAATTTCGCAATGTGAAATACTGACTCTCACCTGGTGAGAGTTTTTTTTATTGCATCAAATCACGGTCAAAAAATACCGGATTTTGATTTGCCATGCGATTTTTTTTGTAATTTCAGCCCCTTGTAAACTGTTTTCTGATAGAAAACCTCGACCTCTTATGAGTACACTTACAGCCGCGATCACCGCAGTAGGCGCATACGTTCCAGAATATGTTTTGTCGAACGAAATCCTCGAGTCAATGGTGGATACCACCGATGAATGGATTACGACGCGAACCGGAATCAAGGAACGCAGGATCTTGAAGGATAAAACCAAAGGAACCTCATTTTTAGCCATACAGGCTGCCAGAAACCTGATTGAAAAAAGCGGTGTCAATCCGGCTGAAATCGATATGGTTATCATGGCCACCACAACGGCCGACATGCCGGTTGCTTCCACTGGGGTATACGTGGCCACACAGATTGGCGCCGTGAACGCCTTTGCCTATGACCTGCAGGCCGCTTGTTCGAGTTTCCTATATGGAATGTCGACAGCCGCAGCCTACATCCAGTCGGGCAGATACAAAAAGGTTTTGCTGATTGGTGCCGATAAAATGTCATCGATCATTGACTATACTGACCGCGCTACGTGCATTATCTTTGGAGATGGCGCGGGCGCGGTTTTGTTTGAGCCTAATTACGAAGGACTCGGATTGCAAGATGAATTTTTGCGTTCGGACGGTATCGGGCGCGAATATCTCAAAATTGACGCAGGAGGATCAATCCTTCCGCCGTCTGCCGAAACTGTCGAAAACCG
Source organism: uncultured Flavobacterium sp. (assembly GCA_964537345.1). Taxonomy (GTDB): domain Bacteria; phylum Bacteroidota; class Bacteroidia; order Flavobacteriales; family Flavobacteriaceae; genus Flavobacterium. Next base: position 15,426 of record CAZIBV010000014.1, on the reverse strand, counting down.
CCAGCATTATGTATTTCAGGACGGCAAAACCGTGTTTAAATATGCGGTTACAGGCATGGCCGATGTGAGCGAAAAAATCATGCAGCGAAACAACCTTACCCGCGATACCGTCGACTGGCTCGTGGCGCATCAGGCCAACCGCCGGATTATTGATGCTACCGCCGAAAGAATGGGCCTGGATGAATCAAAGGTTCTGATTAACATTCACCGTTACGGAAACACTACCTCCGGAACGCTCCCGCTTTTGCTAAGCGATTTTGAAGACAAATTAAAAAAAGGTGACAACCTAATTTTTGCTGCGTTTGGCGGCGGTTTTACCTGGGGCGCCATCTACCTTAAATGGGCGTACAACAAAAACTAAACAACCCAAAATTCATACATATGGATATTAGAGAAATTCAGAACCTGATTAAGTTTGTTGCCAAATCAGGCGCTACCGAGGTTAAGCTGGAAATGGATGACTTCAAGATCACCATCAAAACTACCCTTGATTCAGCCCAGCCTGAAATCACATACCTGCAACACGCTCCCATGGCTCAGGCACCGGCTCCTGCCCCAGCACAGGCTGCTCCTGCCGCACCGGCTGCTCCTGCCGCGCCCGCAGCTGCAACCTCATCGGATGACGATTCAAAATACATCACGATTAAGTCACCAATTATTGGAACGTTTTACCGCAAGCCGTCGCCGGACAAGGCGCCTTTTGTTGAAGCTGGCAAATCCATCAAGAAAGGCGATGTTCTTTGCGTGATTGAGGCCATGAAGCTCTTTAATGAAATCGAATCAGAACACAGCGGAAAAATCGTGAAAATCCTGGTTGACGACATGTCGCCGGTTGAATTTGACCAGCCACTGTTTTTGATTGACCCGTCATAAACTTTTGAATTGTAATAGCTCGATTAGCCAGACGCTTTTAACAATTTAAAATTCAAACTTAAGCACATGTTTAAAAAGATACTCATTGCCAATAGGGGTGAAATCGCTTTGCGCGTCATCCGGACCTGTCGTGAAATGGGCATCAAGACCGTAGCGGTTTATTCTACCGCCGACGCCGAGAGCCTTCACGTAAAGTTTGCTGATGAGGCGGTATGCATTGGCCCGCCACCCAGCAACCTGTCATATCTTAAAATGGCCAACATTATAGCGGCAGCCGAGATCACCAACGCCGACGCTATCCACCCGGGCTACGGATTCTTGTCAGAAAATGCAAAATTCTCAAAAATCTGTGCCGAACATGGCATCAAGTTTATTGGAGCCTCGCCTGAAATGATCGAGAAAATGGGTGACAAAGCCACCGCCAAAGCCACGATGAAGGCGGCGGGAGTTCCATGCGTTCCGGGATCGGACGGAATTCTTGCATCGCTCGAGGAAGCTAAAAAAGTGGCCAAGGAAATTGGTTATCCGGTCATGATGAAGGCTACGGCCGGCGGTGGCGGAAAAGGAATGCGCGCCATCTGGAAAGAAGAAGAGCTTGAAAAAGCTTGGGAAAGCGCCCGTCAGGAAGCCGCTGCTGCGTTTGGAAACGACGGCATGTACATGGAAAAACTTATCGAGGAGCCGCGCCACATTGAAATTCAGGTTGTGGGCGATGCTTACGGAAAGGCCTGTCACTTGTCGGAGCGCGACTGTTCGGTTCAGCGCCGTCACCAAAAACTGACCGAAGAGACACCGTCGCCGTTTATGACCGACGAACTTCGCGAACAAATGGGATTGGCCGCGGTAAAAGCTGCCGAATTCATTAACTATGAAGGCGCCGGAACCGTTGAATTCCTGGTTGACAAGCACCGCAACTTTTACTTTATGGAGATGAACACCCGTATCCAGGTTGAGCATCCCATTACCGAGCAGGTGATTGATTATGACCTGATCCGCGAGCAAATCCTGGTGGCTGCCGGTGTGCCGATTTCAGGCAAAAACTACCTTCCGCAACTTCATTCTATCGAGTGCCGTATCAATGCCGAAGATCCTTATAACGACTTCCGTCCGTCGCCGGGCAAAATCACCGTGCTGCACGCTCCGGGAGGTCATGGGGTAAGGCTTGATACGCATGTTTACGCCGGATACACCATTCCGCCAAACTACGATTCGATGATCGCCAAGTTGATTACGACCGCGCAAACCCGCGAAGAGGCCATCAATAAAATGAAACGCGCGCTTGATGAGTTTTACATTGAAGGCATCAAGACCACAATACCGTTTCACCGACAACTGATGGATGATCCCGCATATGTTTCCGGAAATTATACCACAAAATTCATGGAGACGTTTAAAATGAACGATCCCGAATAAAAAGAGTCCCGCGAAAGCGGGATTTTTTTATACTGCATCAAAACAAAAAAGCCCTACATCGCTGTAAGGCTTTTTTTGTGGTCCCACTTGGGCTCGAACCAAGGACCACCTGATTATGAGTCAGGTGCTCTAACCAACTGAGCTATAGGACCTGTTTCCCTTTCACCAACCGGAAATCCGGTGATTTAATCGGGTTGCAATATTACCGATATTTTTTGGGCATTGCAAGCAAATTTAAAGACGCACCTTAAAAACTGTTGTACGGATCATACGGAATGGCTTTGATTTCCTGCTGATCGCGGGTTCCGTCGTTGTCAAAATCAATCTCGAGGACGCCGTGCAACATAGTGGGCGTAAGTTCCAGGATTTTTATCCGGCCCAGGGGATAGCTACCAAAATACAGGTTAATGTAGTCGCCATCGGGTTCCCAGCGTAAATTGGTTGAAATGAGGGAACAATCTTCGCCCTCAAAAATGATTTCCTCAAACTGAAATTCCTGTCCCTCGCGGTTACGAAACCCAAAATGGTTTTTATAACAGGCTTGGTTGTGAATATACTCATACTCAAACCCGTCGATGATCACCTGGTCATACGCCCAACCTTTGAGCAAAAGGTCTACGTTGAACTTTGGGTCGGCCAATTTGCGGTCATCGTCGGACGAACAAGAAAATGCCATGAAAACGGCCAGCAGTAAAATCTTCCTCATCGTATTTCCTGACAAAGTTCAACCAGGACGCCATTGGTTCCCTTGGGATGCAAAAACGCCACGAGCTTGTTGTCGGCGCCTTTTTTGGGCGTTTCGTTGAGCAGTATGAAACCTTCATTTTTCAAACGGGCCATTTCAGCCTCGATGTCGGTGACATCAAAGGCGATGTGATGGATTCCCTCGCCGCGTTTCTCGATGAATTTTGCAATGGGACTGTTTGGGTTTGTCGCCTCGAGCAGCTCGATTTTGTTGGGACCGTTGCTAAAAAACGAAGTGCTGACACCCTCTGACTCGACCACTTCCATTTTATACGGCGCGGCGCCCATGAGCTTTTCAAAAATCTTGTTGGACGCGGCCAGATCTTTTACCGCGATCCCAATGTGTTCAATCTTGTTCATTTGCCGGATTTGCCCGTAAAGATAATCATAATTACCAACTGCGGCCGCGATGGCAGCGGCATCCTTTTGCTGACGCCGGCGTTTTGGCGGCAGTAAAAGATACAGCGGACAGCGCGAAATGTCCGCCCTGAAAATCAACCGGAAACGCGGCAATGCTTTTCAATTTTGCGTTTTGTATCTTTGCGGCATGGAAACCAATCGTCAGAAAAAAATAGGTGCGCTTTTGCAAAAGGATCTTGTGGATATTTTACAGGGTGAAGTACGCAAAAACAACATTCCAAACCTGGTGATCTCCGTGTCAAAAGTTGCGGTGACGACTGATTTGTCGGTGGCCACGGTGCTTTTGAGCATTTTTCCGCAGGATAAGGCCGCCTCTACCCTTCAGGCCATCCAGTCAAACGGGCCGCTGATCAAGCACGATTTGGCCCAGCGCGTCAAAATGCAACTGCGCCGCGTTCCTAATCTGGTGTTCCGCATTGACGATTCGCTGGATTACATGGAGCAAATTGACAAGGCGCTTAAAGGCGAAGAAAACCCCATCGTGAACCGCGAATTGCTTGCCCGACGTAAAAAGGCCTGATGAATTTCGCGTTTTACATAGCGCGCCGGTATGTGTTGAGCCTTAGCCGGCAAAACGCCATTAACATCATTACGGGAATTGCTTCGGTTGGGATCATCGCCGGAACGCTTTCACTTTTTGTGGTGCTGTCAGTCTTTAGCGGACTCAAGGAATTCAGCCTTTCATTTAGCAACAGTTTTGACCCCGACGTAAAACTCTTTCCCAAAACGGGCAAGTACTTTGACGCCACACCTCAGCAATTGCAAAAACTCCAAGCGATAAACGGCGTTCAGGCGCAGTCGGCGGTGATTGAGGAGCGCGTGCTGTTTTTGTTTGACGACAAGGAAATGGTGGCCTGGCTCAAGGGCGTCGACAGCCGGTACACGCAGGTAAATCCCATTCACAAATCCATGTTTAACGGGCAGTGGCTGGCGCCAGATACGTTTCAGGCCGTTATGGGCTATGGCGTGGCGCAACATCTGTCGGCGGGACTTTTTGATTATCAGAACGCCCTGAAAGTGTACGTCCCAAAGCCCGGCAAAGGCGCGATCGAAAATCCGGAACAGGCATTTAACCGCGAGGCCTTGCTGCCCGTTGGGATTTATACCGTGAATGAAGACCTGGATTCCAAATACGTTTTTGCCGATCTTGGCCTGGTCCAGGAACTTTTGCAGTATCCGCAAGGCCGTGTGTCGTCGGTTGAAATCAAACTGAAAAAAGGCGCCGACGAAGCCCAAGTCATCAGCGAGGCCGCCGAAATTTTTGATGGAAAAGTCAACCTGAAAAACCGCGCGCAGCTAAACGATTCGCTTTACCGCATGCTCAACACCGAGAATCTGGCCGTTTACCTCATCTTTACATTGGTGATCATCATTGCGCTTTTTAACCTCATCGGGGCGCTTATCATGACCATTCTCGACAAAAAATCAAACTTAAAAACCCTCAGGCATCTTGGCGCGCGCCTTCCGGACCTGCGGCGCATCTTCCTGTTACAGGGAACGCTGCTCACCGTGGGCGGCGGCATCATCGGGCTGATTTTGGGCGTTGTCATCGTCCTGCTTCAGCAACGCTATGAATTTGTCATGATCACCAGCACCCTGGCGTATCCGGTAAAATTTGAGGTGGCCAACCTGTTGATCGTCATGTTCACCATCCTGACACTGGGCATCGCCGCCTCGTGGATTGCCGCCTCGCGCATCACATCCAAATTTTTTGATTGATTTTGGGCGCCACACCGTCGCTGCCTTTTTGCTGAAGAAAATAATTTTACTATCTCACGGCATCGCCGCTGTCGGGCTGTTCGCTTTTATCTTTTTTATGGGCAGCCCATACAAAAAGTTACATCTAACAATAAAAAAGGATAGCCGCTGCCATCCCTGGCGCGGAGGCTAAAAGGAAATTCCAAATTCCAAAACCCAAATTCCAAGGAAAATACCAAATTCCAAATTCCAACGCTCAACATTCCGAAATCCTATTCTGAAATCTTAAATCATTAGCCGTCAGCTATCAG
>CAZIBV010000014.1:0-9867 GCA_964537345.1 uncultured Flavobacterium sp. | reverse complement strand
CCGTCAGCAATTAGCTTGTTTGCGGACAAACATCAACATTCCGGAATCCCATTCTTAAATCGTAAATCAATAGCCGTCAGCTATCAGCCGTCAGCAATTAGCTTGTTTGCGGACAAACATCAACATTCCGGAATCCCATTCTAAAATCTGAAATCTGAAATCTTAAATCATAAATACTCCCTAGTCCAGCTGGTGTTCAATATCCATCATTTGGTGTAGAACTCTTATGATTTCTATTTGATTTTTCTTCTTATCAATTTTGTAGAAGACGTAATGTGATTTAATCTTTAACCTAAAATATCCTTTTCGCAAACCACTATAGTCTGTTCCCGAATATGGATTGATACATAGGTATTCGATTTCGTCCAGTATCAAATCAATATATCGGTCAGCCTGATCATTCGACCAGGTTTCAAAAGTGTAGCGCCAGATGCTTTGCAAGTCGCTTTCCGCTTCAACGGATAACTTATAGATCATTCTTGGAGTATTTTTTATTCATACTCTCCAAAAATGTTTTGCGGTCAAAGTTTTCGACGAAGCCAGACTTTTCCCCTTTTTTCAACGCTGCAATTAATTGTGCTTTTTTGAACTCTTCTTGTTCAAACATTCTCAATGCAGCACGAATAACCTCGCTTGTCGATGAAAACCGTCCGGATTTAATCTGCTCATTGATAAAATTATCAAAGTGATCGCCAAGTAATATTGAGGTGTTCTTTGCCATGTTTTTATTTGCAAAATACCGATTATTGGTATGGGTTCCAAATTTCAAGGGGAAAATTCCAATGGGAAATTTCCAAATTCCAAATTCCAAATTCCAAATTCCAAATTCCAACCCCCAACATTCCGGAATCCCAATCTGAAATCTGAAATCTAAAATCCCAAACCCCCAATCTAAAATCTGAAATCTAAAATCTAAAATCCCTTCTGAAAAGCCTCCCTCGGCGAACCATCATTCACGTAAATTATCCCGCAGTACGTAAATCCATTTTTCTTGAGGAAATTCTTCATGGGGATGTTGTCATGATGCGTGTCGACGCGAATGGTATCGATGACGGAAAAAGCGTAATCAAATGCGACCTTGGCGATTCCTTTTGCGGTGCGCCCCGACGCCAGCCGGTGAATAACGCCGTAGGGTTTGTCATCAAGCCATTGGCCGTTCTCGATGACGAAATAAGTTGGTTCAGGATTTTGCCCGTGGGAGAAGTGGAAATAGCCAACTGTAGCGCCGTCGAGCTCTATCACAAATCCGTGTCCGGGCACAATATCGTCCAAAATGGTTTGCGCAGAGGGATAACCGTTTGACCATTGCGTCATGTTGCCGGTTTCGCGCATAATCTGGCGCGCCTGTTCCACAACCTGCAAAATGTTGTCAAGATCGTTGATATGCGCCGGGCGAACCGTCATCAGGCAAATTTGTAATCAGCAAATGCCTCGCGGATTTCATCGAAAACTTCGTGAAGTTCCAGGGCGGTGTCTTTGGTGACTAGCTTTTGGCGGTAATCCTTAAAGTGCGGGATTCCCTTAAAATAGTTGGTGTAGTGGCGGCGGGTTTCGACAATGCCTGTCCACTCGCCCTTCCATTCCATGGCCCAGGTGAGATGGTTTTGGGCCGCCTGAATCCTATCGGCCATGGTGGGCGGCGCAAGCAGGGTTCCGGTTTTCATGTAGTGTTTGATTTCGTCAAAAATCCAGGGATAACCGATGGCGGCGCGGCCAATCATGATGCCGTCTACGCCGTATTTGTTTTTGTATTCCAGGGCTTTTTGCGGTGAGTCGACATCGCCGTTGCCAAAAATGGGCATGGTGATGCGCGGATTGTTCTTGACACGGGCAATGTGTGACCAGTCGGCCTCGCCTTTGTAGAGTTGGGCGCGCGTCCGACCGTGAATGGAAAGCGCCTGAACGCCTATGTCCTGGAGTCTTTCGGCCACTTCGTCAATGTTGATCATGTCGTGATCCCAGCCGAGGCGGGTTTTGACCGTTACGGGAAGGCTGGTGCTTTTGATGACGGCCTTGGTAAGGCGAATCATCAAATCGACGTCTTTGAGCACGGCGGCTCCGGCTCCCTTGCAAACCACTTTTTTTACCGGACATCCAAAATTGATGTCGATCAGGTCTGGGTTTACCGTTTCGACGATTTTGGCCGACATGGCCATGGCCTCTTCGTCTCCGCCAAAAATCTGGATGCCCACCGGACGCTCGTAGTCAAAGATGTCGAGCTTTTGACGGCTTTTGATGGCGTCGCGGATCAATCCCTCGGACGAAATGAACTCCGAGAACATCAAATCGGCGCCGTGTTGTTTGCAAAGCCGGCGAAAAGGCGGATCGCTCACATCCTCCATGGGGGCGAGCAAAAGCGGGAATTCCGGCAGCTGGATGTGGCCTATTTTTACCATGCGGCAAAATTACTATAAAATCAGTAAAACGACAGGTTTTCAATTATCTTTGCAGATTAAAAGAACGGCAGGAGCCCGCGTTAGCGATAGAAGCGGCATCCTTTTTTGCGTTTGGGATTAACCCAATCTGTGAGGACCACTGGCAAAAAAGATACAGCGGATAGCGCGACCTTTAGGGAACGCCCAATTCAATTGACAATTGACAATTGATAATTGATAATTGACAATTAGCTTCTGACAGGTTTTTACGACCTTATGACATTTTTGACTTTCGACTCATGAAAAAGATTCGCAATTTTTGCATCATCGCGCACATTGACCACGGGAAAAGCACGCTGGCCGACCGTTTGTTGAGCGCAACCCAAACCGTGAGCGCACGCGAGGAAAAGGCGCAACTCCTGGACAACATGGACCTGGAGCGCGAGCGCGGGATTACCATAAAGAGCCACGCCATCCAGATGGAATACAAATACAAGGGCGAGGATTATATCTTGAACCTTATTGACACGCCGGGCCACGTGGACTTTTCCTACGAGGTGTCGCGATCGATTGCAGCTTGTGAGGGCGCGCTTTTGATTGTGGACGCGGCGCAGAGCATTCAGGCGCAGACGATCTCTAACCTTTACCTGGCGCTGGAGAACGACCTGGAAATTATTCCGGTGCTCAACAAAGTGGATTTGCCCAGCGCAAACCCGGAAGAAGTGAGTGACGACATCGTGGAATTGCTGGGCTGTAAGCTGGAGGATATCATCCACGCGTCGGGCAAGACCGGATATGGCGTCGAGAACATTCTGGCGGCCATCATCGAGCGCATTCCCGCTCCAAAAGGCGATCCGCAGGAACCTTTGCAGGCACTGATTTTTGACTCTGTTTACAACCCGTTCCGGGGCATTGAGGTTATTTTTCGGGTCAAGAACGGCGAAATCCGCAAAGGCCAGAAAATTAAATTCATGGCTACCGGAAGTGAGTATTTTGCCGACGAGATCGGGACGCTCAAACTTAACCAGGTTCCAAAAAACGTGATTACGACAGGTGACGTAGGTTATCTGATTTCAGGTATCAAGGAAGCCAAGGAAGTCAAGGTGGGTGATACGATAACGGATGCCAAGATGCCTACCACCAATATGATTCAGGGATTCGAAGACGTGAAGCCGATGGTTTTTGCGGGTATCTATCCGGTGGATACGGAAGATTACGAAGAACTGCGGGCGTCGATGGAAAAGCTTCAGCTTAACGATGCATCGCTGGTGTTTCAGGCCGAGAGTTCGGCGGCGCTTGGATTTGGATTCCGATGCGGATTCCTGGGCATGCTTCACATGGAGATTATTCAGGAGCGACTGGAGCGCGAATTTAACATGACGGTGATTACGACGGTTCCCAACGTGTCGTACCTGGCCTATACCAAGAAGGAACCCGATACACCGCTTGTGGTGAACAACCCGTCGGACCTTCCGGAGCCGTCAAAACTGGACCGCGTGGAAGAGCCGTTTATCAAGGCGACGATTATCACCAAAAGCGACTTTGTGGGCAACGTGATGTCATTGTGTATTGAAAAACGCGGACAGATCACCAACCAGACTTATCTTACGCCGGAGCGCGTTGAACTCAATTTTGACATGCCGCTGGCGGAGATTGTATTTGATTTTTACGACCGCCTCAAGACGGTTTCAAAAGGATATGCGTCGTTTGATTATCACCCGATTGGAATGCGCACTTCAAATCTTGTCAAGGTTGACGTGCTGCTCAACGGGAACACGGTTGATGCTTTGTCGGCTTTGATTCACGCTGACAATGCGTACAACATCGGCAAGAAAATGACCGAAAAACTCAAGGAACTCATCCCGCGCCAGCAGTTTGACATTCCGATCCAGGCGGCTATCGGCGCAAAAATCATTGCCCGTGAAACCGTAAAAGCGCTCCGAAAAGACGTTACGGCCAAGTGTTACGGCGGAGACATCTCGCGTAAGCGTAAACTTTTGGAAAAGCAAAAAAAGGGTAAAAAACGCATGCGCCAGGTTGGAAACGTAGAGATTCCGCAAGAAGCGTTTATGGCTGTACTCAAATTGAACGACTAATAGTTGAAATAAAAAAAGCCCCGAGTGAATTTGGGGCTTTGTTTTTTATAAAAGCATCCTCTTTGCGCCCGATGCCCTGACATGGTGATACAACGTCATGGCTATCATGAAGTGAGGAATATCGGCGTCAAATACCTGGACGGTTATGTTTCGGCCGGTTCAGACATCGGCGGTTACCACGATCAGGTCATTATTTTCAGCATCGGTAAGGCGCGTGCCCGGTTTAAACCATTTCCCTTTAATGTCGAAACCGGTATCCTCACCTGAAGCCTGAAGTTCGAGATTCCCACAGACAGGATGAAAGACGCATGTTAACAATTCCTTGCCGTATTTTGAGATTATTGTATTGCCTTTTACCGACTCGGCTTTAAATATCTCTCCGGATATATTTAAATGTTGCGCCAAGATATCCTTGCCAAACTGATCGGTCAAAGACGATTGTGCCGATAACCGCATCGGAATCCTTAATCCACATTTTATCCTTGCCCTCTATGCCCGCTGTGAAAGTTTTCATTGATTTTGAAATTTCTACAAATATGGGAATATTCTTAAAAATTTAAGCCCCGCCACTTTCTGGGAAACAAATAATCTTACTTTTTGGTTGAGCCGAACTCAGTTGTTCAATCAATTGGAATACTCCATATCAAACCGACCTTCACGGATTTGGTGCACAACACCATTCTGATGTTGCACATCAAACCAAAATGTTCCCGAAACTGTTGTGTTAGTCAAATTTGTAATGATTAACTCGCCGCTGTAAATCCCAGAGGTATAAGACTGATATAAGTTGAAATAATACAACCCGTAAGCATTTCCAGGAATCGACTCGTTAAGTATATACGTCACACCTTCCTCAATTTCGAGGTCGTTTGTATTTAATGAAATGTTTATTGAATTATTAAAGTTATCTCGTTTATTGCACTGCAGTGAGAAATAGTACCCGCCATCAACATATTGGTACACACAATCCAAAGGATTTATACCACCTCCCGGCAGAGATGCTTTACCGTCTAACAGACACCCGAAGGTGTTCTCACCAGTCTGCGTGGCCGGCGGCAATTTTTCCAATTCGCTTTTAGGTTTGTCATTGTCATCGCTGCACGAAAGCACCAGCATAAATAGGAAAGGCAGTAGTTTTTTTCAAAGCTTGATGGATATCGGGATTTCAGATGGTCAGGTTTTGTTCCATTTTTGTCAAACATAGTGAAGCGTTTTAAAACTTAGCCCCTATTAAAGGGGATTTTTATAAAAATATTGATCGTTTGAATCATATCAAAATGTACAAAAGGGAAAATCGATTAGTGCCGGCATAACTTTGTACCTTTGCCCTTTATCCACAATTATGTTAGAAGACAAGAATCAGGAGCGTACATCACTCGAAAATCTGGGCGAATTTGGCCTGATCGATCACCTTACCAAACCATTTGAGAGCAAACTTGAATCGACCGTGAAAGGTATCGGGGACGATGCGGCCGTTTTGGACTTTAAGGATAAAAAGACCGTGGTATCGACCGACATGCTGGTTGAAGGCGTGCATTTTGATTTGGCCTACATGACCCTGAAATTTCTGGGATACAAGTCAGTCGTGGTTAATCTGTCGGACATTTGCGCAATGAATGCCAAGCCGACGCAAATTACAGTGTCGATTGCGGTATCGAACCGTTTTCCGCTTGAAGCGCTCGAGGAACTTTATGAAGGCATCCGGCTGGCGTGCCAATTTTACCATGTCGATTTGATTGGAGGCGACACCACCTCATCGCAAAAAGGTTTGATTATCAGTGTGACGGCTATCGGTCAGGCAGATGAAACTGAGTTGACGTATCGCAACGGCGCCAAGGAAAATGATTTGCTGGTTGTTTCAGGCGATCTGGGCGCGGCCTATATGGGATTGCAGGTTCTCGAACGCGAAAAACAGGTGTATCTGGTCAATCCGCAAAACCAACCGGATCTGGAGCCTTACACCTACCTTATCGAACGCCAGTTAAAACCCGAAGCCCGCACCGATGTGAGGGAAATCCTGTCGGCATTGGAGATAAAACCAACGTCAATGATTGACATTTCCGACGGCTTGTCATCTGAAATACTACACCTTTGCAAGCAATCGGGTGTTGGATGTAATCTGTTTGAGGAAAAAATTCCGCTTGATCCGGCCGTTATCAGCGTTTGCGAGGAATTCAAGATCGATTCGACCACAGTAGCCATTAACGGCGGCGAGGACTACGAATTGCTTTTTACGATTCCCATAGCCGATTTTGACAAGCTTAAAGGCAACCCGAATTTTACCGTCATTGGCCACATGACCGCCGATCCGGGAGCCTATTTAAATACCCGGGCAGGCCAGAAACTGGAACTCAAGGCACGCGGCTGGAACGCGATGGCATAAAAAAAGACCGCCATTGCAGTCTTTCTTTCTCAAATGCATAACCCGAGTCAAAACAAGGTTTTATGAAGCTGAGTGCCCTTTCAGATTCACATTGTAAAAGTAGTGACGAGGCACGATATGGCAGTTACGGTTTCCCGCAATTCTAGGTGCGGTTTCCCGTAAATTTAAAGCAATCCTTTGTCTTTGGCCTTTCGGATCAAATCGACATCGCTGCCGCCCTTGACGTCCAAAACCTCCTTCAGGTTTAGCTTTCGTTTCTCGACTGCGCTGAGCGAGAGCGGAACAAAGCTGGGAATGTCCTTGGTTTTTACACCTTTTGACAACTGATAAAGTATCTGGCGATCGAATGCATCAATGTTTATCGTATCAGATTGCGCCTGACTTACAAACTTGACCACAGTCTGGCTGTAATAGGTGTCGCCCTTCAGGATTTTGTTGAAGGCAACCAGGAGTTCGTCAAACGTGAGGTCGTTTTTAATCACCAGTCCGCTTGGATTAATGGTCTTGATGATGTTGTTGATTTTGATGAGTTCAGTGTGCATCGTCAACAACACGACTTTGCAGGCTGGCATCACTTCTTTGATAAGCTGCGCCAAATCCTCGCCTGAAAAAATGTTCTTCTCCTCATACGCCGGCATGCTGATGTCAAAAAACGCAATATCAAAGGGCTTGGCGGCTGATGTGATGATTTCATAAGCCGATTTACAGTTGTTGGCCTGCGAAATCGTAAACTCGTATTGCGATGAGTAACTCTTAATGGCGTTTTTGTATCCTTCAATGATAAACGGGTGATCATCAACGATAACGATGTTGCAACTGGTCGGCATAAGTAGGGTGTTAGTACGACAAAATTAACACAATTATCGAACGGCAAAATTTTCAACCTATTTATTCGACGAAGCACCTCAAATTTTAACGTCAGTCGAACTCATTGATGCCATAAAGTATTTCTTTCATCTTGCTTCCGTTGAGTTCGACGGGTTTATAGGCCGTGTTGAACTTCTCTATGGCGAGATCAATATCCTGTTTTAACTTTCCAAACTCAGGCGGAAGTTTAGATTGACAGGACTTTTCATTTTCATAGCTGTTCAGGATGATGCGGAACTTCTCATAAAACTTTCCGCCCTGGTCGATAAAGGCGTTATACTGCGTGATAAATTGCAAAAGTCGTTCAACCGGAAAATCAATGTTGATGGACATTCGCGCCTTGGCAGTCGGGTCGGCATTCTTGACGAACATCATGTACTGATCGGTTTTGGCTTTCACGGTTTCCCAGTCATCTGAACTTCGGCAAAGGGAAAGCGGGGACTGGTAACCGATGGGCTTGGTATAGTCGCGAAAAAGTGCTTCAAGATCTTCGCGAACCTTGTCACTGCTCTTTTGTAAGAAAGCCGTTTCAAAGTAAATGGTGTTTAGATCGTTGTGCATCCGGAGCGTAAAATCGATGATACACTCCACTTTTTCAAGCTCCAGCTGCTGCTCGCGACGGGAAAGTCCGGAGTTGAAGATATTTCCCAACGCCATAACAATTGATGCGACGCTGTTTGATCCCAATATGTTTCCGATTTGTAGCGAGGCCTCCTTTTTACGTGCCTGCGCGAGGATTTCTTTAAGCTTTGCAAACTCCGGATAGTTATTCGGGTTTGAAATTTTGTTGATTTCATTAAAGGTCCGTACAGAAGCAAAATGATGGTCCAGTCCAAGAATTTTATCATACAGCACTCTTAGAATCTGAACACCTTTCAGGTAACGGATTCGGGACACATCGGCCGCCTCCTCGACTTTCAGGGTTTCACGGGCTGTCCTGACAGAATCCAGCCTAACCAGCCATTGTAGCTTCTCCTCGACGGACACGGCAAATTCCAGGCGTTCCCGGCATCGACGTTCCAGCTTGTTGTGCTCGGACAGACGCTCGTCATAATACTTGCGGACGTGACCGAGTTCACTGGCCAATTCAGATAAGGCAAGTTCGAGTTCATCAGGGCCAGCATGTATACAACCGACTGAAAAAAGAAATACTATTGAGAAAAGGAGTTTCATTTTCCATTGGTTTGAAGTTTTACCTGATCTTCTCCATCGACAATCATCTGGGCAAGCTGGCAAAGATTGGCTGTTGAAACCTCGATGCTCCGAACCATTGAGAGCACATCGCCCTTCTTAAATTGCGTATCTGACTGGTGTCGGCTAACCATCAGCGAATTATTGATGATCTCGACTTCAAACTTTGGAACGACACGTCCTGTGATACTGTTTCCGTTCTTTACGGCAAATACACGGCGGGAATGAAAATCAAATATCCAGTTGAATGATTTGATAAAGTCAGTACCTGCGTATTGATTTGTGTTATTTATACCGATGTTTACACTGTAATTTGACTGAAGGAAATGGACAGGCTTATTGGGAAAAAGTTTCAGCTTTCCTTTCATGGATTCTACCGGAACGTGCGGCTCATGTAAAAACTTGAAAGAATTATTGTTCCTTGCAGATATTGCTAAGCGATCTTGAAAATTCGCCCTGAACCAGTACGGCTTCCAGTGGATTCCAACAGCGATCGAAAAGCCTGTATTGTCCAGCCGGGCCTTGATTGGTTTAAATCCCTTCGACTCAAATGATTCCAGGTCGTCACGGCTAATTTTGTACAATTCCTGACGGTCAAAATCCAGAAGCCAAATCCCTTCGAGGGCTTTGAATCCAAGGGTGCCATCAACAGTTTTACAAAGGTCGACGGGACGCTCTCCCAAACGCAATTTTTGAGCGAAAGCAGTGGGTGGCCGCCAATTTACATCAACCCCGGAATCCTGGAATAACTCAAGAGGCGCGGCGGGATCAAACTTAAGGTTTACAAGGCGGCCTGGACTTTCGATTTTAACGACAAGCTGCCCGTGGTGAAACTCGACAGGATAACTGTCAGCTTGAGCAAAGGATGAAAATCCCATTATCCAAAAAACTATGGACAATGGGAATCTGGAAATTTTCATGGCGTATAAAAAATAAAGTGGTGTGGCGAATAGTT
>CAZIBV010000013.1:24493-45244 GCA_964537345.1 uncultured Flavobacterium sp. | reverse complement strand
GCCGCGACAAGTTGGCAAGAATCGCCTCGCGGTGACGCTGGTTTTCTTCCAGCAATGCTTCTACCTGCGCCAGGATTTCGCATTCGTCAGATTTGCGAACGCTCATCAGCTTTTCCCTGAGATTGACTGACATAACAATGATTTTATTGTAAAGATAAAGCACAGACACATCACGCAAAGCACAACGATTGTTAAATCAGTTTGAAAAAGCGAATTGGAAACTTTAAGAAGATTTCCGGATTTTCTGTACCCAACTTCAGGATTGACGCTGTATTTTGCAAACCCCAAAGGTTTTTAAAACCTTTGGGGTTTAGGTGATACTCCCGTTTACGGATGATTGACAATAGTGCGGAATGTCAAATTGATGCGCGGCTCATTTACCTTGGTCGTGGGCGGAAGGCGATGCAGCCAGTGGGTCTGGGTTTCACCCTTCATCAATAACAGGCTTCCGTGTTCGAGGACAATCTCCACTTTATCGCCTGTTTTCTTGTGTTTAAAGGCAAACTTTCGCGCCGCACCAAAACTCATCGAGGCTATGGCGCCGTTCTTCTTTAGATCGGTTTCGCCGTCGCTGTGCCAAGCCATACCTTCGTTGCCGTTGTGATAAAGGTTGAGCAGGCAGGAATTGTAGGTTTCACCGGTGTGGTGTTCGGCAAGCGCTTTCAGTTCCAGCAGCAGGGGCGTCCATGGCAAAGCTACCTTAGTTGTTTTTGAATAAGAATAGGAAAACGGCAAACTCCCGTACCAGGCTACTTTGCGCTTGGTGTAAATGGTTTTTCCAAACATTACGGCCTTGTCAGGTTCCCAGGCGATTGACTCAAAAAGAGCGTGGAAAATTTGCGTGGCATGGGCGTTGTCGCAGACGATTCCGCAGTAAAAAACCTCTCCGTCAAACGGCAGTAAATTTTGAGTTGGGGGCAAGGGAAAAAGCATCCTCCAAATTACAAAATGTCTGTAAAATACCGCGCTTGTCAAATCAGGCAATTCGTTTATCTTTGGGCGTTGCGAATCGCACGAATTAAAACCTAAAAATCATGAAATTACTGGAAGGAAAAACGGTCATCATTACAGGTGCCAGCCGTGGAATCGGCAGGGGAATAGCCCAGGTTTTTGCATCACATGGCGCTAATGTCGCCTTTACATACAGCTCATCGGCTGAGTCGGCCCGCGCGCTCGAAGCTGAACTTTCCGCAATGGGAACAAAGGCCAAAGGCTATCAGTCAGACGCCGCCGATTTTAATCAGGCGCAGGAATTTGTCGATGCCGTGGTAGCCGATTTTGGTTCGGTAGACGTGCTCATCAACAACGCCGGCATCACCAAAGACAATCTATTGATGCGCATGACCGAGGAAGATTTTGACAAGGTGATCGACGTCAACCTCAAATCAGTCTTTAACATGACCAAGGCTATCCAAAAGATTTTCCTCAAGCAACGCTCGGGATCGATCATCAACGTGAGTTCGGTGGTGGGTGTAAAGGGCAATGCCGGTCAAGCCAACTACGCGGCATCCAAGGCAGGTGTTATCGGTTTTACCAAGTCGATCGCTCTCGAACTGGGCTCGCGCAACATCCGATGCAATGCCATCGCGCCGGGCTTTATCGAAACTGAAATGACCGCCAAACTCAATGCAGACGTCGTTCAGGGCTGGAGAGATTCCATTCCGCTTCGCCGCGGAGGAACTCCGGAAGACGTGGCCAATGTATGTCTTTTTCTGGCCAGCGACTTAAGTGCATACGTCACCGGACAAGTACTCAATGTCGATGGCGGAATGCTAACCTAATCCATATATTTACGTGAAAAAGAAACTTACTCTGGCCTTGGGCGTTTTTGCCCTTTTCAACGCATCAGCTCAAACAGCCGGCAGCCTCGACAACACTTTTGGAAACACCGGAAAAGTGCTTTCCGGTCTCTTTCATGTGCAGGAAGCTTATGATATGGCTTTACAACCTGACGGGAAAATCGTGATTGCCGGGCGGGCCAAAGCACTGTCTACCGGATCAGATTACAATTTTTACGCCATCCGCCTCAATGCCGACGGTACGCCCGACACGGGGTTTGGCAACAACGGAGCGATTCTGATCGATATGAAAGGCACCAACCGTTTTGACCAGGCAAATGCCGTTGCAATTCAACCCGACGGTAAAATCGTGCTCGCCGGATCGGCCGGACTGGAAAACAACAACGGAAACTGCCACGCCGGATTTGTAAGGCTCACGGCTAACGGTGCGCTCGATCCAAGTTTTGGCAATGGCGGCATTGTGTCGTTTCCCGTAGGTACCAACACGACAAATCCCGAGTCGCGCATGTATGACGTCCTCATTCAGCCCGACGGCAAAATTCTGGCGGCAGGTATGGCTGCCAATAACTCATCTTTTGACGACTTTGCATTGGTGCGTCTCAATCCCGACGGAACGCTTGACACCGACTTTAGCAATGACGGAAAGCACACTGTCGACTTTGGATATGTAACAGATTTTGGAGCCTTTTTAAAGCTTAATGCCGATGGTTCGATCTTCCTGGCCGGCAACACCAATGAGGATTTAGGCATTGTAAAATTATTTGATTATGGTGCGGTTGACAATTCATTTGGTGTAAACGGAAAGATGACAATCGACACCGGAAATGGCAGTTACTACCTTCAGGGCGTCGCGTGGCAACCGGACGGCAAAATCCTCGCAGCGGGTAGAACAATCGCTACCAATTCCAATATCAAGCTCAACCGATACAATCCTGATGGAACCGTTGACACATCATTTGGTACCGACGGAGCTGTAGAAACTGATGTCGACAGCGGAAGCACTGACAGAGCCTCCCGTGGACTTTTGATCCAAAGCGATGGAAAAATAATCGTAACAGGTGAAGTAACCACCGGATCGACCGATTACTTTGTGGTTTTGCGCTACCTAGAAAACGGCGTTCTCGACAACTCTTTCAGCAATGACGGACAGGTGCTCACCAGTTTTGGCGTTGGTTTCAGCGCGGGCTATTGCGCCGAGTTTCAGCCGGATGGCAAACTGCTTGTGGCCGGCACCTACGGGTACAGTTCAGAGTGGGACGTGGCCGTGGCGCGTTATGCTACCGGAACGCTATCGACGCCATCTGCCGAAATGCCGTCTATCGTAATGTATCCAAATCCGGCACAAGATGTTGTATTTGTATCGCAGGACGGCTCCGTCAAAATCTTTGAACTCACAGGCAAGAAGGTTTTGCAAGCTAATGTTACCGCAGGTCAACCTATTGATGTGACTGCACTTTCACCGGGAACCTACCTGATGGAATGGGCGGGGCCAACCGGAACCAAGGTTGAAAAACTCATCAAAAAATAAACTGAAAGCTGCCTCCGGGTGGCTTTTTTTATGAACTTTCCGCTTGGGCTTGGCGTTTAAATTTTAGTATCTTTATCAGCCATAAAATTTTCTATGTCAACCGGTACACTGCTTTGGCTTTTACTTTCCATTTTGATAGCCGGGGCGATAGCCTATTTTCAGTATTATCACAAATCAGTATCAAAAGGTCGCATCCGTCCGGTTTTGGCCACTTTTCGCTTTTTGGGATGCCTGGCGCTGTTGGTTTTGCTGATCAACCCTATTATCACGCGCAATTCCTACGAAGTCCAAAAGACGCCGTTGGTGGTTTTGCTGGACAACTCGGCATCCATAAAAGAGCTCAAGGCTGACCAGGCTGCAAAGGATGTATTGGAGGCGCTTAATAAAAGTAATCTTGACGAGCGTTTTGTACCGGCGTTTTTCAAATTCGATCAGGATTTAAGTCCGATTGATTCGGCGGCATTTGATGGAAGGCAATCCAATCACGATGCTGCTGCACGGGGAGTGGAAGAGATCTACCGCAGCACCCGATTCCCAACCATTCTTTTAACCGACGGAAATCAAACCCGCGGAAGCGATTATACCTACAGCTTTTCACGCGGACCTGTATTTCCTGTCATTCTGGGCGATACCGTTCAGCATCCGGATTTGCGGATTGAGCGCATCAACGTAAACAAATATGCCTTTCTCAACAATCAGTTTCCGGCCGAAGTCTTTTTGCGTTATTCAGGAAACCGTCCGGTTGGCGCACAATTCACAATCAGCCAGGAAGGAGAAGTTATCACCCGACAGTCGGTAACTTTATCACCCGAACAGCCCGCACAGACTTTGCAGGTTTTGTTGCCGGCCAAAAAGTCAGGAGTGCGGCAATTTGTAGCCAACCTATCGGGCAATCTGCAGGAAAAAAATACCTATAACAACGCCAAGCGATTTGCGGTCGAGGTGATGGATCAAAAATCAGGCATTGCGCTGGTATCGGCTATTGCGCACCCGGATCTGGGCGCCATCCGCCGAAGCATCGAAACCAATGCCCAGCGCCAGGTTACACTGGTCCGTCCGAATGAACTCAAGGATTTATCGCCTTACAACGTATTGATTTACTATCAGCCCGTGGCCGCGTTCAAGCCAGTTTTTGAACTTAACAAACAGGCGCGCCTCAATACGCTGACGATTACGGGAATGGCGACTGATTTTGACTTCCTCAACCGGGAACAATCGGTTTTGGCTTTTCGCAACAGCGGACAACCCGAGGATTTTCAGGCGTTGCATCAGGCTGATTTTTCCATCTTTGCGCAGGATGACATCGGCTTTGCCAAACTCCCGCCACTGGAACATCCGTTTGGTGCCGTCACGATCAAACAACCTGTCAACACCTTGCTCACCGCAACAATCCGCAATATTCCGGCAGACGCGCCATTGCTGACTTTCACTGAAGCTGGTTCGCGACAAGCCTTCCTGTTGGGCGAAAATATCTGGAAATGGCGGATGCATCTCCATTCTCAGAGCGATTCGTTTGATGAGTTCGACCGTTTTCTTGACAAAACCATCCAATTTCTGGCCACAAGTGCGGTGAGGAAATCGCTGGTGGTCAACCATGAAAGGTTCTACAATTCCGGTGACGCGATTGAAATTACAGCTCAATATTTTAACAAGAATTACGAATTTGACCATTCCGCGCGGCTCACTGCAACGGTAGTCAACAAGGCCAATCGTCAAAGCCGAACCTACGACATGCTCAAGGGTCAAAATTCGTTTAAGGCCAATTTAGACGGATTGCCCCCCGGAACCTATCAACTATCTGTGCGCGAGCGGCAGTCGAATGCCGTTTACAACGCACAATTTGAGGTGCTGGAATTTGACATCGAAAAGCAGTTTGTCAACGCTGATACCCAAAAACTAAAACAACTTGCCGAAACTACCGGTGGACAAACCTATACGCCCAATCAGGTTGAATCTTTGATCAAAAAACTGGCGTCGGACGAGGCATACGCCCCGGTGCAAAAGAAAGTTACGACCAAATCGCCGCTCATAGATTGGGTGTGGTTGTTGGTAGTAATCGCCGCCGCGTTGGGTTGTGAATGGTTTATTCGCAAATACCACGGAATGCTTTAATTTTGCGCTATGAAATGGTGTTTTTTACTGCTGACGGTTATGGGCCATGCCCAATGGAATGACAACCTGGATCTTGCACGTAGGGAGGCGCAGCAAGTTGGAAAGAAAGTTCTTTTATATTTTTCGGCGGCCGAAAGGTGTACGCCTTGTCAGGATCTTGAACAAAACGTTTTTGCATCGGCTGAGTTTGAGGCCTACGCCAGCAAGCACTTTGTATTGGTAAAGCCTGTTTTTGACGACACCGCGCCCTTTCACGAAAAAGCCGACAATCTGCTGATTGTTGAAAAATACAACAAGGACGGATTCTTTCCTTGGGTCGTGATTCTGGACGCGACCGGTAAAATCGTCAACAAAGTGGGGCAATACAACAATGAGTCTCCGCTGGACTACCTGAAACGCCTGGAAAGCCGCTAGGACGCCTGATGTATCTCAAACAATTGCGCCTGACTTTGCAGACGCTCGATGACCATGTTCATCATCCGCTTGTTCAGGTTTGACGAGTTCTTGATGTAGGCGTGGTATTCATCAATCGTAAACATAGCAATCACCATTCCCTTGAGAGAGTTTCGGAACTTGATGTCCTTGTGGATGGCATTATCTATAAATGACAATTTCTTTTGCGCGGGATAGTTGTAAAAATCTCCTTTATACTTATCGACATAGTTGCGGAACGCCTCGACAAATAAGTCGTTCTGAAGCTTTAAGATTGGGCGGATAGTCTGGTTTTGGAAAATCTCTTCGGGCGAGGCATTCAGCGTGTTGCCAATGGCGCCGCCGCGAATCTGAAGTAATGAAAGGTCACGCGTTTCCATAATAAAGGTTTTCCTTGAAGTTAAAAAAAAACCGCCCGGGTGTCCGGACGGCTTTTATAAAGTTTTAAACAGTTTTACTTGATCGTAAATGTTGCACGGCGCACCAATCGGCGGGCGGCTTCAGAATCTTTATCAACAGAACTGTCTTCGCCATTTGGCAGGATGTTGATTCTCGAACCGCTGATTCCGGCTTTTACGAGAATGTCCTTGACGGTATCGGCACGACGACCTGACAACGCATTGTTGTATTCGGTAGCGCCAATCTCATCGGCATATCCCTTAATGTCAACTGTAGCATCCGGGTTGTTCTTGAGGTAAGTCAGGACAAACGAGATGTTTTGCGTTGAAGCCTGAGTTGGTTTCGTGCTGTTAAAGTCAAAGAAGACAGAAACATAACCTTCATTGATAAGACGTTTGACCACCTCAGAGTTGTTGCCTTCAGACACAGCCGTGTTGATGCGGTTGTCCATATACTTCTCGAGTTCGTCGGCAACACCGTTTTTGTTCATGTCGACCATACGTCCCTTGGCATCGACGGCCACACCGGCAATCGAGTTGTTCTCCACATCCAGATAATCCGGCACACCGTCTTTGTCCGTGTCGTTCATCATGGTCTCGAGTTCGCCTATGCGCTCATCAAGAGCTTTGATTTCCTCAATTCGGTCATCAGGAATAACAGCCCAGTCGCCGTGGAGGTTTTGCTGCCCAAACGATACTGAAAGGCCCAATGAAAACATATACATGCTACCGGCCAGGTTATTGCTTCTCGAGGAATATGATCCGTCCCAATTAAAGTGCTGGCGAATGTTTGAATTCATTGAGAAATCGGCGTAAATACCCACGTTGTTAAATACGCGCAATTGAGGCGTAATACCAAATACGATTCCGCCATTATACTCGTCGCGACCTTCATTCGGGCCCATTTGCGGAGTCATGCGCGTGGCCTGTAAACCGGCGTGGGCCAAAAGCCCAAAACGACCCGCCATCTCCTCAAAGTTAAGCAGTCGGACGAGGTTGACGACACCCTCGGCACGGGCACCAATCACCTGCAATTCAAAAGGAAGACTCTCTGATCCGGAAAGATCACTTAGATTGTCATAGGTAAAACCCAATCTCACACCAAACTTTGGACTTGCCATGTATCGCAATGCCAAATGATAGTGGTTGACGTTGACTGCAAAATGTTTGTTGGGGTTACTGGCGTAATATCCTTCGGCATACGGCTTAATACCTTTGCTCGAACCGACACCGCCCTCGATGGTCCATCGGTTGTAGCTGTCCAGTGGGTTTTCTTCCACCCGGTCAGGAACGGTGTCCTGCACCCGGTTTTGCGCAAATCCGGAAACTGAAAGCGCTAAAATGGAAAGCACAAGTAGCTGTTTTTTCATAGAATTGGTTTAACGTCAAGTTAGTTAAATGCAAATATAGGCAAATACATTTTAAAAGTCAGAGATGAATGACGTAATTTTACGGTTAAATAACAACCTCAATGCGTTCTTCCCAAATTTTTGTTACCGTTGACGCGGTCGTTTATACCGACGAGAATCCCCGTAAAATTTTGCTCATCCGCCGGGCTAAAGAACCCTTTGCAGGCTTATGGGCACTGCCGGGAGGTTTTGTTGAAGCCGATGAAGATTTGCCCGTTGCGGCCGGTAGGGAACTGATGGAAGAAACCGGGATTGAAGCCACCCCGATTGCACAAATCGGAGCCTTTGGCCGGCCAGGACGCGATCCGAGGCAACGCACAGTTTCTATAGCGTACTTGTTTAAGGTGCCCGCCGGAACCGCAGTGATAGGGTCCGACGACGCCGCAGAGGCCCGTTGGTTTGAAGAAGACAACATGCCGTCACTGGCTTTTGACCACGATCAAATTGTGGAACACTCCAAAACTCTTAACTTATGAAATTCCAAACCCGAAAATGGGTAAAACCTGAAGATCTCAATCCAAACGGAACACTGTTTGGCGGACGCCTGCTGGCCTGGATTGATGAGGAAGTCGCTTTGTTTACAGTCATGCAACTTGAAAACCCAAGGGTAGTGACCAAGTATATGTCTGAAATCAACTTTAAAAGTGCGGCCCGCCCGGGCGACATTGTTGAAATAGGGATCGACGTGGTGAAATTTGGCCATACGTCCATCGTCCTGAAAAGTGAGGTGCGAAACATCATGACCCACGACACCATCATTACCATCGACGCCATCACCATGGTCAGTCTGGGCCCTGACGGACGTCCGACACCACATGGCAAAACCAGTCTTAAAAGTTTGGATTAAGCGGCTTTAAAATACTTGCGCTCAATGTAAAACGTGCCAAATGGCAACAGCGACGCAGCACAAATGATCAGGTATTTATTCCAGGACCAGTTTTGCTCGAACTTGAGCATGGTGGCCAGGACAAGGTAGCCGATAAACAACACGCCATGCGCCATCCCCACGGGATAAAGGAACGTTTTGTACAACTCGGGATTCGATGGTTTTATGACCAGCATGTTGAAAAACAAGGCCAGGTAAGATACACCCTCGGCCAGCGCCACCAGTCGGAATAATTTGGTCATTTCTCTATTTTTTGCAAAGGTACAAACGCATGCCACATCCAACTTACTTTTTACAAGATTTGGCATGATTTAACTTTTGTTTGACGAAAATCCTGTAACGCTCAAAGTGTGGGAATTGATGAGTTTTGCAACGCTATAGAAACAATGTTCGCCCAAACTGCCACACTCATCATTAGGTTACCGGAATCGGTAGAGGTTTCGGCAGGCTCGTATGCCATAAGGAACAAATCGGCCTTGTTGCGCACACTTTTGGTAGCCTTTCGGGATATGCGACTGGAATTTTTATATGCCGGACCCAGACTTTTGACCAATCCACCCACCGAACCGGGCACGACTTTCATCATCAATGTGCTTCAGGCTGATGACCGGTTGCTGGACACAAACATCCCACGTGACATCCTCCTCAAACGGTTTGAAAAAGAAGTGCGATACAATCCGGAGTATATCATTATCGATTCGGGATTGGAAAAGCGCCGATTGATTGAAATCTACATCAACAACCGAAGTATCTACTCATAAAAACCCTCGACGAGTTCACCGGTCCTGAAGCGATTCACCATGGCGTGGGCAATGCGGGTTGGTTCAGGGATTCGATACCTTCCCACACACTGCATCATAATGTCCAAAGCTGACTGCGGATCCGTGAGGTGTCCCGGCGAAACAAACACAGGTTTTACCGCCATTTTGGTTCTCAGGGCATACCCGGCAAGCTCTGCCTTTGCATAGATGGGACTAGTGCTGAATTTTTCCAGTTCAGGATTGTTGTACTCTCCATAGAGCATGGTTTTGGCACAGCCGATGGTGGGTTGATCGGTAAGGACGCCAAAATGTGTAGCGATCCCGAGTCGCCGCGGATGCAGTACGCCCTGTCCGTCAAAGACCAAAAGATCCGGCTTTGCGCGCAACTGATCCCATGCCTTGGTGATGGCAGGCATTTCGCGGAATGCCAGGTAGCCTGAAACATAAGGAAATGTTGTTTCGGCCACCGCCAGAGAGTAGGAGAGAAGCTTTAAGTCAGGAAATGAAAGCACCACAACACCAGCGTATACCGTTGTGCTGCTTTTGTTAAAGGATATATCGGCACCTGCGATGGTGCGCGGTAATTTATTGTAGGGTTGAAGGTTGATTTGCGCAGCCAATTTTTTTTGCAATTGTGTAGCCTGCGGAATGGTTAAATTGTCGTAAGATATCATGGTTTTGGGGCTAAAACTTCCTGAATTTAGGCATTTATAACCAAACAGCTCGGCATTTTTTAAAAAAATTAACCCAAAAAAATAAACAGTTCTTAACACCAGGGATTTGGGTAAAACTGATTTTAAGCCGTACTTTTGCAAATTCGACAAAACTGCATGTCCTTAGACCACGAAATTCCGGAAACCAAAACGCTTTATGGCTACCAGCAAGGCGATATCGACGCTATTTTTGAGCGACTCGACAATTCGCGTCCGGATTATCACCTGTTGTATCAGTTGCCGACGGGTGGCGGAAAGACGGTCATCTTCTCTGAAATTGTGAGGCGATATCTGGCCAAACACGACAAAAAAGTGGTGGTCCTAACGCACCGGATAGAGCTCTGCCGTCAAACCTCGCGGATGCTGACCGGCTTTGGCGTGGTCAACAAAATCATCAACAGCAAAGTCAAGGAACTCCCTGATCAGCATGAATACTCGTGCTTTGTAGCCATGGTTGAAACGCTCAAAAACCGCATCAATGACGGCAAGCTTCACCTGGACAACATTGGGCTTGTCATCATCGACGAGGCGCACTACAACTCCTTCAGGAAACTGTTCAGGTTCTTTAAAAAATCATTCGTTTTGGGCGTTACAGCGACGCCGCTCAGCTCAAACATCCGCATGCCGATGAATGAGAACTACGACGAACTCATTACCGGCGATACCATTCAATCGCTTATTGACAACGGTTTTTTGGCGCGCGCCACGACCTACAGTTATGACGTTGGACTGACATCGCTCAAGGTAGGCATCAACGGCGACTATACGGTAAAATCGTCAGAGGAACTGTATTCAACCTTTTTGATGCAGGAAAAACTGTTGCATGCGTACCAGGAAAAATCGCTGGGAAAAAAGACCTTGATTTTCAACAATGGCATCAATACTTCGCTTTACGTATACGACATGTTCCGTGAGGCCGGCTATCCCATCCGCCATCTGGACAACACCACGCCACCGGACGTGCGACGCGAAATCCTGCTGTGGTTCAAAAAAACGCCCGATGCTGTATTGACATCGGTTGGAATCTTGACCACCGGGTTTGACGAACCAACGGTAGAAAGCATCATCTTAAACCGCGCCACCAAGTCCCTAACGTTATACTTCCAGATGATTGGCCGCGGATCGAGACGACTGCCGCACAAAAAAGAATTCACCATCATTGATTTGGGCAACAATGCGGCGCGTTTCGGGCTTTGGAACGAGCCGGTTAACTGGCAACATATTTTTAAATCACCCGAACTTTATCTTGAAAACTTGCGCGAAGATGCCGAGATTGAGATGAATTTCCGCTACACCATGCCGGCCGCGGTCCGGGCACTTTTTGCCAACACACCCGACGTGTCGTTTGACGTTGACGAAGAGCATCGGAGGGCCATGGCCGCAGGTCAAAAATCTAAGGTGGTTTTTGAGCGTTCACTACAGCAGCACGCCCAAATGGTAGTTGACAATGCACGCGATCTTCCGCATGCCCGGGCGCTGATAAAAGAGCTCGCCTACGACATCGAATCCCGAATGAAACGCTATGCTTCATGCCTCACCAACAGCAGCAAAAACTACAAAGAATGGCTGATCGAGGATTACAAGACAAAACTGCAGCTCACAGCGTCAAAAATGCTGCGGGAAAGGTTGTTTTAATCTGTTAAAGAGGTCCTTAGCTTTAACAGAACAATCGACGAAATGCATATACATACGATGAATGTACTTCCATGTGCATTTCATCGACTAAATAATGCTTTGAACTAAAGTTTTTTCAAAAACTGATGTGGTAATCTACTTTTGTTTCAGAATTATGCAAAGTCCCCAAAGACTTAGCCTGAACCTGGAACAAATGAAGAAGAATTACGAAGTTTTACTGATCCTCGAGGGAACGTATCCGTACAATGGCGGTGGTGTTTCGACATGGGCCCACATGTTGTGCGAGAAAGTAAAAAATGTGGACTACTCGTTGTATTCAATCAACGCCGATTTTGAAGTTACCCCAAAATACAAACTCAGCGACAATGTTCGCAAGGTGGTACAGGTCCCTATGTGGGCACCGCTTGAACCTCGCGAGTTGATGGATTACGGCAAAAAGTACTACAAATTCGTCGAGCGCAAGGAGCACAATGACGATGCCGACCTTCGCAACGAGTTCCTGCCTATTTTTGAGCGACTTATCAACCATATTTACTCGGATATTACCGATGTCGAAGGATTGGATGATACCATCTTTGACATGTGGAGGTATTTCCAAAAACACGACTACAAAAAAACGATGCGCAGCGCCTTGGTTTGGAATGCATTCTGCTACCAGGTAACCGGGATTTTGTCTTCCGACGACATTCCTGAAGCTACCCTGTTTGACCTGACGGTGGGCATGCGCTGGATTTACCGCTTTTTGATGCCGCTTTCAGTAGACGTGCCAAAGGCTGATATTTCACATTTGACACTTTCAGGATTTCCTGTAATTCCGGCATTGGTACTCAAATACAAGTACGGAACACCACTGATCGTAACAGAACACGGAGTATTTATCCGCGAAAGGCTGATTGCCATCAACGGAGCCGAGTACTCGTTCTTCCTGAAAAAAATGCTGATCAAATTCTCTGAGTGTATCACTGAACTGGTGTATTACAAGGCGGACAAAATCCTATCGGTAAACAAATTCAACATGACTTGGGAAAAGCTTTACGGAGCCAACCCCAACAAAATTGAGGTTATTTACAACGGGATTGACCACCAGCGTTTTGTGCCGGCCCCCAAGCCAGAGCATCTCAAGGGAACGCCTACCGTTGTAGCAGCCGCACGTATCTTTGAGCTCAAAGACATTTTGACGATGATCCGCTCATGTGCAGTGGCCAAGCGTTCGATCCCAAATATTAAATACCTGGTTTACGGCGACAATAATGCCGTACCTGAATATACGGCGCAGTGTGAAAAACTGATTGCCGACCTGGACCTGAAGGACAACTTTATCCTGGCAGGTTACCACTCAAATCCTGAAGCGCTGTTTTGCGAGGGCGACATCTCGATCCTGACATCAATTTCTGAAGGTTTCCCTTACACCGTGCTGGAATCGATGAGTTGCGGAATTCCGGTTGTAGCTACCGATGTGGGCGGCGTGACCGAGGCTCTCGACGAAACCTGTGGCTTTATCTGCAAGCCCAAAGACCACGAGGAAATTGGGAAGCGGGTTGTGGAACTGCTCCAAAACGAAGAATTGCGACGCCAGATGGGGATCAATGCACGCAAAAAAGTGTCGGAGAATTTCACCATCGGAAAGTTCATCAGCGAGTATGAAGCCGTTTATGAACGAGTAGCGAGAGGAATTGATAAACGAGTTGTTGAACCAATCTTCCTGGAACTTGAGCAACGACAGGCAGCCTCATAGAAAGCTTCCCGAAAATCTGAATTCCACCAACCGCCCCCAAGACCTACTAATGGAAACCCAGAACGAAAACATTAAGTCGCTGATTGTCGACATACGGGACCGTATTGGCCGTCCTGTGAGCAATCGCGTGGTGATGGCAACGATAGAATCACTCGGCATCCGCAACAAGGATACCGAGGCTGATTACGGCATTCCGTCACTTTACGAATTGTCTGATCTTGTCTATTACGAGTTGACGACGTCGCCGGAACACGCGGGAGCCAAAAACCTTAAGGAACAGGAAGCGCTTGAAAAAGGGCCGCGAACCATTCAGGTTTCTGACTATCTCTGGGTCAAAACCAAAATCTTTTTTGAATACTATCCCAAAGGTATCCTTCATCTCTTGCCGGTAGCGCTGCAAATTGCGTGTATCATTTTCTTTGGATATTCCCTCTGGACTTTTGTAGGTTTCAACCACGCACAATCGACAGCCGTGGTTTTGGGCGTTATTGTTGGTCTAATATCTACAGCCGGATTTGTACAGGTGATAGGGCGGCAGGCATCGTTTTACTGGAATCACGAAGACTACGTAATGGTAAGGGAAACCATCAACTACCTGTTGCGGGTTGGATCAAACTCGATTTTTGCGGTTTTGATAGCCATTTTTCTTGGTAACGCTTTCCTGCACCTTTATCCTTATGGCGTATTGTCGATAGCTTTTGCCTACGCCTTGCTGATTGGATTGCTGGTTTTGGTGCTGGCTCCTTTGCACACCATCAAGCAGCGTTGGGTGATCAGTGTAGCCATAACGGTAGCGACCGCTGTGGCCATCGCCCTAAAAACCTTTACCGTTTTGCCTATCTATGTAACGCACTGGGCAGGTATTGCCGTGGCGATTTTGATTTCAAAAGGTTATATCGAAATGTTTTTTCGCAGGATTATCAATAAAAAGAACGCGAAATCAAACCTCAGGATCCGTCCCAACGTACTGTTTTACAATAATTACAGGTACTTTCTGTACGGAACGATACTGTATATATTTGTCTTTATCGACAGGATTCTGGCATGGTCGAGCACAAATGACGCAAAGCCACAACCGTTCGTGGTCTACTTTGACAAGGATTACGAATTGGGGATGGACCTCGCCATTGTGATTTTCCTGCTTTTGGCGGGCGTCATGGAGTACGCCATCGCATCGTTTGCGCGTTTTATGGACATTGCACAAAAGAACACTTCTTTTAAAAACCCAAAGGAATTTAACCGCACACTCAAGAAAATGTACTGGGGCCATATCCGGACGCTTTGGATTTCAGCAGCGCTGGTGGGTGTATTGATTTACTCGTATATTACACAGCCGTGGGGCTACAAAGCTCAGTTTCAGGAAAGCCTTGACGAATTGAGCATCAGGGTATGCATCATTGGCGGTTTGGGTTATGTATTTTTGGCTTGGGGAATGCTCAACACATTGTATCAGTTTACGCTCGATCGCCCGTCAGGGCCTTTAAAGGCGATGGTACTCGCCACTGCGGTGAATTTCGTGGTGGGCTTGGTGCTGAGCCGTTTTGTGGCGTATGATTTTGCCGTTGTCGGAATGGCGGTTGGCGCATTTGTTTTTATGCTGCTTACCCTGCGTCGAAACTTGAAATTTTTTAACCAACTTGACTATTACTACTATGCGGCTTATTAAACTCTTTTTGTTTTTGCTGCCATCGGTAATTACGGGACAGCCGGATACAAGGCATGATGCCAAGAGCTCATTTTTGGTGTGCTACGGACGTCTTGATCCCGCATCGGTCAAGGGATATCGCCTGGTGATTCTGGAAGCTGCGCATTACAAGGCGCACGAAATCCGCCTGATGAAAAAAAACAACGATTGCGTTCTGGCCTACATCAGCCTTGGCGAAGTCAACGAACATGCGCGTTATTTTGACAAATTCAAAGACAACATATCCGGCAAAAACACTACCTGGAACAGTCACTATCTGGATCTGACCAAAACCTCGACCACCAAACTGCTTCTGGATATGATGGCCGCCGAGTACGAAAAGGGATTTGACGGTTTTTTCCTGGACAACCTGGACAACTTTGGCTCATTTGGGCCGCAAAAGGAGCAAAAGCAACACCTTTTTGATTTGCTTTCACAAATGCGCAACCAGTGGCCGGAAAAACAACTGGTGCAAAATGCCGGTCTGGAAATGATCACCGAGACTGCAGCCCTGGTAAATGGTGTGATTGTCGAATCGGTGGCTACCGATTACAGCTTTGAACACCGGATGTACCGTTTGCGCAAGCCCGATTCAGCCTTTGAATCCTATGCCAGACGATTGCAGGAAGTGGCTAAAACGCACCAACTGCCGGTTTACGTCATTGAGTATGCACATTCGCAAAAACTGAAACAGCAAGTTAAGGAAAGGCTTGCACCATTCCAATTGGAATATTTTATTGCCAACATCGACTTGCAAACCTTGCCAAAATTCAAGCCCTGATGGAATTTCCTATATCCATAGTAGTAGGTTTTTTCAGGCTTTGCCTGCTGATTCTGTTTTTGTATTACATGAATCGCAAGTTGGTCAATACCTCCCGTTCGAACAATTTTCTGGACTTTGTCATTCGGCTTTGGTTTAAATACGGAAGCATTGCAGGCCTGGTAATATTTGGCTCCATCCAACTCAATATTTACAACCTGTTGAATGTATTGATCATCATGGTCATCGTCGTTGTCATTGACTTTATCGGGTTCAACAACTTTTTTCACCTCAGGCGATACATTGAGACAGAGTCAAAAGCCCAGGTCAAGCAAATCCTGCGCGACATAGAACGCAAACGCCCGTTTTCCTCGTGGATTGGCCTGAGCCGACGATCAAAGAACAGGCAAAACATCTTTTTGTTCGCGGTTGTTGCCGTCCTGTCGGTCATTACTTTTGGAAGCCGGTTTTACTTTTTTAAATATGACCTTTACTCGCTGTCCGGGACCTGGCTTACTGATTTGAAGCGTGTCACCGGTTTTGATTCGCAAATTTGGTTTGGCGATGAAGTAGGGTCGAACGCTGGTTTGGCCTATGCCAACTTTTATGGCAAGCTCACCGATATCAGTGCTGAGATCGCACTGCAGTCAATGGCCATGTTGGAGTCGACATTGCTGAGCATTGTGATCTTCTGGACGGTCCGCAAAATTACACCTTCAAAGTATTATGCGCCCGTAGCTGCGGCGATGACATTTGCCCTGGCTTATACGCTGCGTCCGATCAATGTTTACTTTTTACTGGAAACCAAGCCGATTTTACTGGCCCTTACCTTTGGGTTGCCTGCCATGGTTTACCTGTTGCGCCCGGCCCAGTTGCGAATGACCCGCGGCGGATATTTCCTGTGCATGATGAGCGCGTTTACCGTCATGGGATTGATCGATCTTTTTGCCATAACCGTTCTCATTCCTCCTTTTATCGTATTGGCCGTATTGTTTACCCGCAGCAAAACACTGAGTTATTTTTGGGTAGGCATGTTGGCCTATGTAGCGGCGGTGGCCCTCTTAATTGGAATTTACGCCCTGGTTGCCGTTATCCACCACAATGATTTTATGATGTTCCTGCACTCCGGGCTGCTGTCGATCGGATCGTATACTTACGTTCCGCAATTGTTGCTCCCGTATGAGGATCTGGTGCGATACTATCAGTTAAGTACTTATGTGAGTTTAGCTTTTTTGCTGTTTTACCGATTCGTCAAAAAGGAGCGATGGGGATTTGCCATTGCCATGATGATTTATTTCAACATTCTGGTGTTGCTGGCCAATCTCAACAATGCCTGGATTGATTCAGATTTGATGAACCTGGCTTTATCAGCCTTTATTCCAATCGTGGCGGGTGTTCATGTGGCGATTTTGGTCAGATTGATCAAACCCGTGACCGACCGTGCCACAATCTTGCACAAGCCGATGGTTGCTGTAACGATTGTGGGAATTTTTGCCGCAGCTTTTTACTATCAGCGGCCAACGATCAGTCAGCTTACCCTGGCTGACACAACGCCCAAACAAGTGCTGGAAGCCTATGACAAAATAGCATCCGGATTTTTCCCTTATACGTATGCTGTGGTCAATGACAACCTGTTGCAACCCATCAGTGAAAATAAACACTTCTTTATTACATACGATAATTTCATCAACAAATATCCGGTACAGGATTCCATCTATTTCAAGCACGCCAACGACGAAAAATTCTTTAGGAATAACCCTGACAAGGTAATCCCAAAAAGCGTGTTGCTGTTTGTTTACAGCAAAGACAAGGTTGAAATGTACCGCGACAACGGCGATGTATCGGACAAACTCACCGCCAGCCTTAACCAACTCAAGGAGCGCGGACGGCGCATTGACGTCTTTTACCAAAACAAAAACGTTACGGTGTTTGAAATCATCAACGAACCCGGACAAAGTAAAATCTCAGATCTTATCTACTAACCATGAAAAAATTAAACTCGCAGCTAATCCTTATTCCGACGCTTTTGGCTTTGCTGATGGTGACGGGCTGCGGTCAACTCGACGACTTTACTCTGGATGACATGAATCCATTTGTAAAGGAAAAAGCCGATACGTCGCCACCTTTGCGCCGGTATGAACTTCCAGAGGATTCGCCTACGCCACTGGTAGTGTTCATCGCCAATGAAAAGAGTAAAATCGGCACGGATTATTCAGCCAACATCCGCAAAACCTGCGATTACACCAAAATCCCTTTCCGTGAAATTTCGGTAACCGACTTTAACGCCAATCCAAAACCACTGGCCACCACGCGCGTGATTGTCGTGCCTGAAACCAAGAAACTGTCCAATGCCGCCATCGACCAACTGATAGAATTTGCCGCAGCCGGTGGAACCGTGTTTATGCCGTACGTTGAAGATGATACGCGACTGGCGTTTTTGCTGGGCTTTAAAACCGATGCCGAATACAATACTGATATCACCTCTAAAGGCTTTAAGTTTAAAGTGCCGATGGTGACCAATTTTGCGGGAAAAACGTATCAGGAAGACATGAAACACTACGGGTTTTCAGCGGCCAATTTTGGTCCGAATGTCAAGATTCTGGCCACAGCGGTTGACAATCCTGCCTATCCCGCCATTGTCGAAAACCCGATAGGGAAGGGGCGCGCCCTTGTTTTCAATACGGCCATCTCGCTTTCAAAAATTGATCGCGGGCTTATGTTTGCGGGAATTTTAAAAGGGCTGGAAGGTGTTCCGTATCCTATAGCCAATACCGCTACGATATTCCTTGACGATTTCCCGTCACCGCTTTACAACATCAAGGCCGAGCCGATCAAATCAGAAATGGACTTAACCATTACGGATTTTGTCTACAAAGTCTGGTGGCCCGATATGGTTGACCTGGCCAAGAAGTACCGTATGAGTTATGCGGCCATGATTGCCTTTGACTATAAAAACAAAGTAGAACCGCCGTTTATCTTTGACCAGTGGAACGAGAATAAAATCCGGACAGAGAAAAAAGTGGAACCCGTAAGTGACTGGCTGGTTTACAATGTAAAAAACACCGGACACGAACTGGCTTTTCACGGATACAACCACGTGTCGCTCCAAAAAGGTTTATGGCCCAATGGTCAATTTGTTGGGATGGCGCTCAAGGCCGTCGACAAAAAATGGGAAATCAACAACTTTGGTGCAAAGCCGGTAACCTATGTTCCGCCGTCGAACATTATTGATGGGGAAGGCGTGAACCAGCTCAAGGCCGGAATGCCATCGCTTAAATACATGTGTTCGCTTTACCTGGGCGACCTGTCCGATGGCGGCGGACGCGAGTTTGACTTTGATCCGTACAACGAAAACATGTTTGATTATCCGCGTATTTCCTCAGGATTTTACATGGATGACCAAACGCAATACGCCCATGAATCCATGTGGCTTTACACCGGAATCTGGACGCACTTTGTGCACCCGGACGACGTTTACCAGATTCCTGAAGGTTACAACAAAGCCTCACAGGGCAAGGATGCCTTGCGAAACAGCAAGAATATTGGCTGGCGAAAAACTCCCGGAACCAATAATTCTATGTTGGGCGAGTTTGACAGATACCTTAAAATGGTTACGACTGCCTATCCGCAGACGCGCTTTTTAAACGGTGCACAGGCCGGACCGATTGTCAATGACTGGCGTGCCGCGCGATTCTCACATATCAACCGCGATGGGCGCTACACGGTGACCCGTACAGATTCAGGTTTGAGCGATACGCAATATTGGCTGGTATTTGCCTCGCAGCAAAATGCCGGAAAGGTTGAAAACAGTTTGCGTGCCGAATCACATCTGTTCTCCAAAACTCCCCTTGCCGATGGATATATTTACAGCGTTTACACCAATAAACCGGAGCTTACCCTGCGCGATTTGATGTACAAGGACAGGGAAGCATTGGCTCTTACCGCAAAGCTGGTGAGAAAAGTAACTTCACAGTACAAAAACTTTAAGGCTCAGGTAGGGCAATTCCACGCCGGGACCGGAGTGTGGGAAGACAACAGCGAAAAGCTGCGCCAAAAGGAGATGGCTGATTTACTCAAGCGGATGACGTCTGAAACACAGATTGATACCGCGGCCTGGAACCAATACACCCGATTCCTGAGTTGGGACGACAGGGCGGATGAGGTCTGGAAACTCTATGAAGAACATTGTTTAAAAAATCCATCCAAGGAAAATATTCTGTATCACAAGGAATTGGCCAAGTTGGTTTACTATCCAAACGAACTTACCCGTGAAAAATGGATGAGTGCGCAAATGATGGTTACGCCCAATGACAAGGATTTGCTCAACAGCTACGTGGCCGACTATTATACGCCCGAGAATCAGGCGAAAATCCGGGAAGCGCTCGTCAATCTCCTTAAGGTGGATACGAGTTTTGAGAGTTATCTAAAGTATATCGAATATCTTTTGGTTTATGATCAGCAGGAAGCCCTTAAGGAACTGGAAGATAAAAAGCCGGTAATCGAGTTTCAGCCGTTTGCCACCGATGCCGTCTGGCTTTTTGCCAACAACGGATTGTACGGAAAAGCCTACGAGTGGAGTGCGTTAAGCGGCGAAATTGATTTTACCAGCCGTATGTATTGGTTGCAGGAACTCAAAGACTGGAAACTGATTGAATCAGAATACAAAAAGCACATTGCGCAAAATCCAAACGACACCAAGGCCAAGGCTATGATGGCCGGAATCTACCAGCAAACCGGGCGTTTCAGGGATGCCTGGGTGCTGACTAACTCGATGCCTGAAAGTCCTGATAAGGATTTGCTGCGCACCGAACTCAACAAGTATGTAATTTGGGAAAAGCCGGAAATTCAACAGGATTTGTTGGACAATCACGCTGATTTATTCCTGCCGGAAGTTCTCAG
>CAZIBV010000013.1:19563-24393 GCA_964537345.1 uncultured Flavobacterium sp. | reverse complement strand
CACAGCAAGTCGATTTATCAGATGCAGCTAAACCTGTATTACGATTTTTACGCCTTTAGCTTGTTTAACATCAGTATATCGCTTGAAGGTGATTATTACACCAAGGCCGTCACCGAGTCGATGTATACCATTGATGAATCTATCGAAGGATTTGCCACCGGACGCCTCATCTGGGACAACGGAAAGCCGCGCCGGTCAAAATTCCTGCCTTTCCTGGAAGCCGGTATGTCACAAGCATCGGTGGGACGCGCCTTTGTGAATCCGTCAAGCGGCTATCCATATTGGATGTTGGATCATCGATTTAATGCCGGTGGTGGACTGGGCTGGAAATACGGACTTCCGGAAAGCGACCTGACCGCCGAACTTGAAATTGGGATATTCTATGATGATTACTCCGATGACTTTCAGCGGTACAGTGGAGAAGTGGCGTGGCAGATTTTTGACTTCACGCAGATCACGGCCGCAGTTCAGGTATTTGGTCAGGACAAGTTCTTTTCAAACAACGTAGTGCTGGGCGTCAAGCATAACCTTAAGAAACGCAATCGCAAGAAATAAAAAAGTGGGGAAGATGCCCCACTTTTTTTATGTTTTAATGACTGACGATAATTCGCCGCGTTTCCCTGACCGTGCCGTCCTCAACCGTTACAAAGTAAACGCCGTTCGAGAGGCTTTCAGTGTTCAGGATGATTTTATTGGGCGCCGGAACCGTGTGTGGAATCCTTATTTGCTGTCCCAGTGAATTGTGAACCGTTACCGTAAAGTCCTGGATGTTTTCCATTTCCATCACCAATTCGTTGTTGGTGGGAACCGGATAAACCGTCAGCGATTTGGTCACTTCATACTCGCCGGTTGACAGTGGCGAAGTAACGGTCATGGTATGTTGAAGATCGTTGTAACCTTTTACGGCATCCCAGGTGTTATTGTTGGCAAAGCGGATGGAATACTCGGGGCGATTTGCCAGGTTTTCAGCCGCATCAGGAAGGTGCAGGTACAATTTGTAACTCCCGGGAACAATGTTTGACGGAAGCGCCAGGTTTTCATCAACCTCAGTTACAACGCCGCCGGATGTCCAGAAGCGCGGATCAGATTCAAGCGATACCTTATACTCAGCATTGGTTGCCGTATTGCGCAATACCAAAACCGGAGTACGTTGCGAGAATGGCGTGGCAAATCCTACGTTGCGGATTTTAAGGTTGAATGCCAAAGGGTTTCCGATAGCTACGGATGCTGGATAGGTTCCGTCGACCATCTCAAAGCGATAACCCAGTTTCTTTTCAATCTCTTCATAACATCCCTGGTCACCAAAATCTTCCATTACACCCGGGTGGTACCCGATATTCATATAGGACCAGTGAAACTTGTTCATTTCAAAAACAGCGGTACTGCAACCCGAGCGCGGCAAATTGACCGCACATGACTCACCGCCCATTGGCGTATACTTGGTTTCCTGTTCCAGGTAAGGGTAATCTACGTTGATGTTGTCATAAGTCCCTTCATCGTCATCACTGGCCAAAAAGCAGTCGTTGTGATGTCCTAAACGGGCAATGTTTGCATCGGTAAAAGCCTGTGTAAGAGATAGCGGACTGTTGGCGTTATAAAGTGTACGTTTAAGTTTTGGCGTGCGGATTTGGACCATCTTTCCAGCCGGAAGGGCATCCAGCAGCGCATTGACAACGTCCCGGCGGTTGGCGTAATCAGTCGCGTTGGGAGGGAAGCCAAAATTGTCAGTATAATACCACTCACCCCAGGCTCCGATAAATCCGGCCTGAACACAGGCAATCACATCGGCATTGGCCGAAAGAATCGGTTTAAGCTGGTTGATGTGAGCCAAAACCTGAGCCTTTGTAGCGTCGGTTTGTGAGGCGCCCGGATCATCCGAGTAGGCAAAACGTATGATACACTTGACACCGGCAGCGCGCATTTTTGTGAAATCCTGCTGCATGTTGGTCAGATAAGTGCTGGAAATGGGCGAATTGATAAAGGAATCAAGATAGAACAAGCGAAGCAATAATGAGTATCCCTGGTTGACACGGTAATTGGTCATCGAACTCTGACTCAAATGGCTGTAACTTGAAGCACTGGTTTCCTGATGCTTGTAAAATCCCCGTTCAGGGTTTGCAAAAACAGCCGATGAGGGCGTGTACGTAACGGTTTGGGCGGTGACAGACAATACCATCAACATTCCCAAAGAGAGGAACATTTTTTTCATCGTAGGTTAAGTTTTTTCAAAATGGCAGACCACTTTGTCGTTAGCAAACAGTTTTGGGGCACTTGGTGTAAAACCTTAGCAATGAACGTTGTTAAAGCTTCGGTTACAAATCTATTGTAGTTTGTCGATAAAAAGCGACATTTCAGGGGTAAAATTAACAAAACAATCGACGAAACGCACAAAATTAGATTTATTGTAATCCTAAGACTACAAATATTTTAATTGTAGTCAGAAATTTTGTACATCAGACGCAAAGCGAAAATTAACAATGGATTTGTAGTATGTTGATAACAGTATCAACAGGTAAAGACTTTCTTACGGCAATTTCTTAAAATTTCCCGGATCAGGTTTTTAGCAGATTAAATTCGTTTCCGGATTTTAAAAAATTGATTCAAATATTCGAACCGATCATAATCCGATCCATTTCAAATAACGCGTCAAATAAATAAATGTCGACAAACACTATAGAGCCGAAAGTTACAGCATATACCTGAAATGTACTAAATAAAAATACTATAATTTATATTATGTAAAATAAGAATTATTTGAAAGGTGTTGGCTAAAGCCGTAATTTTACAGCAAATTACTGCCATGAATCCCGTTGCCTCGCGAATCGCTTCCTTCTATTCCCAGTATCCGCCGTTTAACAAGCTCAGTCCGGACGAGTTGCAAGCAATCGCATTGCAAACCAAAGTCGTGAATTTGGAAAAGAACAAAACACTTTTTAAAATAAACGACACGCTCCACAGCAATTTTTACATGGTTGCCCAAGGTGTTATCAACCTTACGATTGTTGTTGATGCCGAGGAAAAACTCCTCAACAAATGTGTTCCGGGTGACGTCTTTGGGCTCAGGCCTTTTTTTGCGCGCAACAATTACATGATGACGGCTAAAGCGCGTGAAGAAAGCCTGGTATTCGCCATTCCGATTGACACCTTTCGTCCTTATGTATCGGCGAATCCTGAAGTCCTGAACTTTTTGCTTGAGAGTTTTGCTGCAAACACCCAAAATCCTGAACAAAACCGTGGCAAATTACTGTCGGACAACATTGTATACGCCGGGCCTCAATCAGAGATGCAATACATTCAGTCGCTCACCTACAACAAGGCGCCCCTGCGTGTAAACCCGGCGTCGCTGGTTCAGCAAGCGGCTCAAATCATGACCGACAACCTCATGGACAGCGTCGTCGTTATAGAAAACAATCTTCCGGTGGGCATCATCACCGATACCGATCTCAGGTCAAAAATTGCCACCGGCCGCTTTCCGGTTTCAACTGTTGTGACCAAAATCATGTCGTCGCCCGTGATTACCGTCCCTGATTCGGTTTCATTGGCCGAGGCTCAGCTCCTCTTGCTCAAGCACAATGTTTCACACTTGTGTGTCACCGCAGACGGATCGGAAAAAAGCCCACTAATAGGAGTTATTTCACAGCGCGATCTTATTGTATCACAAGCCAGTAACCCAGGTCTTTTAATCAAGGAGATTAAAAACGCTTCAACTCCTGCCGCGCTGCAATCGGCCCGTCAAAAGTTGTCGCAGCTTATCCAGTCGTCGATTTCCAAGAACATCCCGCTTACCCATATCTGGTCGATTGCCGGCGAAATCAACCTGGCGCTTATCCGTCGCGCGGTCGAGCTTTCCATTTTGGAACTCGGCTCCCCTCCTGCCCGTTTTGCGTGGCTCAGCATTGGGAGTCAGGGTCGCAAAGAACAACTTTTGCTCACCGACCAGGATAGCATTCTGGTTTTTGACGACGTAGCAGCCGAAAAATACCGCGAAGTCAAAGATTATTTCCTGAAACTCGCCAAACGCACCACGGCGGTACTGGAGTTTGTCGGGTATCCGTATTGTCCAAACGGACACATGGCCAGCAACCTTTTGTGGTGTAAATCATTGACTGACTGGATCAAACAATACGGCATCTGGATGAAATCGCCCAAGGCAAACGCCGACATCGCGAGTATCTTTTTTGATTATGAATTGGCCGTTGGCGATGCCGATCTGGAGGAAGCGCTGACAAATGCCATTTTTGAAAATTTGGAAAAGAACACCATATTTTACGACTATCTGGGCAATGACGCCTTGCGCAAACCGGCGCCGCTCAACTTCTTTAAAAAGTTCAATGTTGAGGAAGTCGGTGAAAACGAAGGCCGATTCGACATCAAGACCCGTGGATTGATGCCACTGGTTGACGGCGCGCGGATAATGACGATGAGCCACGGGATCCGCGGTATCAACAACACCCACCTGCGTTTTAAGCAGCTGGCTATGACCGACCGAAAACACGCTGAAATCTATCAGAATTGCGCCGAAGCCTTTATCACCCTGTCTCGCATCCGCACTGAGGAAGGCATGAAAAGCGACACCAACGGACAATTCATCAATTTGGACGATCTGTCAAAAACCGACAAGGAAAAGCTGCGCACGGCCGTTGGGGTCATGAAAGACCTTGAAGAATTGATCAAGGATTCGTTCAAACTGACACAATTTTCATAATATGCTCGACTGGATCAAAAATATCAACCGCGAATACCCTGATTTCTGGAAGGAATACCTCATGAAATTTGAGAAAAGGCCTACCCGATTCGTGGTTTTGTGCTCGCAGACCTCCGGGCATCACG
>CAZIBV010000013.1:0-19463 GCA_964537345.1 uncultured Flavobacterium sp. | reverse complement strand
AAAATGCACTGCGGACGCCTTAAAAACGAAGCCCTCGACCTGGAAATCATGTACCGCAAATGGAAAGACGCCGACGGACCGTTTAC
This sequence comes from uncultured Flavobacterium sp., assembly GCA_964537345.1. Classification (GTDB taxonomy): domain Bacteria; phylum Bacteroidota; class Bacteroidia; order Flavobacteriales; family Flavobacteriaceae; genus Flavobacterium. Next base: position 19,377 of record CAZIBV010000013.1, on the reverse strand, counting down.
GCTGAACGACATCTGCACCGCATTCAAACTCCCAAAAATTGAACAAGCCACGGCAGCGGACGAAGCCTACACCATGGCATTGTTATTCCTAAAACTCAAATCCCGACTGGGAATAGGGATTTGACTCGTCGTAAAGGGAAAGTGACTAATATTTAAAATTCAGCGAATTATTAAACGTACACAATATTAGATTGCGTTTGAGAAGTAAATATCCCAGATTACCTCGGTCAAATTGTTAATTGTTAACTGTTAATCGTTAATTATCAATTGTCGATTATTTAGATTTTGCCGTTCTTAATCTCTTCGACAACTTCCGGGTTCAAAAGCGTCGACGTGTCGCCAAAGTTTTCAAAATCACCCTCGGCTATTTTTCTGAGAATGCGTCGCATGATTTTGCCTGAACGCGTTTTGGGCAAGCCTGACACAAACTGAATCTTGTCAAGTTTTGCAATCGGTCCTACGTGATCGGCGATTACGGTGTTGATTTCCTTGCGCAAATTGTTGTGATCGCGCGTCATACCGGCTTCCTTGAGGGTGATGAATCCGTAGAGCGCATTGCCCTTGATGTCGTGCGGGAAGCCCACAATGGCGCTTTCGGCGACGGCCTGGTGCTCGTTTATGGCATCCTCAATTGGCGCAGTTCCCAGGTTGTGGCCCGACACGATGATGACGTCGTCTACGCGGCCGGTAATCCGGTAATAACCCACTTCATCCCTGAGCGCACCGTCGCCGGTAAAATACTTTCCGGGAAAAGTTGAAAAATAAGTGTCAATGTACCGCTGGTGATCGCCCCAAATGGTACGCGCAATCGACGGCCACGGAAATTTGATGCAAAGACTGCCCACCACCTGGTTGCCCAAAATCTCGTTTCGCTTGTCATCCATCAAAACCGGCTGAATTCCCGGCAGCGGCAAAGTGGCGTAAGTTGGCTTGGTAGGTGTGACAAAAGGTACGGGCGACAGCATAATGCCGCCGGTCTCGGTCTGCCACCAGGTATCCACGAGCGGACAACGCTTGCCGCCCACGTGGTCGTTGTACCAATTCCAGGCTTCTTCGTTTATCGGTTCACCTACCGATCCGATCACTTTAAGGGAACTCAGCGGATACGGCTGCACATAGTCCAGGCTTTCCTTGGCCAGTGAACGGATGGCGGTGGGCGCCGTATAGAACTGCGTCACCCGATGCTTTTCAATAACCTGCCAAAAACGGCTGTAATCCGGATATGACGGGATGCCTTCAAATAGCACCGTCGTGCCTCCGTTTAACAACGGACCGTAGACAATGTACGAGTGGCCGGTGATCCAGCCAATATCGGCCGTACACCAAAAAACATCATTTTCCTCATAGGCAAAAATGTTCTTGAACGTATAGGCAGTGTAAACCATGTAGCCCGCCGTGGTGTGCAGCATACCTTTGGGTTTTCCGGTCGATCCGGAAGTGTAAAGAATAAACAGCGGATCTTCGGCGTCCATGATTTCGGCCACATTGTTGTCGGACGCTGCGTCCATCAACGGTTCCAGCCATTGATCCCGGCCCGGATCCAGCGACACCTGCTGTCCGGTTCGTTTGACCACCAGAACTTTTGAAACCGACGGACAGTTTTGCAACGCATCGTCGATGATGCCCTTGAGGTTTACGGTTTTGTCGCCGCGATACCCGCCATCGGCCGTAATGACCATCGACGCTTCGCAATCAACGATACGCCTGGCAACCGCCGAGGCCGAAAATCCTGCAAACACCACCGAGTGAATCGCACCAATCCGGGCACACGCCAGGATCGAAATCGCCAGTTCAGGAATCATCGGCAGGTAAATGCATACCCTGTCGCCTTTTTTTACGCCCTGTTCGCGCAACACATTCGCCATTTTACAAACTTGCTGATGCAACTCGGTATAGCTGATGTGACGCGCCGGCTCATCGGGATTGTTGGGTTCGAATATGATGGCGGTTTTATGTCCGTTTTTGGCCAAATGCCTGTCGACGCAATTCTTGACGATGTTCAACTTGGCACCGGTAAACCACTTGATGTCGGCACGCACCATGTCAAACTCCAAAACGTTATCCCAGGGTTGGTACCAAGTAAAATTCTCCTCGGCAATCTTACCCCAAAATTTGCGCGGTTCCCGAACCGACTTTTTGTACATTTTAAAGTAATGCTCCAGGTTTTCAATTTTATAATAGCTCATTTGGTTGATTTTTAAAAAGTAAAGATAGGACTTCCCTGAAATCGCAACGTATATAGTTTGCTAAATAGCTATACTAGTGTTTGGCATAGCCGATGGCGCGCAAAGCCTCGGTAATTTCGCCAATGATTTCAGGATCGTCAATGGTTGATGGTATTTGGAATTCGGCACCGTCGGCGATACTGCGGATCAGTTTGCGCAAAATCTTGCCCGACCGTGTTTTGGGCAGTCGCTGGACCACGACAACGGTTTTAAGCGAGGCCACCGCCCCGATTTTTTCGCGGACCAGTTGCACCACTTCATATTCTACCTGGAAGTGTTCGGGCGACATTCCGGCCTTAAAAACCACAAAAGCCATCGGCACCTGCCCTTTCATCTCGTCGGCCACGCCCACAACGGCACATTCGGCCACGGCGGGATGGTGCGCCACCACCTCCTCCATCTCGGCAGTCGACAATCGGTGACCGGCGACGTTGATGACATCGTCAATCCGGCCGGTGATGTAGAGATAACCTTCGTCGTCCTTGTAACCTCCGTCTCCCGCCAGATAGTAGCCCGGGAATTTGGTGAAATATCCTTCCCTGAATCTCGGCTCGTTCATCCATAGTCCTGTCATGCAACCAGGCGGAAGCGGCTGCCGGATAACGACATAACCCTCCTCACCTGCCGCGACCTCCTCTCCAGATTCGTCAAAAATCCGAATGTCGTAGCCACAAACTGCTTTTCCTGCCGACCCGGACTTTACCGGGAACATCCCAACGCCCAAAGGATTAGCAATCATCGGCCAGCCCGACTCGGTTTGCCACCAGTGATCGATCACGGGAACCGGAATGTGTTGGGTATACCATTCCAGTGTGGCCGCATCACATCTTTCGCCCGCCAAAAACTGGGCGCGAAGACAGGACAAATCGTATTGTTTAATGAATTCGCCGTCAGGATCTTCTTTTTTGATGGCGCGGATGGCCGTTGGCGCGGTAAACATAACCGACACACCATGTTCCGAAATTACCCGCCAAAAGGTACTGGCATCGGGTGTGCGAACCGGCTTTCCTTCAAAAATAACGGTGGCGTTGCGGTTGATCAGCGGGCCGTAAAGCGTGTAACTGTGACCCACGGCCCAACCCATGTCTGACGCGGCCCAAAAGGTTTCGCCCGGATTGACGCTGTAAATATGTTGCATGCTAAACTTGAGTGCCGTTGCATATCCGCCCGTGTCGCGCACAATTCCCTTGGGTTTTCCAGTCGTGCCCGATGTGTACAAAATGTAAAGCGGATGGTTGGACTCCAGCGGGACGCATTCTACCGGTTCTGATCCGTATATCAAGGCATCATAGTCAATGTCGTATTTCTTGAACGGAATTCTCGCGCCCAGTTTTCGGTTAAAAACCACTACGCGCTTTGGTTTGTGATCTGCCATGGCAAGCGCCTCGTCCACCAACGGCTTGTAGGCAATCAGCCGGTCAAACTCAATCCCGGATGAAGCAGTGATGATGACTTTTGGTTTGCAGTCGTCAATCCTGATGGCGAGCTCGTTGGGTGCAAATCCACCAAAAACAACCGAGTGCGTCACTCCTATCCGCGCACAAGCCAGCATTGCAAAAGCGGTCTGCGGGATCATGGGCATGTAAATCACGGCAGTGTCACCTTTTTTAAGGCCGAGTTGTATCAATCCTCCGGCCAGCCTGGACACTTCGTCCTGAACCTGTGCAAAGGTGTAATTGCGCACGGTTTGGGTGACGGGAGAATCGTAAATAAGGGCAACATCATCGCCATAGCCATCCTGCACATGCTTGTCGACACACAGGTAACAGGCATTGACAACGCCATCGGCAAACCACTGCGGATAGGCATTCGCCAAAGTTGAAAGTATAAGCGACGGAGGTATGTACCAGTCGATGGCACCAGCCTGCTTGCTCCAGAATGCCTCAGGCGATTCCAGGCTTTGTTGATAAAGTTCGTTGTAAGTCATTCAATCAGTCTTTGTGTTGTTTCAATGAGCTTCTTAACCGAGAAAGGTTTGGTCATATAAGCATCGGCGCCCAATGACAATCCCTTTTCAATGTCGGCCTCCTTGTTCTTGGCCGATAGGAACAGTACCTTGCAACCGGCGAGTTCCGGCTTGCTTTTGATGTGTTCGAGCGTGGCAAACCCGTCCAGGTTGGGCATCATGATGTCAAGGATGATGGCATCGGGCGTTTCGGTTTCCAGAATGTCGAGCGCTTCCTGACCGTCCCGGGCAATAAAAACCTGGAAATTGTTTTTCTTGAACGAATATTCGAGCGACATGATGATGTTGGGCTCGTCGTCAGCTATCAGTATTTTTTTCATCGGCATTTAAGATTGGGAGTTCTACAGTAAAGGTTACGCCGTCGGGCTGATTATCCACTCGGATGCTTCCCTGATGCAATTCGACGATCTGGCGCGTTATGGCAAGTCCGAGTCCGCTGCCCACGGGTTTCCGGGTGGTTTGGTTGTCCGATTGGTAAAATTTGTCAAAAATGGCTTCAGTTTCAGTTTCAGGAATAGCCGGTCCGTTGTTAAAAACCCACAGATGCGCCCGGCCATCGGCAGGATGCGTCCCTACCCTGATGACACCACTGTCTTTTTTGCAGAATTTTATCGCATTCGACAGCAGATTCGTCACCACCTGAATCATCCGTTCGGCATCGGCCATAACCATTACGTGGTCATGGGTTTGCCATTGAAGGTTGATTTTTTGCGAGCGGATAAGCTGAAAAAGCGGTTCGGCCGACCGTCTCGCGATATCGGCCAGGTCAACCTTTTCCAGCATCAGCTTTTGACGACCCGATTCAAACCGTTCAAGATCCAGAATTTTGTCGATCAAGCGGTTAAGCCGGTCAGATTCTGAGATGATGTTCTGCAAAAACTGACGGCGCAGCTCTTCCGGAATGTCGTCATCGTCGTGCAAAATCTCGCTGGCCGCGCGTATGGCCGTGATGGGCGTTCGGAGTTCGTGGGTCACCGTGTCGAGGAAATCGTCCTTTTGTTTGTCCTTTTGGATAAGCGATTGATTGGCCTCGCGGAGTTGCCGTGAAATTTCCTCCAATTCGCGCGAGGTTTCCCGGAGTTTACGGTTGATGGCAAGATTCTCCTTGGATTCCTCCAGAATGCTCAAAACCTCCGGCAGGCTGATTTTGTCTTCCTTGGTCACGCCTTGCAGCAGGATTTTAGCCGATGCCGACCCGATGTGTCCGGTGAGCAGGTTCTCGGCAAACTTTATCAAACGGGCGTCGGCCATGGTAGTATCGGGCGGAATGTTGTACTTCAGGTTAAAAATCCGCAGGGCGCGCGATGCTTTTTCCTCGCCCAAAAAACGCACCAGCACCTTTCGGATATCGCTGATATAAGCCGTTCCGCGCCAGATAAACGCATTTTCGTGATGGGTAATGTACTGGTCGATATCGACATACATCTCGGCGTAATTGCGTTCGCGGTAATTTCCTTTTCTGGACACGGTCACCACCAGGTAAACCGACGTGTTGACCAGCAAACTCCAAAACAACGCGTGCGGAATCGGGTCCAGATAGTCCAGCCCGAACAAGGCCAGCGGATTCAATAGTCCGGTCCATCTGTCTGAATCAAATCCGGACGGACTGGCGTGCAACAAAAACGGCACAACTAGCGTGTAAGCGCAAACCGCAACGCCGGCCAGGATTCCGTATAAGGCGCCCCGCATCGACCCTCGTCGCCAAAAAATGCCTCCAAAAAATGCCGGGGCCAGTTGCGCCACCACCAAAAACGCCACCATGCCTACTGATACAAGCGTGTGCGACTGCAAAAAATATCGGTAACAGATATAACTCAAGACAACAATCCCAAAAATGGCAATCCGGCGACTGCGGACAATCCTTTGGTTGTTGACGTCAGGGCTTCCGCTGAGGGAACGCACCAGGCCGTAAGGGATGAACAGGTTGTTGGTGAGCATGGTTGACAGTGCAATCGACGAAACGATGATCATGGATACAGCCGCCGAAAATCCACCCAGGAAAACCAGGATAGACAGTAGTTCCTGACCTTGCTGCATGGGAATCAAGAGCGCGAACATATCGGCATTTGCACCGCTGCCAACCAAGAGGTTTCCGCCCCACGCAATCGGGAAAATAAAGAGATTGCACAAAAGCAGGTATAGCGGAAAAAGCCAGATGGCGGTTTGCAGGTGCTTTTCGCGGTTGTTCTCGACCACGGTAACCAAGAACTGGTGTGGCAGCAGGAAAATTGCAAAAAGCGACAACATGCAGTAAAAAAACCAGTTAAAGCCGCCTTCCAGCCCGCCAATTGAATTCTTTTCGCGGAATCCTTCGATGGCCTGTGCCTGCTGATAAATATCGCCAAAACCGTTAAAGATTCCCCAGGTTACATAGGCGCCCAGAAACAGGAAAATAAAGAGTTTGACGATTGATTCAAGCGCGATAACCGATACGATCCCGCGGCGTTTTTGCGTGGCATCGCCGTACCGGGTTCCATAAAACGAGGCAAACGCAGCAAGGGCCAGCGCCACATAAGCCGACGTATCGCCCAATAGCGAACCGGGATCAGGCGTTCGCGTCACCACGTGGAAAGTTTCAGATATCGCCTTGAGTTGGAGGCCGATGTATGGCAACAAACTCAGGGTTACGATTATGGTGACCAGGGCGCCCAGTGTGCGGCTGTTTCCGTAGCGGAGCGAGATAAAATCAGCAATGCCGGATATTTTGTTGACGCGTGAAATCCTGATGATTTTTCGCATGATGACAATCCACGCCGGAAAGGCTATCACCGGACCAAGGTAGGTTGTAAGGTATTCCAGCCCGGAGTTGGCGGCCATCCCGACGCTTCCGTAATACGTCCAGGCTGAACAGTACACGGCCAGTGAAAGCGTGTACACATACGGATTGTTGGTCCATTTGGAGTTCTGCTTGCGCTCAGCCAACTGGGCCGCACCAACCAACAACCCCAGATAAACCAGCAAAATCACGATCATGAAACCGCTAGTCATCATACTTTTTAAATATTGCAAATGAAATCACCAGCGACGCCAGCCAAATCGCAAAGATTCCGAATACTGCGGCGGGTAATCCAAAAACCGGCACGGGCATGTCATACAACAAAACCAATGGCAGGTTTAGTCCCAACAAAAGGAATAAACTTGTGAGTACCAGTTTTTGGATGTGCCGCTTTTTCATCAGTCTTCGCGGTATTCATCGGTGAGCGAATACCAGCCAAAAATGGCCAGACCCACTACCACTAGAGGTAGCAAGATAAAAAAGATAATGATGCCAAAAACAAGGTCTTCCTGCTTGCCCGAGGTGAGCTTTCCGGCAAAAATGTCGGTACAATAATAGGCGGTGGCCACTGCGAGTGCCATCCAGACAATTCCGAGTATTTTTTTGATCGAGTTCATAATCGTTATTCGTGTAGTGTGTTGTTCTTTTTATCCAGATAAATCATGCCGATGACAAAGCTGATGGCCGCGATAATGATGGGATACCAAAGGCCTTCAAGATAGAACTCCGGATTTCCCTCGCCCTGGGCCGTAGTAACAAAATAAGTGGAAATGGCCGGGAGCAATCCGCCAAATATGCCATTGCCCACATGATACGGCAGCGACATCGACGTGTAGCGTATCTTGACGGGGAACATCTCGACCAGGAAAGCCGCGATCGGGCCATAGACCATCGTCACAAAAATCACCTGTATAAAGACCATGAAAACCAAAAAGGCAATGTCGGCGGTTGTGAGTTTTTTGGTAACCTTGGTGTCAATCTTGTCCTTGCCGGCATCGTCTTGCATCAGTTGGCCATCGACAAAATGCTTGGTGGTGACTTCCTCGACAGTGGTTCCATCGGTATAGGATTTATAAGTGGTGAAGACAGAATCTACCCTAACTTCACTGACTTCTCTGGCGATAATGTTGGTGTTGGTCTTTTCTACAATTTCAGTTTTCGTAGCCAAATCCGTCGAGGCGTACATGGCACGGTAGATGGGCCGGTAAAGCAAAATGGCAATCAGCATGCCGGCCATCATGATGCTTTTGCGGCCGATCTTGTCAGACAGCCATCCAAAGAAGACAAAAAACGGCGTACCCAACAACAACGCGATTCCCAAAAGCATATCCACCTGCGACGAATCAATGTTTTGCACCGTCTTTAAAAAGTTCATGGCGTAAAACTGTCCGGTGTACCAAACGACGCCCTGGCCCATCGTGGCACCAAAAAGCGCGAGCAGTACAAACTTGAGGTTGTATTTGTTGCCAAAGCTTTCCTTAAGCGGATTCTTGGCGGTTTTCCCTTCAGATTTAGCCTTGGCAAATGCCGGCGATTCATCCATGTTTTTGCGAATCAGATAGGATACGTAAACCATTAGGATCGATACCCAGAATGGCACCCTCCAACCCCACTCGTCAAAAGCTTCGGGAGTCATCAGGCTTTTGGTGAGCAAAATCACCATCAGCGAAATAAAAAGGCCGACCGTTGCCGTGGTCTGGATCCAGGATGTCCAGTAGCCTTTTTCGCCCTTGGGAGCGTGTTCGGCCACATAGGTTGCGGCCCCGCCGTATTCGCCGCCAAGCGCAAGACCTTGCAAAAGACGCAGAATCAAAACCAGCACCGGCGCGATAAACCCGATGGATTCATAACTTGGAATACAGCCAATGACAAACGTAGCGCCGCCCATCAGCATCAGCGTTACCATAAAAGTATATTTGCGTCCGATGAGATCGCCGAGGCGGCCAAAGAACAGCGCGCCAAACGGACGGACCACAAACCCTGCGGCAAATGTGGCCAGCGTCGACAGGAATGCCGCCGTTGGATTGTCCTGCGGAAAAAACTTGGTCGACAACACGACAGCAAGGCTTCCAAAAATGTAAAAGTCATACCATTCGATCATCGTTCCCATAGAGGACGCCGAGATGACTTTCCAGATTCCCTTTTTTGATTTTCTACTCATAAATGTTTGTTTTGGTTAGAGATAGATTTGCAATTGTAAAATGAATTCGCCATATAACCGCTTAATTTCGTCAACCGACGTATAAACCGGACGAGCGGAATATTGGGCTGTGAGTTTGGCGTGGTGACCGTCCAGGAAAAAATTTGAACCCACGTCGTACTGAAGACTCGCCTTGTCCAACGCTTCAAAATTTTTGTACGCCACCGCACCGAATGGCTGCACCCGCACCTTGGGTTTTTCCTTGGCCGTAGGGAGCAAAAGTCCGGTTTGGGCATACAATATGTTCCCGGTTCCAATCATTGGCTGGGCATTCCCTATCCCGGCAAGCGCGGGCGCTCCCGTAAACTCCGGATCAGCCACGGCAGGATTCATGATCCCGATGTTGCGCAGGTAGTTGGGGCCAAAATCAAAGTTATAGAAAACACCGTAGGCCGTAATCGCCATTTTTCTTTCCGGCTTCCCGATGGGAAAATCAGCAAACAAATCGGCCGAGAAAAGCCGGATATCGTGCTTGCTGACAACACCCGCCGTCATGGATCGTGTAGCCTCTGGAGCGACGTAAAACCCCGCGCCCAGGTTGAGCACTTTTTTGGTTCCCAGATAGCTGCCAACTTTGTAGGGCAAAAGGTTGGTTTCCTGATCTTTAAACTGATACTCGAAATAACCCGCTTTTGACCAGCGCGTGCGGCCGGAATTGTCAACCGCAACGGCACTGCCCGCATCGGGTGCATCCACCGGAACAAGGTTGGTGGCAAACGGCTTGTTGATGCTCAATCGGTATTCCAGCTTGCCGTATTTTCCCTTGGCAAAAATGCCTATCTGGCGTCCAAACTGATCCGAATTGTCAATCAGCGGCCAGTTAAAGACAGGTTCGTCCACCAAAAGCATGTTGAGTGTCGATGCCATGCTAAGCCGGGAAAGGCCCATGTAATAATGCAGTCCGGCGCCAATAGAAAGGCTGAATTCTCCTTGCTCACGGGGCATGAGTACCGCATACTCGTTCCACGCATCGTGAAAAAATAGCGACGGTTTTTTGCCGGCACCAAAAGCTCCGGTTCCGCTGCTTCCGGCAGTTCCGCCGCTGGTAAACGTTTGGTTGTTGATGCCAAAATGCGTCACGATCATATAGCGCGGCGAGATTTGCGCCTGCACCAGCATCCTGAGGCGGCGGTTGGCGATATCGGAATTTGTCGAAGCGGCTTCGTCACCTATCATACTGCCCGGATTGAGCGAGGTTTGACGCAGCCAGATTTGGTTCCAGGCCAACAGGCGCAGGTATTTCTGGCTGTCGGCATCAAGTTTCACTTTTAGCCCGCCACCGTAATCCGGCGATCCCTGGCCAAACATTGCCGTCCACAAGAACAAGACAGGCAAAAGTATTCGTAGTTTCATCGTTCTGAGGGGTTTAGTTAAGCCAGCGTCGGGTCAAATTGAACGGTAATCCCTCTCAGAAAAAAATTCTCTATATATTTTTGTAAACCAATTATAGTTATTCCTTGAAACGCTCCCATTTAATGAGCATGAACTTGTCGCCCAGCTCGGTAATGATCATGCCAGCACCGGAAAGGTGATCCTTGTTTTTCAGGAATTCCACCAATTCCACATGGCTGAAAATCCGATACGTCGGGTGGTAGTCGGCATGCGAAGGTTTTTTTACCTTAAACTCACGCACCCAGTTGCTTACCGTGACGTGGGACACGCCAATGATGCGCTCAATCTCCCGGTAACTGAGCCCTTCCAAATACAATTGCAGCGCCTTGGTCACGTAGTAATCGTCAATCCGCTTTCCGCGCTTCCTAACCGTGAAATAATAACGACATGCCTTGCAAAAAAAGCGCTGACGGTTATTGACGATGCCGCTTTTGACAATCTCACCCGATCCACATCTGGGACACGTCTCATTATTCATATATAGTAATTTTGCATAAGTATAACAATTTAGCAAATATATAATTTTTGTTTGTTCAGTAAATTCAGAATAAAAAAACACTAACCAAAATTTTATCTGGCTATCACTGCGTAATTTTCAACGTTTCGGCAAAAAATGCCTTGGCGGTTGAAGGCCCGTTTTAAAAAAATCCCTTTAATTTGTAAAAAGCCAAGCATGCAGTTTTACCCGTCTCAAATTGGGCAGCGCGCCACCTACAAATTGCTATCGGGAGCGGTCATCCCGCGCCCCATCGGGTGGATTTCCAGCATAAGTCCGCAAGGAATCCCAAACCTGGCGCCGTTTTCATTTTTTAACGTAGTGGGCGACGATCCGCCGCACGTAGTCTTCTCGACCGTGCGCACCGGCAACGTCAATAAAGACACGCTCAACAACGTACTGGCCACCGGCGAATTTGTCGTCAACATGGTCACCGAGGATCTGGTCGAACAGGCCAACCAAACATCGGCCACCGTCCCGCCCGACGTTGACGAATTCCAACTGGCAGGGCTCACCGCCGCCCAATCGGTTGTGGTTAAACCGCCGCGAGTACAGGAAAGCCCCATCCAAATGGAGTGCAAACTGGTGCATCACTACGCGCTCGAAGGCTCCCAAAACGGAGGCGCCGTCCTCATGGTAGGCCGCGTCGAACTATTCCACATCGACCCCTCGGTGCTGCTCGACGACTACAAAATCAACGTCAAAACCTATCGCCCCGTTGCCAGGCTGGCCGGCAGCGATTACGCCAAACTCGGCGAAATATTCTCAGTAAAACGACTATGAATCATTTGGGCAAATCCCTGCGGGCCGGGCTGTCCGCTGTATCTTTTTCGGCGTGTAAAAAACCACGCCTAAAAAGGATGCCGCTCCCATCCCTTTTGCAATCCTCAGTATCATGAAAATTACCGTAATTGGTGGAGGTCCCGGCGGCCTTTACTTTTCCATTCTGGCCAAAAAAGCCAATCCATCTTTCCAGATCGACGTCTACGAACGGAACCAACCCGACGACGCTTTTGGATTTGGCGTTGTCTTTTCAGACGAAACCCTGAGCGAATTCCTCACCCGAGATCCGCAATCGTATGATTTGATTCGCAGCCGGTTTGCGTATTGGGACGATCTGGACGTGGTGCGAAACGGCGAACAGGTGCGCATTTCCGGAAACGGATTTTGCGGTTGTTCCCGAAAGACGCTTTTGCAACTTTTGCAGCAGCGTTGCCGAGAGGAAGGCGTCGGGTTGCACTACAATCAAAACGTCGACGACCTCTCAGTCTTTGCAGATTCCGATCTGATTTTGGCCGCCGACGGAATCAACAGTGCCATCCGCGACAGGTATGCCGAACATTTCGGGACTAAAATCAGCTTGCAGCGCAACAAATTCGTCTGGCTGGGATCGACGCGCCCGCTTGACGCCTTTGCGTATTTCTTTCGCTCGACGCCACACGGCACCATCGTGGCCCACACCTATCAGTATGAACCGGGCATGAGCACCTGGATTTTTGAGTGCGCGCCCGAAACTTGGGAAAAGGCCGGCTTTCACACCTTTGACGATCAGGACACCATTGAAAAACTGTCGTCGATTTTTGCGCAGGAACTGGGCGGTCATCCGCTCATTTCAAACAAGTCGCACTGGCGTCAGTTTCCGGCCGTCACCAATGAAAAATGGTATTACAACAACCTCATACTTCTGGGCGACGCCAAAGCCACGGCCCACTACTCTATCGGATCAGGCACCAAGCTCGCCATGGAGTGCGCCATCGCCCTGGCCGACGCCGTCACCTATCACCCGGGAAACATCCACGAAATTGCCCGCGCCTACGATCAGGCACGCCGCAACCGCGTCGAGATGATTCAGCACGCGGCCATGGTGTCGCTCGATTGGTTTGAAAACATGGACCGCCACATGCAGCATCCGTTTTTGCAGTTTGCTTTTGGTGTCATGACCCGCGCCAAAAAAGTGACTTTTGAAAACCTTGCGCTGCGCGATCCTTCCTTTACCTCGCGCGTGCTGGCAGCGTTTAATCTGAATCTTTTAGAAAATTCCAAAACTCCGGCCGCCTTCACGCGTTTCAAATTGCGGGAAATGGAACTCATCAACCGTATTGTCATGGCACCGATGGAACAGCATCACGCCCAGGACGGTCTGGTCAACGATTGGCACCTGGTGCATTACGCAAGCCGGGCCATGGGCGGTGTAGGACTTATCATTACGCAGGCTACCGCAGTTTCCGAACGCGGTAAAATCACGCTGGGTTGCACTGTGTTAAAATCAGAAGAACAGGCTCAGGCATGGCATAGGATCACAAATTTTATCCACGCCAACAGCCAGGCAAAAATTGCCATCCAACTGGGACATGCCGGCAGACGGTCGGGTGTAAAAATGCCGTTGCCACCGCTTTCAGCATCTGCCCTGCGCTACGACGAATCGCTGGAAATGCCGGAAGAAATCACCGCGGCCCAAATGGAACAGGTGGTCCAGGAATTCAAAAACGCCGCAGTCCTGGCCGACAAAGCCGGATTTGACATGATCGAATTGCAGGCGCACCACGGCTTTTTACTGGCTTCGTTCCTGTCGCCGCTTACCAACAAACGCACCGACGAATTTGGCGGGACGGTGCAAAACCGAATCAAGTTTCCACTGATGGTTTTCAAGGCGATCCGTCAGGCATTTCCTGCGCATAAACCCATCGCGGTAAGGCTGTCGGTTTCTGATTGGACCGAGGGCGGATTAAGCGAGCAGGATGCGCTGTTTTTTGCACGCGCGTTTAAGGAAGCCGGCGCCGACCTGATCGACGTTTCCAGCGGGTACACCATTGCGGGCGACAAACCACCGCTGGGCCGGATGTGGCAGACGCCATTGTCGGATATGGTGCGCAACAGCGTCGGGATTCCCACGGTTACGGCCGGAAGCATTCAGGACATCGATCAGATTAACACCATTCTGTTAAACGGCCGCGCCGACCTGGTAGCCCTGGGACGTCCGCTGCTGCTCGATCCCGGATTTGTGCGAAACGCCCAGGCTTATGAACAATTTGACCCGGGAGACATCCCCGCCGATTACCGCTACGGGATGTCGCATCTCTATCCGCTCAAAGCCGCCGAACGCAAGGAAAAAGAAGGAATGAAAAAGGCGCTTAAGCCGGAATCGCACCAGAAGTGATTTGAGATTTAAGAATTAAGATTTAAGAATTGGATTTCCTGAGCTTGGAACTCTTTAAATAGGAGGATTTGGAATTTGGAATTTGGAATTTGGAATTTTGATTTTGCAACTCGAATTGATCGTCAAACAAGCTAATCGCTGAAAGCTAACCGCTAATGGCTAAATTTTGGAATTTGGAATTTGGAATTTTGATTTTGCAACTCGAATTGATCGTCAAACAAGCTAATCGCTGAAAGCTAACCGCTAATGGCTAAATTTTGGAATTTGGAATTTGGATTTTGGAATTTTCCCTTCGGACTTTTGACTTTAGACTTTACACTTGGAATTCAAACTAGCTGATCGCTGACAGCTAATTGCTAATCGCTAATAACATGAATTACGTCGATACTTTTGCCCACGATCATTTACCGCCTAAGTCGCTTCAGCCGGAATATCCATTTCTGGACGGTCCGTTTGCGTTTCCAAACCGGCTTAATTGCACCCACCGTTTGTTGGATTATCACATCGAGCACGGGCGTGGCAGCTGCATTGCCATGCAAACCTTTGAGCATCAGTGGACGTATCGCCAGCTTTATGAAACGGCCAACCGGATTGCACATGCGCTGACAACCGATTACGGCCTGGTTCCGGGTAACCGCGTTCTGATCCGATCGGCCAATAATCCCATGATGGTGGCGTGTTGGTTTGGCGTCCTCAAAGCAGGTGGAATCGCTGTAGCTACCATGCCGCTTTTGCGCGAAAAGGAACTCAATGTGATGTGTGACTGCGCCGAAATTTCGCACGCGCTATGCGACCAGCGGCTGATGGACGAGATGCGCCTGGTCAACTCGCCTTTTTTGCAGACTGTCATCACCTTTGACGGAACGCAAACCAAGCCCGCCGAACTGGAACGCAGAATGGAAGGCAAACCCGCGCATTTTGAAAATTTCGACACCTCGGCTGAAGACGTCTGCTTGATCGGGTTCACATCGGGAACCACCGGAAAACCAAAAATGACCGCACATTATCACCGTGACGTTCTGGCCATCTGCGAAGCATTTCCCAGATACTCGCTGCAACCTAAACCGGAAGATATTTTTACAGGCAGCCCCCCGCTGGGTTTTACCTTTGGACTGGGCGGATTGGTGCTGTTCCCTCTTTACTACGGCGCTTCGAGTTTTTTGATTGAGAAACCCACACCGGATTTGTTGCTGCAGGCCATCCAGGATTTTGGCATTACCGTTTGTTTTACCGCACCAACAGCCTGGCGTATCATCACCACAAAGGTTAAGGATTATAATATTTCGACGCTGCGAAAATGCGTTTCGGCGGGCGAAACCCTTCCGGCCAAGGTTTGGCTCGACTGGCATGAAGCCACCGGGCTGAAGATCATTGACGGAATAGGCGCTACCGAGATGCTCCATATTTTTATTTCGTCAACTGAGGAAAACATGAAAATCGGCGCAACAGGCGTTCCGGTTTTTGGATACGAGGCTCGGATTGTAGATGCAAACGGTAACCAACTTGGCCCCGACGTTCCGGGAAGGCTTGCCGTGCGCGGGATCACAGGATGCAAATACCTGGCACGCGAGGACAAACAGCGCGAATACGTCGAGGATGGCTGGAACATTACCGGCGATATTTTTAAACGCGACGACGACGGATATTTTTGGTTTGTCGGCCGCGGTGACGACATGATCATCTCGTCCGGTTACAACATCGGGGCCGTCGAGGTCGAATCCGTATTGCTGGAACATCCTGAAATTGCCGAATGTGCCGTTGTCGGTTGTGCCGATGAAGAGAGAGGCATGCTGGTGTGTGCGCACATCGTCCTTAAAAATCACGACAAGGCCAGCGACACACTCGCCATACAGATTCAAGAATGGTTTAAGCAAAAAGCCGCGCCGTACAAATACCCCCGAATGATTATCTTTACGCAAGCACTGCCTAAAACCGAAACCGGGAAGGTGCAGCGTTTTAAACTGAAACAGGAATGAGAAAGCTTTTTATTTGGTTTAGCATCGGATTATTGGTGGTGACGGCTCTACTTTGGTATGTAAACTGGAAGTTTATTTTTCTGCTCATTCTGGTTCTTCCGCTTATCGCGATGGGATTTTACGACATGTACCAGTCCAAGCATACCATCAAGCGCAATTTCCCATTGCTGGGGCGTATGCGTTATCTTCTGGAAGGCATCGGCCCCGAGATGCGCCAGTACTTTGTTGAAACCAACATTTCAGGACGGCCGTTTAACCGTCTGCAGCGGAGTCTTGTCTATCAGCGCAGCAAGAAGGAAACCGATACGCTTCCTTTTGGGACGCAACTCGACGTCTATGACGAGGGCTACCAATGGATCAACCACAGTGTTCGCGCCATTGCTTTTTCCGATATCGATCAGAATCCACGGGTTCGAATAGGATCGTCGCAGTGCGCCAAACCTTATATGGCCAGTTTGTTCAACATCAGCGCCATGAGCTACGGATCGCTCAGCAAAAACGCCATCATTGCTTTGAACAGCGGCGCCAAACAGGGCGGATTTTTTCACAACACCGGCGAGGGCGGACTTTCACCCTATCACCTTGAGCCGGGCGGCGATGTGGTTTGGAACATCGGGACGGGCTATTTTAGTTGCCGGAATGAATACGGAAACTTCTCGCCTGAGCAATTTGCTCCCCGGGCGCAGATGGACAATGTCAAAATGATCGAAATCAAATTTTCGCAGGGCGCCAAGCCTGGGCACGGCGGCATACTTCCAAAGGAAAAGGTAACCGATGAGATCGCGGCCATTCGCCTCATCAAGCCAGGCGGCGATATTATCTCCCCACCGCGACATACCGCTTTTAAGACACCTCTGGAACTGATGGATTTTGTGCGGACACTAAGGGAACTTTCAGGCGGAAAACCCGTCGGCATGAAACTTTGCGTAGGCAACCGGTCAGAATTTTTGGCCATCTGCAAGGCGATGATCCAAACCAAAACTTACTTTGATTTTATTACGGTTGACGGCGGCGAAGGCGGAACCGGAGCCGCACCATTGGAGTATTCCGATCACGTCGGGATGCCGTTGCGCGACGCACTTGCTTTTATACACGATGCCCTTGTTGGATTTGGAATCAGGGATGAGATTAAAATCATCGCCAGTGGAAAAATCATCTCCGGATTCGACATTATAAGGGCACTTTCAATGGGTGCCGACCTGTGCAATTCCGCGCGGGGGATGATGTTCGCACTGGGTTGCATCCAGGCGCTGGAGTGCCATTCCAACACCTGCCCTACCGGTGTCGCCACGCAAGATCCAAGACTGACCAAAGGACTGGTTCCGCATTTAAAAAGTGTTCGCGTCGCCCGATATCAGCACGAAACCGTAAAAGCCGCCATGGAGTTGATGGCCTCGGCAGGCATCGATCATCCGGACAAGGTTGACCGCGACCTGGTGAGCATGCGCATCGACAAAACCAACATCAGGACCTTTGCCGAACTTTTCCCTGAATTGACGCCTGGATGTCTGCTTCTGGAGGAATCGGTGCCGAAACATTTGTTACACGATTGGAAACTGGCCTCGGCCGATCATTTTTAAGATGAAATATTCTAGACAAGAAGAAGTCCGCTTTCGTCACGCTGATTTTGCGGGGATTGTTTTCTATCCGCGATTTCTGGAAATGCTCAACGACCTGGTGGAAGATTGGTTTGCTGAGGCGCTCGGCCGTCCGTTTTCAAAAATACACGAAAGGCAGGAAGGCATTCCCACCGTCGACCTTAAAGTGCAGTTTAAAAAAGCGGCGCGCATTGGCGAAGTGTTGCAAAAGTCGCTTTGGGTGACCAAACTTGGCAGCGCATCGGTAACGTTCGCATTTGAATTTTTACATGCCGATGGCTCTACCTGCCTTGAGGGCGAAGCGACGCTTGTCAATGTTGCGCTGGACAAAGAAAACGACACCATCAAGCCGCAGCCGTTTGACCAATCGACGCGTGAAAAAATCTTACAGTATCAATCCTAGGATATAATGGAATTTAAAAAGTTTAAGGCCGCTGCAGTACAGTCTTCGCCGGTTTTTCTGGACGTCGACAAAACGATCGACAAAGCCATCGCCTTTATGGCCGAAGCCGCCCAAAACGGGGCGCAACTCATCGCGTTTCCTGAAGTTTTTGTAGCCGGTTATCCCTATTGGAACTGGATCATGACGCCTGTTCAGGGAAGTGCGTGGTACGAAAAACTTTATAAAGCGTCGGTGGCTGTTCCGTCGGAGCCGATAAACCGCTTGCTGGAAGCCGCAAAAACCCACAAAATCCACGTGGTGATTGGCATCAATGAACGCGGATCGAGCTATGGTGAAATCTACAACACCAACCTGATCATAGACGACGCGGGAAATCTTGTGGGGAAACATCGCAAACTTGTGCCAACATGGGCTGAAAAACTTACCTGGACAAGCGGCGACGGGTCGTCCTTAAAAGTTTACGACACCGCAATTGGGCCGATCGGGACGCTGGCCTGCGGCGAAAATACCAACACTCTGGCCCGTTTTACGCTTTTGGCGCAGGGCGAACTGATCCATATTGCCAACTACATTTCACTCCCTGTCGCTCCGCCGGATTATAATATGGCCGAAGCGATTAAAATCAGGGCGGCCGCGCACGCTTTTGAAGGCAAGCTGTTTACCATTGTTTCGTGTTCGACAATTTCGCGCGAGATCATGGAGGCCATGAAAGCCGATGTTCCCGATGCTGAAGCGTTGCTGACGCGGAAGAACTCGGCATTTTCAGGATTTATCGGGCCAAATGGCGCGGTGATCGGAGAGCCGTTGATTGACGACGAAGGGATTGTGTATGCCGACATCGATCTGGCCAAATGCATCCAGCCAAAACAGATGCACGACATTTTGGGTCATTACAACCGCTTTGACATTTTTGACCTTAGGGTGAACACGGCTCCCACGCGGAAAATCACTTTTGTTGACAACCAAGAAAATTTTATAAAAGGCTGAAATCAAAATTTTTAACCCGTTTTATTTCAAGTCTTGATGCAAAATAATAACCTTCAAAAAATTCTCGGGCTGGGCTTTGGAATCGCCATACTTGTTGGCGGAACCATCGGCGTTGGGATTTTGCGCACGCCGGGCGAGATTGCTGCCCAGATCAACAGCGAATGGCTTATCATTTTGTGCTGGCTGGCCGGAGGCGCTTAC
>CAZIBV010000012.1:41141-45366 GCA_964537345.1 uncultured Flavobacterium sp. | reverse complement strand
ACCGATTATTGGTTTAAGGTGGAATATCCTGAAGGCGGTGCGATGAAAGAGTTTAGAGCGCATTTCTCATTAAAACGATAACCCCCATGAACTTAAAAAAAAGGTATCTACTAGTTCTACTATTTATAACTCAATTTAATTATGCCCAGGAAGGGATTGCGATCTACTCCGACTATCTGACCGATAACTATTACCTGCTACACCCATCAATGGCGGGTGCTGCAAACTGTGCCAAGCTAAGGTTGACTGCCCGTCAGCAGTGGTTTGACCAGGACGATGCGCCGGCATTGCAAACCCTAAGCTTCAACGGCAGGGTTGGCGAGCGCTCGGGAATGGGATTGATTGCTTTTAACGATCGAAACGGATATCATTCACAACGCGGTGTCAAGGCAACTTACGCCCACCACATTATGTTTTCACGCGACGCTGTCGACCTTAACCAATTGTCGTTTGGTATGAGCGCAGGTTTTGTGCAAAGCATGCTCGACGAGACTGAGTTTTTGCAATCAGGTGATTACGATCCGATTGTTGACGGTACCATCGTTCAGCGCGATGCCTATTTTAACGTAGACATTGGAGCATCGTACAACTATCTTGAATTCTATGCACACTTTACGGTAAAGAACGCCCTGGCCAACAAGCGGGAAATCTACACTGAGATTGAAAGTGACAACCTGCGCAAATTTTTACTTAGCGCCGGTTATACTTTTGGCGACGTTGAGACCATTTCACTCGAGCCGTCCGTTTTGTTCCAAATGGTTAGTGAAACACAGGAAAAAGCGATTGACCTTAACATGAAAGCCTATCGTCAATTTGATTTTGGGATGTTGTGGGGAGGTTTGTCTTACCGCCGCAGTTTGGACGGTGCCGAATTTGTCAACGGGAATAGTGTTGAAGAACAGCGCTTGCAATACGTTACGCCTATAATCGGTGTTAATTACAAGAACTTTATGTTTGCGTATACTTATTCGCATACTATCGGCGACATTAAGTTTGACAATGCAGGATTTCACCAAATCACGCTTGGCATCAACTTGTTCTGCGAACGCGAAAAGTATCACTGTAACTGTCCAGCCATTAACTAATACAGTCCCGAGGAATCGGGACTTTCTTTTTATTATGATTCGATCTGTTAACGGCAAATCGCCTCAAATTCCGGGTGATTGCTACATAGCTGAAAACGCCACGGTGGTTGGCGATGTGTCCATGGGCAAGGAATGCAGCGTTTGGTTCAATGCCGTCGTCCGCGGTGATGTCCATTATATTAAGATGGGCGATAGGGTAAATGTTCAGGATGGCGCCATCATCCACTGCACCTATCAAAAACACCCAACGCAAATTGGAAACAATGTATCTATAGGCCATAACGCCATTGTGCACGGTTGTACCATACACGACAATGTGTTGATTGGAATGGGCGCGATTGTGATGGATAATTGTATTGTAAACAGCAATTCAATCATTGCTGCCGGTGCTGTGGTGACCCAGAACACGGTGGTTGAATCAGGAGCTATTTACGCCGGCGTTCCGGCCCGAAAGGTAAAGGATATCGATCAGTCCGATTTTGCTGGTGAGATTGGCCGCATATCGACCAATTACGTGATGTATTCGGGTTGGTTTAAGGACGATCAGAAATCTTTGTAAACAACCGGGAACTTATCTCCCAAAAGACTTTGAAGTACCACCGGGTCTGCATTGGTATAAAATATTGCCTTTCCCGGCCCAATGTCCTTTAACCCCGCTTTTTCCGTCAGGATGTGTTGGGACTGACGTGCGACCGCCTCGCCTGAATCAATGATGCGGATGTCTTGAGGGATGATTTTTTTGATATTCGGGATCAGGTAAGGATAATGGCTGCAACCCAGTACCAGATAATCGATGCCAGATTCGACCATAGGCGAAAGATACTTTTTGAGGAGCGCTTCCATCTCGGGCGAATCCTTCTCGCCACCTTCTATCAATTCGACTAAACCGGTGCCAACCTGCTCGACGATTTCGATGTCCTGAAATGTTTCGACGGCCTTGTTGAACAACTCGCTGTTAAGGGTTCCTTTTGTAGCCAAGATGCCTATTTTTCCGCTTTTAGACTTTAATGCGGCCGGTTTGATGGCTGGCTCGATTCCGATAAAAGGAACGTCATATTGAGCGCGGAGTTCCTTGATAGCGTTGGTTGTTGCCGTATTGCACGCCACGACAATCAGTTTGCATCCCATCGACAGCAACAAGTCAGTATTTTTTTTGCAAAGTGCGATGATTTCATCTTTCGACTTGATGCCGTAGGGTGCATTTTTGCTGTCGGCCAGGTAAATGGTGTCCTCGTTGGGTAATAATTGGTGGATTTCACGCCATATCGAGGTGCCGCCCACGCCTGAATCAAAAAGCCCGATGGGATTGTTGTTTGTCATCCGGACAAATATAAAAAAAACTGCCCGAGAGCAGTTTCTTATTAAGTGGGTTCAGATTAGAATCCCAAATCTTTTTTTACGTCGGCAGTAATGTCCGGACCGTCTGAAAGCAAAAGGTCGTTTCCGTTAAAGACATACTGATACCCTTTAGCTTTACCCACTTTCTGGATAGAAGCGCGTACTTTTTCAATAAGCGGCTTGGTCAGGTCCTGCTCTTTCTTTTGCAGTTCCTTTTGCGCGTTGTCGCGGTAATCTACGATGCGCTTTTGCATTTCCTGAACTTCTTTTGAACGTTCTTCGTTTACCTTATCGCTTACGGTTGTAGCTTCAGATTCGTATTTCTTTACTTTTGACTGAAACTCCTCGACCATCGTTTTGTACTCTGCGTCGTAAGTGCCGCTCAGCTTCTCCAATTGCTTTTGTGCATCAAGCATAGCAGGCATTTTCCCCATGATTTCAGCAATATCAACATGTGCTGTTTTTGCTTGAGCATTCGCCTGGTTGGCACCCACAAAAAGGACGGCAGCGATTAATAAAGTCTTCAGTTTTCTCATTGTTTTGCGAATTTATTTAAAATTAAAAAGTATTAGTCTTCTTTACCCGGTTCACCTTCTGGCTTATCGGTGTTTTCTGTTTGTTTTTTCTTGTCTTCGCGCGCTTTTTTTGCGGCTTCCCTGTCGGCCAATACTTTGGCTTTGCGTTCCTCCAATGCTTTTCGACGCTCTTCTAATTTAGCTTCGCGTTCGGCGGCGGCATTGGCCCGGGTGTCATTTACCGGTGTTTCGGCTTCGGGTTGATCTCCGTCGGTTTTAGGCGTATCAGGTGTGGTTGGTTTTCCCTCATCAGGTGTTGTGGTCGACTGACCTTCGCGGCCTGCATTGCGTTTTGCCAGAGCGGCCTCGCGTCGGGCTTGAAGTTCAGCTTTGCGGTCAGCTGCCAGTTTTTCACGTGCAGCCTTGCGTTCGTCCAATTTCTTTTGACGCTCTGCCAGTTCCGGATTTTCGTCAATCATATCTTCCTTGGCTTCGCGCGCTTCTTCTTCCTTGAGTTCCTTGCGGCTCATTTGACCGCGTTTTGAAGCTCGGGTAATGGCGCGGATAACACGGTCGCTGATGTCAAATCGCTTGGCTGCGAAAAGCATGGTCAGGTCAGACGATTTGTCAAAAATAAAATCATATTTACTGGCCTCGGCAATGTCCTGAGCGGCGTTAAAAACCTGATCCTGGATTGGCTTGACCAAAACCGCCTTTTGCGTCATCAGGTCGCCGGTTGGGCCAAAACGCTTTTGCTGGTAATCTGACAGTTCAGTTTCCTGAAAGCGGATTTCCTCTTCGCGTTCTTCAATAAGTTCTTTGGTAAGCAAGACCCTCTCAGTTTTAAGAGCGTCCTTGAGTTTTGCAATATCGTTTTTCTTGGCTTCGATTTCCTGTTTCCACTGCTGTGCTTTTTGCTCCAACTGGTTTTTGGCCTCGGTGTAATCAGGGACATTTTGCAGGATGTACTCCATGTCGATATACCCAATCTTAACGCCGCGGGTTTGTGCCTGCGCTGTCAGGGCCATTGTTAGAAACAAGATGAAAAACGTTTTTCTCATAACCAAAATCGCTTTAGTAAATATCATGCCAGAAATTCTATCAGAACTGCTGACCAATTATAAAGTGCGTTTCCCATCCGTTAGGCTTGGTCAAACCGGGAATTGGCTGCGGATCGAATCCGTATCCAAAGTCGATACCCAACAAACCAAACGCAGGCATAAAGATCCGTACACCAAAACCTGCCGAACGCTGAAGTTGGAACGGGTTGTAGTTTCTAAACGTATC
>CAZIBV010000012.1:31047-41041 GCA_964537345.1 uncultured Flavobacterium sp. | reverse complement strand
CACCAAAACCTGCCGAACGCTGAAGTTGGAACGGGTTGTAGTTTCTAAACGTATCGTATGCGGCACCGCCTTCCAGAAACGCAAGTCCATAAATGGATGCTGCAGCTTTCATGGTAATTGGATAACGCAATTCCAGCGAGAATTTGTTGTACACCGTTGCTCCGTTTTGAGCCCCGCGTGCGTCATACGGAGTCAGTGACTGGTTGGGATAGCCGCGTAGACCAATGATTTCCCGCCCGTCGAGAGCAAAGTTCGCCAATCCGTCGCCACCCAGGTAGAACCGTTCAAACGGAACCAGGCCGCGATCCTGATTGTATGCTCCCATAAACCCGAATTCGCCCAAAGAACGCAAAACGAATTTACCATAAATTTTTGTAAACCAGTCAGCTTTGAATTTAATTTTATAATATTCCAGCCAGTTGAATCGCTTTTGATCAACCTTGGCCTGATCGACGTCGGCATCCAAATAATTATCAACCCTTACAATACCAGTTTGCGAAACTCCATTGACCACCATGGTTGTAGTCTTGATAAAATCGCCGGGATTGATAAAGTCGCCGTCCAGACCAAAAACACCATTTGCAGAGTTCAATCGCGATCTGTATTCAGCCTGATTTTTTAGGTTGGCATAATCCACTCCGTTGAACAATGAGTAAGGCGGTGTAAACTTGGCCGTAACACTAAACTCTGATCCGTAGGTCGGGAAAATTGGGTTGACGCCCTTGTTGTTTCGGCTCAGGCCGATGGTGTAGGCAAAGTTTCGCGCCGATCCATCGCCAAATGTAAACAGTCCGGTGTTGTAGTTGTTCAGGTCGTAGTACTGAAAGCTGACCGCATTTGACAATACAAACGAGTCATCCGGAACCGTCAGGCGCTTGGCCAATCCAACCGATACCGTGAAGATGTTGAAGCTCTTGCTTCGGTCCACGTCAAATGTCCTGAAGTTGTTGAGGAACTGCTTGCTGTAGGAAATAGAGGTGCTAAACTGAACCGGCTTTTTGCGGCCAAACCACGGCTCTGAAAACGACAGGCTGTACGTCTGGAAAAACGAACTTCCCTGCAATCTGAGCGCTACTTTTTGGCCGTCTCCCATGGGTAGTGGGTCGTAGGCATCCTTGTTAAAGATGTTGCGCAACGAGAAGTTGTTAAACGAAAGGCCCAGCGTTCCAATGAATCCGCCGCCGCCGTAACCGCCCTGAAGTTCAACCTGGCTCGATCCTTTTTCAACCAGGTGGTATTCAATATCCACGGTTCCGGCTGCCGGATCTACGTTTTTAAATTGCGGATCGATCGCCTCCGGATCAAAGAATCCAAGCTGGCCAATCTCGCGGATGGTGCGGATCACATCGTCCTTGCTGTACATACGTCCCGGCTTGGTGCGCAGTTCGCGGTAAATAACTTCGTCGTTGGTCTTGTCATTGCCTACAACAGTAATCTTGTTGAAATATGCAATCGGGCCTTCGACGATTCTGATTTCAAAGTCGATGGTATCGTTTTGCGTGCGGGTTTCGACGGCATTGATGTTCGAGAACAGATAGCCGTTGTTCTGGTAGAGGTTGGTCAAGTCGTCGCCGTCGGGCTTGGTTTTGTCGGCGATGCGTTTTTGCAAAAGTACACCGTTGTATACATCACCGCGTTTGACACCAATCATGCGGTTGAGGCGCTCATCGCTGTAAACCGTGTTGCCCAAAAACTTGATGTCGCCAAAATAATAACGACGCCCTTCCTCGATGTTTACCTTGATTGAAATGTCGTTGCTCTTTTTGTTGTAAGTCACTGAATCCCAAACCACACGGGCATCTCGATAGCCTTTTTCCTTGTATTTGTCTACAATCGTCACCAGATCCTGCTTGTAATCGTCGCGGATAAACTTTGACTTTTTAAACAAACGCACTGGATTTTTTACCTTGGTGTTCTTCATCGACTTGCGCAACTTGGCGTCGGTGAATTTTTCATTGCCGATAAATTCGATGCGGCGCACTTTAACCTTGTCGCCCTTGTCGATGGCCACGACCATGTTGACGTTGTTGCCGGCTGTGGTGTCGGGAACAGTGTTGATGTTAACCTTGGCGTTAAAGAACCCTTCCTTGCGGTATTTGTTCTCGAGGTAATAGCGCGTGTTGGTGATCAGGTTTTCATTGACCACCTTTCCTTTTTTAAGGTCGGTGTCCTTGATGAGTTGCTCAATCTTGTTCTTTTTGACGCCGGTAAATTTAACCTCGCTCAACTTTGGGAGTTCGTGAATGTTGAGCTCGAGCCAGATACTGTCATTCTGAACGCGGCTTACATAAAAGTCGATATCGCTAAAAAGACCAAGCTTGCCCAGTTTTTTGATAGCGTTGCTAATTTCTTCGCCGGGAACTGTAATCCATTGGCCTCTCTCCAGTCCCGCAAAGGTCACAACCGTTTGTTTGTTGAAAGTGATTTTTCCGGTGACGTCTACGTCGGCCAGAATGTAACGGGTGCCTTGATTAAATGGAACTCGGTCTTGAGCGGTAGTTAAAAAAACATTCCCCAACAGCATCGCCATGAGGAACATTTTTGCGAATGTCTTCAACACTAAAATATTATTTAATTTGTTCACTGGTCTTTCCAAATCTTCTTTCGCGCTTTTGATAGTCGGCGAGTGCATCGTACAGTTCTTTTTCAGAGAAATCCGGCCAAAGGACATCTGTAAAATACATCTCGGCGTACGCGATCTGCCAAAGCAAAAAATTGCTTATGCGATGTTCGCCACTGGTCCTGATCAACAGGTCAACGTCGGGCAAATTGTGCGTGTAAAGATGATTATTAATTGTTGATTCGTTTATCTCGTCCGGCAGAATTAGGTTATTTTTAACTTTAACCGAAATGGCCCGGACCGCCTGTAAAATCTCGTCGCGTGACCCATAACTCAACGCCAGGGTCAGGGTCATCCGGGTGTTGTTTTTGGTCATGTCGATAACCTCCATAAGGCTCTTTCTGGCCGTTTCCGGAAGCATGTCCAATGATCCGATTGAATTGAGGCGGATGTTGTTTTCCTGGAGCGTCCCTAATTCCTTTTTGAGCGAACTCACCAAAAGCTTCATCAGGGTGTCAACCTCCAGCTTTGGACGATTCCAGTTCTCGGTAGAAAAGGCGTAAAGCGTAAGGTTTTCAATGCCCAGACGCGCGCAGGTTTCCACCGTGGTCCGAACGGTTTTGGTTCCGTTTTCATGCCCGAATACGCGCAACATGCCCCGCTTTTTGGCCCAACGCCCGTTTCCGTCCATAATAATGGCCAGATGTCGCGGGAGTCGTTTGGGATCAAGGGTATTAAATGGCATATCAGTCGGCACAAAAACAAGGTTTTTCAGTAAAAGTGTAGGTTAGGGTCAGGCCGGTAAAGGCGTACCAATCCTTGCTGTTCAGGTTCCCAAATCGCAACGGCGCAAAATTATCACCTTCCGGATTGCTTCCGTCAAGGTTATCGGTCAACGTGTATCGGGCGCCAAATTCAAAGCCCAATACAAGGCTGGGCGTAATATTGGTCTTGACCCCAACGGCCATCGGAATGGCAAACGTCGACGATGTATAATCTTTTTCATAACCCGTGTCCAGATGATACAACTCATCGTATATAAAATACGACACCCCCGTCCAGACATAGGGGGTTACCTGGGTTTTAAGTTCGTGCAAGTCAAATTCAAAAAAATTGAATTCCAGCCCGAGCGAAAATTCCCGCACCGTGTTTTCAAAATCGTAATCGCGCATGTTTCGTCCGGGAACATCTGATTCACCGTCTCGCGCCGTCAGTTTTGACTGCGTATACGACAAACGGAAACTGTGACGCGGACTGCGGTTCCACTTGTACAAAATGCCAAAAGCGGGTTCATTTGGATGGATGTAATCGGTACGGCCTACGTCGCCAATAAAATTACTTCCGCCCAAAAAAACGCCAATTTCATTTATTTGTGCATCCATGCGAAAAAAACCCAGCAGGAAAGCCACTATCGCGATTTGGTACTTCATTTTTTTACAGCGTGCAAATATAATAATTATGGCTGCCAATCAGCATTTTGACCAGATAATATTTGGCCTGATGCCGCAGACACCTTCTCTAACGCAATAATAAAGGTCGTAGTATAAAAGCGTCAATTGCGCTTGTCCTCGCCCCACAGCAATTTACTGCGCAGGGTTTTGAGAAATGTTTGGTCAGGTATTTCGACCATATTGATGCTAAACGGATTTTTCCTGACGGTAATGACCGACTCATTCAAAACAATGGCGGTGCGGGAATCCAGCGATACCAGATACTCGTTTTCGCGGCCCGACACTTTCATTTTGATCACGGTGTCATCAGGGATCACCAGCGGGCGCGCGTTCAGGTTGTGAGGCGCAATCGGTGTGATGACAAAGCTTGAAACCGCCGGCATCAGTATCGGTCCGCCGCAGCTCAGCGAATATCCTGTAGAACCCGTTGGAGTGGCGACAATCAGTCCGTCGGCCCAGTATGAAGTGAGAAGTTCGTCGTTCAAATAGGTTTCGATGGTAATCATCGAGGTGGTTTCCTTTCGGCTTACGCTGATTTCATTCAGGGCAAAGTTGATCGCCAATTCATCGACAGGCGGATCAGATTCCAGACTGATGAGCGTGCGTTGCGATATTAAATATTTCCTGTCGATGATAAACCGCAGGAAGGATTCAATGTCGTCCTTGTGAACCGTTGCCAAAAAGCCCAGTCGTCCGGCGTTGATGCCCAAAATGGGAACACCTGAATCGCGCACCAGTGTTATCGCCCGCAGGATCGTACCGTCGCCGCCGATGCTTACCAACAGGTCAAAACTTTTGTCAAGTCCTTGTTTGGCGGTAAAAGTATCGTAAGATTTTTCAACGATTCCCTTTTCATGCAGCATCGCCAGGAACTCGTCTTCAATCACCAGCGAAACATTGTTCTTGCCAAAAAAGACAAAAATGTCACGGATGATGGGTTCGGTGCTGTTCTGATAATATTGTCCGTAAATCGCTACTTTCATCAGATGTTGAGATACTTGTCCAGATAATCCGATCGTTCCTTGAGGTTGTTGATATAGGCGTCTTCCGGATGCTCCGATACCACCTCGTAATCATACCGCCGGAACGACTGAATGATTTCATTGAGCGATCCCAGAGAAACCTTGATAAGCACTTGAACCATCGATCCTTGAACCTCTGAAATCATCACGCCCAGCACTTTTGAGTTGTTGCTTTCCACAATCTGCACAATCTGGCTCATGGAATAATCGTGCGCGGCTTTTTCAACAATCAAAACGCTGCCCGGTTCCTTTAAAAAAGGCGTATCGTGAAACAGCTTGATGATGTCGGTGGCCTCGCAGTAGCCGGCGTACGCATTGTCCTTATCGAGTATGGGCAGGACGTTTGTCTGATGTTGCGCGAACAACTCCATCGCATCCAGCCACAGTATGTCGGGACGGCCAAAAAAACCTTCCATTGCATAGCGGTACTGACCCAGAGGTTTTTGCGGGTCAAACGTTTCAACGTCCTCGGCCGACAAACTCCCGATGTAAACATTTTGGTCAATCACCGGAAAATGTGAAAAGGCTTCCTGTGCAAAAAAGTCCTGCGCTTCAGCCACCAGGGCATTGCTGTCCAGGGGTTTGAAGTCATTGTTGATGAATTCGGATATTCCTTTCATAGCGATCTATTGCGTTGCAAATTACTTAAAAATTACCACAAACGCTATTTTCATAACTTTGTAAAAACTTACCCAATGACCAAACTCAGCGTAAACATCAACAAAATTGCCACGCTCCGCAACGCCCGCGGCGGAAATGTCCCGGACGTTCTCGAGGCGGCGCGTCGCATCCAGGAATTTGGAGCACAGGGCATTACCGTCCATCCGCGTCCTGACGAGCGTCATATCCGGTACCAGGATGCGCGTGATTTACGACCGGTGGTTTACACTGAATTCAACATTGAGGGAAATCCCGAGCCTTCCTTTATCGATCTTGTTTTGCAGGTTCGTCCTGATCAGGTGACGCTGGTTCCCGATGCGCCCGACGCCATCACGTCAAATGCGGGCTGGGACACGCGTCGGCACAAGTCATTTTTACAGGAAGTCATTGCCGAGTTCAAGCACAACGGGATCCGCACATCGATTTTTGTCGATCCCATAGCCGATCAGATTGAAGGCGCCGCGCTCACCGGAACCGATAGGGTCGAACTCTACACCGAATCATACGCCCATCAGTATTCCATGGGAAACAAGGAAGGAATCAAGCCGTACATTGAGGCGGCACTCCGCGCACAATCGGTGGGGCTTGGGCTCAATGCCGGCCACGACCTTAGTTTAGACAACATCAAGTTTTTTAAAGACCACATTCCCGGACTCCTGGAAGTTTCAATAGGGCATGCGCTGATTTCCGAAGCGTTGTACCTGGGTCTGGAAAACGTGGTGCAACTTTATCTGCAACGCCTTTCGTAATGGAAATTCTGTATTCAAAAATTGAAGGGTCCGGCCGTCCACTGGTCATTATTCACGGATTTCTGGGGATGTCCGACAACTGGAAAACGCTGGGAACCCGTTATGCCGATGCCGGATTCGAGGTTCACATGCTGGATTTGCGCAACCACGGGCGCAGTTTTCATTCGCCGGATTTTACCTATGCCGATATGGCCGACGATGTGCTTGCCTATTGCCGCCACCACCAACTCGACAAAGTTTCCATCATCGGGCATTCGATGGGCGGAAAGATCGCCATGTTTCTGGCTGCGCATCATCCCGAACTAATTGACAAATTAATCGTGGCCGACATCGGTCCAAAATATTATGCGCCGCACCATCAGGAAATCCTGGCCGGACTTAACGCTGCCGATTTTTCAAAAACCTCTGATCGCAGCGAAATTGAAAAAATGATCGAACCACACGTTCCTGACTTTGGCACGCGTCAGTTTTTGATGAAAAGCATCTACCGTCCCACACCCGACACACTGGCCTTCCGGTTCAACCTGGAAGTGTTCAACCAAAAAATAGAGAATGTGGGCGAGGCGCTTCCCGACGATGCACGGTTTGACGGCCCTGTGCTTTTTATCCGCGGCGGAAACTCCAATTACATCCGCGACGATCAATGGTCGCTTATTGAAACTCATTTTCCCAATGCGTCATTGGAGACCATTCCCGACGCCGGACACTGGTTGCATGCGGAGAATCCGCAGTTGTTTTTTGAAATCACCCAAAAATTCCTTTCATAAAAAAAGCCCTCGACTGGAGGGCTCTACTTTTTATTGTTTGATGAGTTTGACGGTTTTTTGCGCGCCGTCATCGCCGGTTATCGTCATCAGGTAGACGCCGTTGTTGGCCGATGTGATGTCGACGGTGTTGTTCTGCGTCATTCCAAAATCAGCCTTGAAAACCTGCTTGCCCAGCATGTCGGTCACTACTACCGACTGAACCGGAGCGCCTGTCAGTTGATAAATTCCCGTCGAAGGATTAGGTGAAACGGTGAGTTTGCTTGTGCCAAATTGCGCCGTGGCCAATACGTTCCCTGTGTACTTGTAGATTCCACCCACGGTTGCCGATGTATTGAATCCGCCAGTGAATCCGGTAGTGTTGTTAAAGAATCTGACCGTATTGTATTGCACGCCTGTATCAGTCGTGACCCAAGTTTGTCCGTCATCAAGGCTGTAACCTGATCCTGTACCGTTAACTGCGGAGGCCGAAACGCTGGTGGCTACAACCATCGAAGTACCGGGAACGTAAGCGATGTCGCCCACGAACAGCGTTCCGTTGTAGCTCACGGGATTCCAGGTTTCGCCGCCGTCGGTTGTCGAGAAGAGCGTTCCGTCAGAAAGAGAGAGCAGACCTTTGTTATTGTTGGAAAACGAGTACGCGCCGGAAAGTGTCGCCGATCCGAAATCTGACAAAGGAGCCTGGAATGCACTCCATGTGGCGCCAAAGTCGGTAGAGCGATAAAGTCGTCCACTCGACGTGCCAAACCAGATGGAATTCCCGGCAAAGGCAAAGTTGTTGGTATAGCCGTATTCTTCGCCGCCCGCAGGGTCAGGAATGTTGGCCTGGGCTACGCGTGTCCAGGTGGTTCCGCCGTTTGAGGTGGTATAAATTTCAAAATAACCGCCTACAGGATCGCCCATGCAAACACCGTTGTTGGCATTCCAAAAGTGGACAAAGTTTGCAAAGGATGCTGATGTGAACGCCGCCGTAGTTTGCTTGCTCCAGCTCGTGCCGTTGGTGGTAACGTAAATTCCGTTGGTGCCGTCCTGTGCCGATGGATTGGTGCTCACCCAGGCATTGGTAGACGATACGGCCGTAATGGAACTGATGTCGGTTCCGGCCTGAATCCCGGCCACGTTGACTGATCCGGGAACCCATGTTTCGCCGCCGTTGGTACTGCGGGTATACTCGCGGATGTGAGCGCCGCCACCCGATCCGTCGTACGCTTTGGCCCACACCACATTGGCATCGACAATTGAAATTCCGTTAATACCACGTGAAGCCGTTGTAAAGCCGGTGGGTTTGGCTGTCCAAAACTGCGCCTGAGTGGTTGCAGCCGCCAGGAAAAGCGAACAAAGTAATAGTTTTTTCATAGAATGGTGGATTAATGTGTCTCAAAGTTAACAATTTACACCATTCAAAATAAAAAAGCCCCGTCGAAAATGACGAGGCCTGATTTGGTGTTCAGTTTAATTACTTGCGAACGATTTTCTTAACGGCTTTGCCTTGATCAGATGAGATGTTCATCATGTAGATTCCGGCTGAAAGAGATGAGAGATCGATGCTGGCCTGAGTGGCGCCATCCAGGTTGACCGTTTGTACCACGCGTCCGTTCAGGTCAGTCAGGTTCATGCTGCTGATGGAAATGCCCTCGGCGTTAGACAGGAAAACCTGCCCGGCAGCCGGGTTTGGATAAACTGTGAATTTTGACGAGAAAGCCTCGCTTACCGACAGGTTTGATTACGTTACCTTAAAGTCGTCAACCATCAGGAAATAGGCGTCGCGCTCTGGTTTTTAATGCCGATCCGGATGGTTTGGTTGCTGTATGCGTTAAGTGAGTATGTCTTAAGAACCCAGTTGGTAGTGGCCGTTACCGCCGCAACACCAGAAACCAGCGTGAAATCTGACTTGGCAGTTGGGGCACCTGTATCGGTGTAAACGCCCACACGGAAACGCTCGGTGCCGTAGCAGGTTGAAAGCTGTTTAACCCAAAACTCAACGTTGTTATTAGAAGTTCCCAGTGTGATAGGAGGGCTCACCAACCAGTCATTGTTGGCATTGATCCCACCGGCTGGGACACCTGCCCAAGATCCGGCGTATTTGGATCCGGTGTGCGGGTCAAAGTTGCGGTTTTCGGCGCCGGTTGAAGCACATGCGTCGGTACTGTTGGTAACACCTGCCGCTGCCGGGTTGAACACCATCCACGCTTGCGGATCATTGGCGTTTGGCCATGCTTCAGTAGCACCTTCAGGAAGTCCGCCAATATAAGTGGCAAGTCCGTCAAGGTCCAGGGTCAGCCACCCACCAAAACCGGTGATGGCAAAATCTTCATAGGTTTCAAATCCGTCCTAAAAAACGGTAACCTGCGCCGATGCCGCAAATCCTGAAACCAATAATGCAGAGAGTAATAGTTTTTTCATTTAGAAAGTTTTTAGTTGTCAAAAGTAATTTAAATTATTGTATGATGTTCACATTGTCAAATTTTGACCCATCAGCTTTTAGGTCGGCTTTGTCATATTTTCGTTACATTTGAACCATGAAAATTCTTCTTCGTATCCTGATCACCGCCATTTTGGTATTGCTTATCTCAGGATTTATGCGCGGCGTCCACGTTGACAGTTTCACTACCTCGCTACTGGTGGCGGTTGTGCTTGGCCTGCTTAACCTGTTTTTTAAGCCGATACTGGTTTTGCTCACACTGCCGGTGACGATTTTTACCTTGGGGCTTTTCCTTTTGTTCATCAATGCCCTGATCATTTTACTGTGCTCTGAAATAGTTGGCGGGTTCCGGGTTGATTCTTTTTG